>CAZJSF010000032.1:0-10661 GCA_964548515.1 uncultured Thermodesulfobacteriota bacterium
CGATATCGGACAATTACAAAACAACAAGGGGGCCTTTCGTCTATATTCTCTGCCCGATCGCAGTTGCGACCCGCACGTCGGACGGATCCTCCTGCCTCGCCACAAGGCCCCGGGGAGGCGACCAGCACCACTTCGGCCCTCGGGTTTGACGGCCGCGAACCGAGGGACTAGGGTCACCCGCCCTGTGAGCGGCAACGAAGTGTCGGGAGGCTTGTCGTGAGGATCTTCGTCACCGGCGGCACCGGGTTCGTGGGCACGCGGCTCCTGCCCGAACTGCGGGCGGCCGGGCACGGCGTCGTCCTGCTCGCCCGGGAGGCCGAGCCCGCGGCCGGCGTGCCGGAAGGCGTGGAGGTGGTCCGGGGGGACCCGATCCGACCGGGCCCCTGGTGGGACCCGGTCGCCGAGTGCGACGCGGGCGTCAATCTGGCGGGGGCCCCGGTCTTCAGCCGCTGGGACGCCGCGGGAAAGGTGGCGATCCGGGAGAGCCGGCTTGCCACCACCCGCAACCTGGCGGCCCGGATTCCCCGGGACCGCCCCTTCGTCCTGGTCAGCGCCTCGGGCATCGGCATCTACGGCGACGCGGGGGAGCGGGAACTCACGGAATCGTCGCCGCCGGGGGGGGACTTCCTCGCCGGGGTCGCCCGGGACTGGGAGGAGGAGGCCGGGGCGGCTCGCGGTCGGGGAGCCCGGGTGTGCCTGGCCCGCTTCGGCATCGTCCTGGGTCGGGGGGGAGGGGCGCTCGCCGAGATGGCCAAGGCCGCCCGCCGCTTCCTCGGCGGCGCGCTGGGTTCGGGCCGCCAGTGGATGGCCTGGGTGCACCTGGAAGACGTGGTCCGGGGCCTCGGGTTCCTCCTCGAACGGAACGACGCGGAGGGCCCCTACAACTTCTGCTCGCCGAACCCGGCCCGGCAGCTCGAGGTGGCCCGCGCGGTGGGCCGGGCGCTCCACCGGCCGGCCCTGGCCTGGGCGCCCGCCCCCGCCCTGCGACTCCTTCTCGGCGAGTGCGCCCAGGTGGTGCTCTCGAGTCAGAAGGCCTCGCCCGTCCGCCTGCGCGAGGCCGGGTTCACGTTCCTCTACCCGGAGCTGGAACCGGCGCTCCGGCAGATCCTCGCTTCGGAGCCGCCCGCATGAACGACGCTCGCTCGACGCTGCAGGCCCTCCTGCGCTCCCAACCCCTGGGCGTCCTCTCCACCCAGGGCGGCGGTCAGCCCTACGCGAGCCTGGTGGCGTTCGCCGAAGGTCCGCAGGCGGGAGAACTGCTCTTCGCCACCGACCGCGCCACCCGCAAGTACGCGAACCTGCGGGCCGACCGACGGGTCGCCCTGCTGGTGGACAACCGCTCCAACCGCGAGAGCGACTTCGGGGAGGCCGTGGCCGTTACCGCCGTGGGGTTCGCCGAGGAACTGCGCGGGGGCGACCGGGAGCTGCTGGCGGGGCCGTACCTGGCGAAGCACCCGGCCCTGCGGGAGTTCCTCGCCTCGCCG
The DNA here is from genome assembly GCA_964548515.1 of uncultured Thermodesulfobacteriota bacterium. GTDB lineage: Bacteria > Desulfobacterota > Deferrisomatia > Deferrisomatales > JACRMM01 > CAZGRT01. Next base: position 1,485 of record CAZJSF010000032.1, read on the forward strand.
GGCTGCGCCCTGATGCGGCTGCGCGTGCAGAACTACGTGGTGGTCCGCCGGTTCCAGGACGTCATCCGTCTGGGCCCGGATGGGACACCCCTGCCGGACGCGGAGGATCCGAGTCCCTGAGGGCGCGGACGACGCGTGGTCACGCCGCCGGGCCGGCCGCGAGTTCCTCCGCCTTCCGGTAGGCCGCGACGGCCGAGATCACGTGACAGATCCACCCGAGGAGCCCTCCGGACCCGATCCACAGCCCCGGCGTCACCACGAACCAGAATACGCCCCGCCAGAAGTGCCCGTTGTAGAACTGCCCCACCCCGGGGATCACCAGGCTCAGGACCGCCGCGTTTCCCGCTCTCGTCATCCGCTCCTCCCTCCCGGGCGGCCGCCCGTCCCCCCAGTCCGTGCTAAGGCCCCGCGCCGGAATCCCGTCCGTCCCGTCACAGCCCCCACAAGGCCCCGACCTCGGCCCGCAGGGTGTCCACCCCGGCCTCGGCGTACCGCCGGGCGGCCTCTCGCAGCGACTCGTCGGGCTCGGGCCGGAAGGCGTCGCGAAGCACACCCGGCCCGTACTCCCGGGCGTACGCCTCCGGAAATTCGTCGGGGAAGACATGTCCGGAGATCACCCCGTAGGCCAGCGTCCACGCCCGCGGCACCACGTCCACCGCGTAGCCGCCACCGCCCAGCGCGAGCCAGGGCCGCCCGTCCGGGGCCAGGGCGGCCAGTTCCCGCACCACCGCCTCGTATCCCTGGGTGGTGAGGAGCAGTTGGGCCAGGGGGTCGGCGAAGTGGGTGTCGACGCCGAGTTGCGTGACCAGGACGTCCGGGGCGAAGCGGGTCACCGCCGGCGGCACCACCTGGCGGAAAGCCCAGAGGTAGAGTTCGTCGCCGGTGTACGGGGCGAGCGGCACGTTGAGGCTGTAGCCACGACCGGCGCCCTCCCCCAACTCCTCCGGGAACCCGGTGCCCGGGAACAGGGTGAGCGGCGTCTGGTGGAGCGAGACCGTCAGCACCCGGTCCGACTCGTAGAACGCCTCCTGCACCCCGTCGCCGTGGTGGGCGTCCACGTCCACGTAGGCGACCCGCAGCCCCTGGCCCACCAGCCAGCGGATGGCGACGGCCGCGTCGTTGAACACGCAGAACCCGTGGGCCTTCGCCGGCCCCGCGTGGTGGAACCCGCCCCCGAAGGCGAAGGCCCTCCGGGCACGGGCCGCGACGAGCAGACGAGCCCCCCCCAGCGTGCCCCCGGTCTTCAGTGCCTCGACCTCGTACATGCCCGGGAAGACCGGATTGTCTCCCGGTCCGAAGCCGTACCTCCGGGGATCGGCCCGCGGATCCCCCCGCCCCAGCCGCTCCACCGCGTCCACGTAGTCCGCCGTGTGGAACAGGAGCAGGTCGTCGCGGGACGCCGGAGCCGGCTCCACGACCCTCGATCCCGGCAACTCGAACGCACCGTAGGCCTTCAGGAGCTCAAAGGTCCGCCGCAGCCGCTCGGGCTTGAGCGGGTGGTTCGACCCGTGGCCGAAGCTCCACATGCCCTCGGAACAAAGGAAGACGGTGCCGCCCGGCGTGTCGGGTCGCTCACCCTCCCTGTCCTTCACGTGGAGGCATCCTCGAAGGCGACGAGCTTCCAGCAACCCTGCACCCTTCGGAAGTCGTAGACGAGCAGGTACCCGGTGTCTGCCTTGCGGAGCCGAACGATCACCCTCGTCGAGCCGATTTCCTCGACCTCGGGAACCAGGCCCGCGCGCTCCTGCTCCGCCGAGGACGGGTAGAACACCACGCCCGCGGCCTCTGCTTCGACCCTGGAGAGCTCCCTCTCGACAACGCGCGGCCCTGGGCCGGCATCCACGTCGACCGTCGAGTGCTTCAAGGGGTAGGTCGTGTTTTCGAGCTGGAAGGCCCTGTCGTTTCCGAAGTGTCCGAGGAAGGTGCCAAACGATTCGGGGCACCGGGGAGCGCCCACGACAAGGTTCGGAACCACGCAGAGGGCGAAGGCGAGCCATCCCGCTCCTGCCCCGGTCGCACCCCGCCTCGACCTCCGAAGCGCCGGCATCACCACCGGATCTTCCCGTCCCGCAGGCCCCTCCCCCAACGTCCCCCCCTCACGGCAACGTGATCTTGCGTTCTTCGCCCGGCCTGTACAGCAGCACCGTGCGGCCCAGGACCTGCGCGACCTGGGAGCCGGTTCGGGCCGCCAGCTGCTCGGCCACCTCGTGGCGGTCGCCGCCGCAGCCCTGGCCGATGCGGACCTTGACGAGCTCGTGGGCCACCAGGTTCACCTCGAGGGCGGCCGCCACGGCCCCGGTCACCCCCTCCTTGCCCACCAGGACCAGGGGTTCCAGGTCGTGGCCGAGGCCCCGGAGGAAGCGGGCCTGCTTGCCGGTGAGGGGCTTCGGATCGCTCTTCTGCGCCATGGCCGTCCTCACCCCTGCCGCGGCTGGATGCGGATCTCGACCCGCCGGTTCATCTGCCGCCCCTCGGGGGTTCCGTTGTCGGCGATCGGCATGGACTCGCCCTGGCCCACGATGGTGATCCGGTCGGGGGCCACGCCCCGGCCGACGAGCGCGTTCTTCACGGCCTCGGCCCGGCGCTCCGAGAGCTTCTGGTTGTACTCCTCGGCGCCGGTGCTGTCGGTGTGGCCGGCCACGAGGATCGTGGTCTGGGGGTACTGGTTGAGGACCTGCGCGACCCGGGCGATCTCCTGCTGGGCGCCGGGCTTGAGCACCGCCGAGTCCACGTCGAAGCTCACGTCGCCCTTGAACGTCACCGAGAGCACGTCCATCTCGCGACGCACGCTCGCGGCCTCGGACTGTGCCAGGGCCTCCCGCATGGCCTGCTCCTGCTTGTCCATGTAGCTGCCCACGGCCGCGCCCGTCAGCCCCCCGGCCGCCGCCCCGATGGCGGCCCCGATGAGCGCGCCCTTGGCGTCCTTGCCGACGGCGTAGCCCACGCCCGCGCCGGCCGCCGCACCCACCCCGGCCCCGACCGCGGCCCCCTGGCCGGTCTTCGTCTCCATCCCCGCGCACCCCGACAAGAACGTCGCCGCCGCGAAGAACAATGCCGTCACCGCACGCATGCCGAACCTCCCCGGCTCGAAGCCGTTCCACCCCCGGGTGTGACCACCGCCCTCTCCGATTCCGGAAGGCCGGCCCCCTGCGCGCCGTCAGCGGGTGACGACGCGCGCGCTGGCCGTGCGCTCCTGGCCGTCCCGCAGGAAGCGCACGGTGACCTCGCGCCCCGGTTCCAGCGCCTTGAGCGCGCGGGAGAGGTCCGCGAGGGCGCCGACGGCCTCGCCGCCGAGCTCCACGATCACGTCCCCCTCCCGGAGGCCGCTCTCCTCGGCCGGCGAGCCCGGCACCACGCCGGACAGGCGCACCCCGGGACCCGGGAAGGAGGAGTCCGGCGCCGTGCCCAGCCTCACCTGCCGGTGCCCCGGGTCCCGGTTCGCGGGGCTCTCCCCCTCGGGACGGGTCAGGGGCTCCGCGCGGGCCGACAGGTACTCCACCACCTCCTTCGCCACGGCCGCGACCTTCACCAGGCCTTCGGCGTCGACCTTCTCGGGCACGTCGCCGGAGCGGTGGTAGTCCAGGTGGGGCCCGGTGAAGAGCTGCACGGCAGGAACCCCCGCCTCGTGGAAGCTCACCTGGTCGCTCCCCCCGGGGTCGCGGGCCACGACCTCCACGGGGACGCCGGTCACGTAGCTCGCACCGTTGAAGATGTGCACCCACTCCCGGGCGGTGTCCGCACCCAGGACCAGGAGCTTGCCCGCCCCCAGGCGGCCCACGGTGTCGAGGTTCACCATGCCGATGACCTGCCCGGCGGGATGGCTCGTCTCGCCCTCCACGTATTTCCGAGACCCGAGCCGCCCGGCCTCCTCCCCCGCGAAGGCGGCGAAGATCACGGTGCGCTCGGGGCGGAAGTCCCGGCCCAGCACCCGGGCCAGTTCCAGCAGCACCGCCACCCCGCTCGCGTTGTCGTCCGCTCCGGGGTGGAGGCGGCCACGCTCCTCGGCCCGCGCCGACGGCCATCCGGTGCCCAGGTGGTCGTAGTGGGCTGCGACCACCACGCTCTGCCCGTCCCACTCCGGCCGGCTGCCCGGGATCCTCCCCACGACGTTCCGCTGCACCCTTTCCGCCGGCGGGTCCCCGCCCTCGGCCCGCCAGGACCGGAAATAGCCGCCCTCCTCCCCGCCGGGGGCCAGGCCCGCCTCGCGGAAGGCGGCGGCGATGAACTCGGCCGCCTGCTCCAGACCCCCGCTCCCGAACCCCCGGCCCTCCCGCTCGGGGGCGGAGAGGAACCGTACGGTCTCCCTCATCCGCTCCGCGGAGAAGGCGGGCGGGAGCTTGGCCAGGGGCTCCCGCGGCGGGAGGGCGGCCCTGTCCACGGGCGGGCCGTCTCCCAGTTGGGCCGTGAGGGGGGACCCGACCACCGGCCAGCGGGTCTTCGCCACGTTCGCGGGCTCGTCCCCTTCGAACGACAGGGCGCTGTACTTGTGGTAGTGGGGGAGCTTGCGTCCCAGCCCGGGCAGCGCCGCCGCGTTCGCCGTCGCCACCCAGGAGACCGTGAGGTCGGCCCGGTCCGGGTGGCGGCCCACGAGCACCACCGAATGCCGCGAGGCCTCCGCCTCGGCATCCGGCCACGAGGCGCCGCCGGGGGCGGCCCGGGCGCCGTAGGGGGCCAGTTGCCGGTCCAGCGCCGGCAGGAGCCGGTTGTCCCACCCGAAGAGCCACACCGCCCGGTCCGCCGGGAGGCCCTCCACCGCCGAGTCCTCCACGACCTCCCACTGCCCCGGCTGCGACCGGGCCCAGGACTCCGCCAGCTCCCGGTAGGCGGAGCGCAGATCCGCCGCCGCGTCGGCCGGGAGGACCGCGAGCACCCGTTCGGCACCGAACCCCCCGCTCAGGGCCGGCGGGATCTCCGCGGGGTCGAGGCGGCGGAACAGGTCGAACTCGGGGTCCACGTCGACCCGAAGGGGTCGCCCCGGCACCGGGAAGTGGAACTCCTGCTCCCTGTCCGCGAACTCCAGGACCTCCACGACAGCGGCCGCGCGACCCTCGACGGTCACGGCCGCGGGCACCCGCAGTGTGTACGGCGGCCCCGGCTGCACCTGGGCCAAGCGGAGGCGGACCGCCCAGCCGTCGCCCTCGCGCTCGGCGGCCGCCCCCTGCAGCCTGAGCGCCGGGGCCCCGGCGCGCTCCACCCACTGGTCGAACGTCGCTCCGAGGTCCTTCCCCGAGGCCGCCTCCAGGGAGTTCCGCAGGTCCGCGAAGGACGCCGTGCGGAACTTCCGGTCGGCGTAGAACCGGCGCAACCCGTCGACGAAGAGCCGGTCTCCGAGGTCGCGCCGGAGCATGTGGTAGAGCATCAGGCTCTTCCCGTACCCCACGGCCTCCGTCGCGGAACTGTGCCGGCTCCGGAACTCCGCGAGGGGGAAGTCGAGCCCCCGGGACACGTAGTCGGCGTACTTCTGGAGGGTCGCCTGGCGGTACTCGGCCCCGGCTCCCCTCCCCTCCTGGATCAGGTGGTCGGCGAGATAGGCGGTCAGGCCCTCGCACCAGTTCCCCGAGGCGTAGTCCACGTACACGCCGTTGCCCCACCAGTTGTGGAGGATCTCGTGGGGGTACGAGGAGTGGAGGATGAAGGGGAAGCGGATGATCCGGGACCCCAGGAGCGTAAACGACGGCATCCCCCAGCCCGTGTCCCAGAAATTCTCCACGAGCGCGAACTTCGGGTAGGGGTACGCACCCAGGAGGCGGGAATACATGTCGAGGTACTGCGCCCCCGCCTCCAAGTAGCGCCCCGCGAGCGCAGGGTCCGGCTGGCGGAGGAACACCTGGACCTCCGCTGGAGCGGCCGGGCGGCGGTACTCCGTGAAGGGTCCGGCGATCAGGTAGATCTCGTCCTGGGGCTCGTGCGACTCCCACCGGGCGCGGGTGCCCGCCTCCCCCCGCTCGTGGCGGGTGCGCCGCCCCTGGCTCACCGCATCCCAGCCGGCGGGCAGGACGACCTCCAGGGAGAAGGAGAGGGGGTCGTCGCCGAGCCACGGGTACCAGAGCGTGGCGCCGGAGAGGAACGTCCCCTCCTCGGAGACGAGGCCCGAGGTCTGGCGGAAACCCCGGGCGTAGTCCTGCTCCGCGGAGAGGGGGTCGTGCACCACCCCGCCGTAGGTCAGGGTGAAGCCGTCGGCGCCGGGGGGAAGGTCTACGATCAGATGGTCCAGCCCCGCGGCTTCGGGGAGGGCCTCGGCCCCCACGCCCGGCCCGAAGCTCTCCGCGGCGCCGGCACCCTCCGCGCGCCGCAGGGTCGCCCCTTCCGTCTCCACCCTGGGTTCCAGCCCGGAGCGCAGGAGCAGATGCACCCCCCGGCCCTCACGGTCGCGGAGCCGCTCCGGCAGGCGGACCCGGTCCCTGACCCGCAGCGTCCGCGCGCCGGGTTCCACGGTGGCCTCGATCTCGTGGTGCACCGCCGAGGGGTCCTGCGCGGCGACCGTCGCGGCCGCAGCGGCGAGGAGCGCGCACAGCAGTGCGGCGGCCCGGATCATCGGCACCCCACCTCCTTCCCGGCGAACGGCGCGGCACCGGGCGGGCATGAAGAAGGCCCGGCTGTGCCGGGCCTTCCCTGGGTCCTGCACGGCGGCCGGGTCAAGGAGCCGGCGGCGTGAACACCCGCTGCCCCGCCTCCTGGTCGAGCAGGAGGATGCCGCGCCCGTCTCCCTTCACCAGCTTGAGCTTCCGCACGTAGGAGGTGGCGTTGGCCTCCTCCTCCACCTGCTCCGTCACGAACCACTGGAGGAAGATCTGGGCCGCGTGGTTGCTCTCCTTGCGCGCCAGGTCCGTCAACTGGTTGATCTGCGCCGTCACGAACTGCTCGTGCTTGAGCGCGGCCTCGTAGGCCTGGAGGGGCGACTTGTACGTCGCCGGCACCGCGTCGATGGCGCGCAACTCCGCCTTGCCGCCGGCCTCGTTGATGAAGGCGAAGAACTTGTCCCCGTGGGTCAACTCCTCCAGGGCCTGCACCCGGAACCAGTTGCCGAAACCCTTGAGCTCCTCCCCCTCGAAGTACGCCTGCATGCCCTTGTACAGGTAGGCGGAGTAGAACTCGTTCTTCATCTGCTCGTTCATCGCGTCCTGCAGCTTCTTGCTCAGCATCGAATCCCTCCTCACGGTTCGTCCGGGGGCCCGGATCGGGCCGCCTCGGTCAGCAGGGTAACCACGGCTCGCGGCCCCGTCCAGGAAGCGCCCTGCCTCACGGGAACTGGGCCAGGAACGCCTTCATCGACCGGTCGTACGTCCGCTCGACCTCGGGCCGGAAGTAGCAGGCCACCATCTGGTTCATCGACCGGTGGTAGGCGACGCACTGGCAGCAGGCGCCCCGCTTGTCGCAGGAGGTGTAGGTGCAGGGGCACTTCGCCGCGTTCGCGCTCTGGGTGCAGTCCATGGGTCCTCCGGGCGTCGGCTGGAATCGGCGGCAGGATACGAAACGGGGAAGGGGCGCGCAAGTCGCGCTCCGGGCTCACGGCGCGAAGAGCTCCTCCAGATCTCCCTCGCTCAGGGCCTCGCTCCACTGCCGCTCGGAGCGGATCAGGTCCTGGGAGAGGGTGCGCTTGCGCTCCTGGAGGCGCGAGATCTTCTCCTCCACGGTCCCGCGCGTGACGAAGCGGTACGCGAACACCTTGCGGGTCTGCCCGATCCGGTGGGCCCGGTCCAGGGCCTGCGTCTCCACGGCGGGGTTCCACCACGGGTCGTAGAGGATCACGTAGTCCGCCCCGGTCAGGTTCAGGCCGGTTCCCCCCGCGCGCAGGCTGACGAGGAACGCCGCGATGCCCTGGTCCTCCTGGAACCGCCGGACCCGCGCCTCCCGGTCCCGCGTGCGCCCGTCGAGGTAGAGGTGGGGGATGCCCGCTTCCTCGAACCAGCTCCGCAGCATCCCGAGCACGGTGACGAACTGGCTGAACACGAGGACACGGTGCCCCTCCGAGACGATCTCGCTCACGAACTCCCGGAAGGCGTCGAACTTGGCCGAGGGGACTCCCCGGCCCGCCTCCTGGGGCAGCACCTCCGGGTGGCAGCACGCCTGCCGCAGGCGCAGGAGGGCTTCCAGCGCCGAGAAGCGGGCGCCGGGCAGGCCCTTCTCGCGCAACTCCCGGAACACCCGCTCCCGGTATCCGGTAAGCAGCGTACGGTACAGGCGCTCCTGCTCCGGGCCCATCTCGCACAGCAGGACGGCCTCGACCTTCTCCGGCAGTTCCGGGGCCACTTCCGCCTTGAGGCGCCGGAGGATGAAGGGCCGGACCCGTCTCTGCAGTTCCTCCAGCGCCCGCCGGTCCCCGTCGAGCACGGGACGAAGGAACCGCCGCGAGAAGTTCCTCTCGGTTCCCAGCAGCCCCGGGGCCACGAACCGGAACTGGCTCCAGAGCTCCCCGAGATGGTTCTCCAGCGGGGTTCCGGTGAGGGCCAGGCGCCTGCGGGCCTGCAGGCGGGCCGCCGCCCGGGCCGTCTGGGTCGCGGCGTTCTTGATCGCCTGGGCTTCGTCGAGGATGGCGTAGCTCCACTCCACGGCCGCCAGTTCCCGGACGTCGCGCCGCAGCACCGCGTAGCTGGTCACCACGAGGTCGTAGCCCCCCATGCCCTCCGGGGGGAGCTGCCGCGCCGCCCCCTGGTAGCGCAGCACGCGCAAAGGTTTCGCGAACCGCGTGGCCTCGGCCTCCCAGGTGGGCACCACGGAGGTGGGGGTCACCACCAGGCTCGGCCGGGTGTTCCCCTCCCCGGCCTCGGCCAGCAACACGGCGAGGGCCTGCACGGTCTTCCCCAGGCCCATGTCGTCGGCGAGGACACACCCGAGCCCGGCGCGGGCCATGCGGCGCAGCCACCGGTACCCCGCCACCTGGTAGGGGCGGAGCACGTCGCGCAGCTCCTCGGGCACGAGCCACTCCCCCTCCCCTTCGGGCTCGCGGGCTTGGAGGGCCGCAGAGAGATCCTCCCATCGGGGCCCGGGCGCCACCTCGCCGTTCCCCGTGGCCGCCAGCAGGTCGGCGACCACCGGCGCCATGTGGGGCGGGACCCGGGCGCGGCCTTCGGAGAGGCCGAGTTCCTGGAGGGCGGGCCCGATCCGGCGGCCCCACTCCTGGGGCAGCAGGGCATGGCTGCCGTCGCCAAGCCGCACGTACCGGCCGCCGCGGGCCAA
>CAZJSF010000032.1:10671-20208 GCA_964548515.1 uncultured Thermodesulfobacteriota bacterium
CCGCCAGGCTGCCGGGGTCCACCGGTTCGTCCCCCGCCGAGGCCTCCGCCGACACCTCGAGCCACTCGTCCATCGCCGCCGCGCGGACCACCAGGGTGGGGGTCGCCCGGGAGACACGGTGCCGGCGCATCTGGTCCTGGCCGAAGACCTCCCACTCCTCCGACAGGGGCTCCAACTGCACCCGGACGAAGTCCAGGGCCTCCTCGCCCTCGATGCGGAAGTGCCCGGGGTCCACGGGCGCGAACCCCATGGCCCGCAGCCTCACGGTGGCCTGGAACTCCGCCTCCGGGTCCCGGCGCACGAAGGCCTTCCGGCCCGCCGCGGAGACCTTGACCACGGGCTCCGGGGTGGCGGACGAGACCTCGAAGTCCCCGTACCGGAAGCGCAGCTCACCGGCCAGGCCACCCGCCTCCTCCGTGAGGTAGAGCCGGGGCGTCGGGAGCTCGTCGACCGAGAACTCCCTGTGGTCCAGGCCCGACGCGTCCACCCGGACGCCGTGGGCTTCCAGTTCCGGAGCCGCCATGCCGAGGAACGCGGGAAGGTCCCGCCCGGGGATCGAGAGGTCTCCCCCGACCAGGGCCGCCAGCGCCGCCGGGTCCGCAGCGCCGTGAACCGTCCGGAGCACGCCGCCCGACTCCACCCACGGCGGGATCGCGGCGACCACCCTCGGCCGGTCGGGACCCCACGCAGACCCGTCCAGCTCCCGCCAGGACAGCCGAAGCCTCGCGCCCTCGCCGGCGGGCTCGACGGAGAGTTCGATGCCCACCGGGTTCGGGTCGAAGCGGGCCGCCTCCCCCCCCTCCTCCCAGTGGACCGCGCCCACCCTGCCCAGGGCCTGGAGCACCCGGTGGGCAGACTCCCCGGACAAGCGGACCGCGCCGTCGCGGCGCGACTCGTCCTCCCCGCGGCAGAGCCGGAGCACCTCCTCGTCTTCCGGTGTCAGGAAGGAAGGGGGGTTGCCGAGCAGGTCGGCGATCGAGAGGGAGCGGCCGCGGCCGGGCCCTCGGGACGTCAGGCGGTAGGCGCGCCACCGGACCTCCAGCCCCCAGACGCCCGTCCCGACCGGCCGCAGCGCCACCCAGTGCGCCAACGCCGACCGGCCCGGCACCACCGGAGGCCGCGAACGCCCGGGGGCGAGCGCCTGGAGCACCGCCCGCCAGCCGCGCATCCGGTCCGGCCTCTCCGGGGAGTCTCCCGAGGCCCAGGCCCGGGCCACCGCGATCACGTGGGGGCAGGGCCACTCGGGCGCTCCGCAGTCGCAGCGCGCGTCCACGCGGCTCGGACGCACGTGGACCACGCTGCGGAAGAGCGCCTCGTCTCCCTCCCTCACCTCGCCGCGCACGACGACCCGGTCCACCTCCACGCGCACGCCGAGCAGGCGCGCGGAACCCTGCCGGTGCAGCGCTGCGCCCAGCGGGCCGTGGGCACGCGGCGCTTCCCGCTCGAGGGCGTCGAGTATTCGATGGGCATCGGCCCACACCGGGAGGTCGTTCACGCGTCCTCCCGGCGCGGCCCGTGGAGATCAATCGCAGCCCGCCTCGCTTCTGGCCTGTTCATGGCGGTGCAAACCGGTAGAATGGGGCCATGGGGGTCTCCCGACGTCTCATCGGATGCCTCGTGGTCGCCGCGCTCTCGCTCACCGCGGGCTGTTCGCGCCTCGTGGACACGTTCCTGTACTTCCCCGAGAAGGGCCCGTTCGGCGCCCCGGGCGCGGTCGGGCTGGAATACGAGGACGTCTGGTTCCCGGCCGCCGACGGCACGGAACTGCACGGCTGGTGGGTTCCGGGCCGGCGCGAGGGTCCCTGCGTGGTGTTCTTCCACGGCAACGCGGGCAACGTGTCGCACCGGCTGGACATCCTCCGTCGTCTCTACGACCGGGTGGGCCTCGGGGTGCTTCTCTTCGACTATCGGGGATACGGGCGCAGCGGCGGGACACCCACCGAGCAGGGTCTGTACTCCGACGCCCGGGGAGCCCGGAACCTGGTGCGGGCCAGGGGTTGGGACCGGAGGGGCGCGATCCTCTACGGCCGCAGCCTCGGAGCCGCGGTGGCACTGCAGTCGGCCTCGGAGGCCAAACCCTCGGGGTGCGTCCTCGAGTCGGCCTTCACCAGCGTGGAGGACATGGCCCGCCACCACTACCCCGTCCTTTCCCATCTTCTCATGCCGTGGCTCCGAGGCCAGTTCCCGAGCCTCGAGCGCGTCCGCCACCTCGATTGCCCGACGCTCTTCCTCCACGGCGACCAGGACAAGGTGTCGCCCATCGGGATGGGCTGGCGTCTGTTCGATGCCGCATCGGAGCCCAAACGCTTCCGCACCGTCCGCGGAGCGGGGCACGACGACCTGGGGTTCGTGGGGGGGGACGACTACTGGACGGCCTGGGAGGAGTTCGTCAAGGAGGTCGAGGCGAAACGCGCCTCCGCCACGGCCGCAGACGCGGCCCTCCACGCCGGCGGCCGGTGAACAGGGACACGGAAACGGGCCGCGCCCCGGGCGGCCCGTCGGGCGCTCCCGTCAGTGGGACTCCTCGATGTACTGGGCGATCAGGTCCTGGATCTCCCGCTCCACGTTGAGGAAGTACACGGCCACCCGGTACTCCTTGCCGCCCGCGGCCTCGGGCTGGGGCTCCACCCGCACGACCACCCCTTCGCACTCCACCGTGGCGGGCTCCCGCGAAGCGAAGGGCAGTTCCATGGCGACCTTGAGCTTGGCGAAGGGCGCCACGTAGCGCCTGGTCCTGCAGTACAGCCCCCGGGTCGAGATGTTGATCGACTCGGCCTTGAGCCCGTCGGGGCTGTCGTCGGCCACCCGCACCGGCAGGCTGCGGTCGTAGCGAGGCTCCTTGCGTCGCTCCGCTCCCCCGGCCTCCTTCCCGCTCTTCACCATGGCGGCGCCCTCCCTTTCCTCTTCACGGCGTTGCATCCTCCACCCCTCCGAGTCCGGCCGAAGCGGCCGAGAACTCCCTCACCACCCGATACAGCGTGGTCCGCTGGGCCGCGCGGAACCCGGCGTCCCGGATGAGCTCCACCAGTCGGCCCATCTCCACCCGGAAGCGCACACCCGCCGCGGCGACCACGTTTTCCTCCAGCATGGTCGACCCGAGGTCGTTCGCACCGAAGCGCAGGGCCACCTGGGCGACCTTCTCCCCCTGGGTCACCCAGGATGCCTGCACATTGGGCACGTTGTCGAGAAACAAACGAGACACCGCCAGCACCCGCAGGTAGCGCACGGCCCCCACCGCACGGCCGCCCGTGTCCTCCCCGAGCTCGGTGTGGCCCGGCTGGAACGTCCAGGGGATGAAGGCGGTGAACCCGCCGGTCCGGTCCTGCAGCTCCCTCACCCGCAGGAGGTGCTCCACCAGGTCCCCGTCGGTCTCGGTGGCCCCGAACATCAGGGTGGCCGTCGTCGGCATGCCGAGCCGGTGCGCCTCCTCCATCACCCCGGCCCACTCCCGCCAGCCGATCTTGTTGGGGCTGATCTCCCGGCGCACGCGGTCGACCAGGACCTCGGCCCCCCCACCGGGGATCGAGTGGAGGCCGGCGTCCCGCAGGCGCCGCAAGGCTTCGGGGACGCCGATCCCGCCCAGCCGCGCCAGGTGCACGATCTCCGCCGGGGAGAGGCTGTGGTTCTGTACGCCCGGGAACCTGCGCCCGAACTCCCGGAAGAGGTCCTCGAACCACTCGATCGGGAGGTCGGGGTGGAGCCCCCCCTGGAGCAGGATCTGGGTGCCGCCGCGCTCCACGAGTTCCTCGACCTTGCGGAAGATCTCGTCCGGGGAGAGCAGGTAGCCCTCCGGGTGGCCGGGGGTGCGGTAGAAGGCGCAGAAGCGGCACTGGCAGGTGCAGACGTTGGTGTAGTTGATGTTCCGGTCCACCACGAACGTGACGATCCCCTCGGGGTGCCGCCGCCGGCGCACCTCGTCGGCCCTGCGCCCCAGGGACAGGAACGGCTCCTCGCGAAGCAGCCGCAAGGCCTCTTCCCGCTCGATCCGCCCGCCGTCACCGTTCACGCTCCACGTCCCACGCTTCACGTCTCACGCCTCACGGCCTCTCCCACAGGCCGGTAGAGGGTGTCGCGCAGCACCGGCACCTTGCCCGCCTCCCGGATGAGCGCCACGAGGTCCTCGCGGGTCATGGCCTCGCGGCTGGTGGCCCCGGCGTCGTGCGCGATGCGCTCCTCCACCACGGTCCCGTCCAGGTCGTCCACCCCGAAGTGGAGGCTCACCTGGGAGATCTTCTCGCCGAGCATGACCCAGTACGCCTTCACGTGCTCGAAGTTGTCCAGGTAGAGCCGCGCGGCGGCCAGGGTGCGCAGGTCGTCGAAGCCCGTCGTGGAGGCGCCGGTGGCGAGCTCGGAGTTCCTCGGCTGGAACGCCAGGGGGATGAAGGCCTGGAAGCCTCCGGTGCGGTCCTGGAGGTCCCGGAGCAGGCGCAGGTGCTCCACCCGGTCCTCCCGGCTCTCGACGTGGCCGTAGAGCATGGTGGCGTTCGACCGCAGGCCCAGGCCGTGGGCGATCTCCATGATCTCCAGCCAACGGGCGCCGGAGATCTTCTCGGGGCAGATCCGCTGCCGCGTCGGTTCGTGCAGGATCTCCGCGCCGCCGCCGGGAAGGCTTCCGAGGCCGGCCTCCCGCAGCTCCTCGAGCACCTGTCGGGCGCTGCGCCCGGAGACCCGGGCCAGGTGGTCGATCTCCACCGCGGTGAACCCCTTCACGTGCAGCCCGGGGTGCCGACTCCGCAGTTCCTGCAGGACGTCCCGGTACCACTCCATGGGGAGGTCCGGGTGCAGCCCGCCCACCACGTGGAGCTCCGTGGCCCCCTCCGCCTCGGCCCGGGCCGCCCGCCGGAGCACGTCCTCCAGGGTCAGGGCGTACGCCCCGGGCTCTCCTTCGCTCCGGCTGAAGGCGCAGAACCGGCACCGGTTCACGCAGATGTTGGTCGGGTTGATGTGGCGGTTCACGTTGTAGAAGACGCGGTCGCCGTTCCGGGCGCGGTTGGACCGGTCCGCCAGTTCACCCACCCCCAGGAGGTCCTCGGAGGAGAGCAAGGCCAGGGCCTCGTCCTCCCCCAGGCGGTCGCCGGCCTCCACCCGTCGCCCCACGTCGGCCAGGGAGGGAAGCCGGCTCACAGCACCACGTCCAGGAAGGTGGCCGCGAATACCACGACGCTGATCACGCCGTTCATCGAGAAGAACGCCGCGTCGAGCCGGGAGAGGTCGGAGGGGGTGACCAGGGCGTGCTCGTAGAGGAGCAGGGCGGCCACCGCCCCGACCCCGAGCAGGTACCACAGCCCGAGGCCGAAGAGCGGGATCTGGAGCAGCAGGAGGGCCACGAGCAGGGCGTGGAGCCGCGCCGCGGCCTTGAGGGCGCGGCCGCGGCCCCACCGCTGGGGAACGCTGTGGAGCCCGTGGGCGCGGTCGAACTCCTCGTCCTGGAGGGCGTAGAGGATGTCGAAGCCCGCAACCCACACCAGCACCGCGACCCCCAGGGGCACGACCCGCCAGCTCCACCGGCCGGTCACCGCGACCCACGCGCCCAGGGGCGCCGCCGCCAGGGCGAGCCCCAGGAGGTAGTGGCACAGCACGGTGAAGCGTTTCGCGTAGGGATAGAGGAAGATCACCGCCAGGGGGAGCGGCGAGAGCTTGAGGCACAGGGGATTGAGGGCCCACGCCGAGAGCTCCAGGAGCACCACACCCCCGGCGACCAGCGCCCACGCCTCCCCGGGCGCGACCGAGCCCTGGGGCAGGTGGCGTTCGGCGGTGCGCGGGTTCCGAGCGTCGATCGCCGCGTCGGCGATCCGGTTCCAGGCCATGGCCGCGGTCCGCGCCCCGACCATGGCCGCGACGATCCAGAACAGAGTCGAGAGCTTCGGGATGCCCCCGGCCGCGAGGACCATGCCCGTGAGCGCGAAGGGCAGCGCGAACACCGTGTGCCCGAACTTGATCATCTCCAGCAGGTCCGAGACCTTCGCCACGACATCCCCTCCGCCGGCCCCTCCGGGCCGCTCACAGCCAGCCGGCGATCCAATACCCCGCGTACCCGACGTACTCGTGCGCGGCCAGGGTCGAGAGCGCCAGCGCCGAGGCCGTGGGCAGGTAGGAGAGCGGACTCGACGCCAACGGGGTGGCGCGGAAGTCGACCGGGTAGGGCACGGGCTCCAGCCCCGCCTTCCGGAAGCACGCCACGGCACGGGGCATGTGGAACCCGCTCGTCACCAGGAAGAACCTCCCGATGCCCCGCGTGCGCAGCAACTCGGCCGTGTAGACGGCGTCCTCGTGGGTGTTGCGGCTGCGCTTCTGGAGAAGGATCGAGGCCGACGGC
Organism: uncultured Thermodesulfobacteriota bacterium; assembly: GCA_964548515.1. Classification (GTDB taxonomy): domain Bacteria; phylum Desulfobacterota; class Deferrisomatia; order Deferrisomatales; family JACRMM01; genus CAZGRT01. The sequence continues at coordinate 16,988 of CAZJSF010000032.1, forward strand.
ACACCGAGCTCCCGTGCGAAGGCGGCCAGGAACTCGGCCTCGGCCGCCTCCGGGAGGAAGGCGTCGCCGCTCCCCCCCGAGATCACCAGCCAGCGCACCCTGCCCTCCCGGGCGAGTCGGGCGCCCTCGATGATGCGCTCCGGCCGGTCGTAGAACTCGATCCGCTCCAAGCTGGAGCGCCGCAGGTCCACCGTGCCGGCGAGCACCACGGCGGCGTCCGCCTTGCCCGCCGGCCCCGGAGCCGCGAAGAGGCGCTCCAGGGGCAGGATCAGCCGCTGGGCGACCGCGGAGCTCCCGAGCGCCCCGAGGACGACGATCGCCAGCAGCAAGAGGATCCGGCTCAGCCGGGGCCACCCCCAGGAGGCGAGAAGCGCCAGGATCAGGACTAGGAGCGCGGCCCCGAGCGGCATGGCCGCCGGAGCCAACAGCTTGAGCAGGGCGAAGTCCACGGGATCGCGCCGGCCGTCCGGGGTGCGTCAGGCCTTGCCGGCGCTGCCGAGGACCGCCTCGTTCTTGTGCTTGAGCAGTTCCACCAGCGCGGCACGCGCGGCCCCCAGGTACTTGCGGGGGTCGAACTCCTTGGGGTTCTCCGCCAGGTACTCCCGGATCTTGGCCGTCACGGCGAGGCGACCGTCCGAGTCGATGTTGATCTTGCAGACCGCGCTCGCGGCGGCCCGCCGCAGCTGCTCCTCCGGCACCCCGACCGCCCCGGCCAGGTCGCCCCCGTGGCGGTTGATCATCGCCACGTACTCCGGCATCACGCTCGACGCGCCGTGGAGCACGATGGGGAAACCCGGGATGCGGCGCTCCACCTCGTCCAGGATGTCGAAGCGCAGGGGCGGCACCTCGTCCTGGCTCTTCACCTTGAACTTGTAGGCGCCGTGGCTCGTGCCGATGGAGATCGCCAGGCTGTCCACGCCCGTGCGGCCGACGAAGTCCTCCACCTCCTCGGGCTTGGTGTAGGTGCTGCGCTCCGCTGAGACGTCGTCCTCGATGCCCGCCAGGACCCCGAGCTCCGCCTCCACGGTCACGTCCCGGGCGTGGGCGTACTCCACTACCTTCCGGGTCAGCGCCACGTTGTCCTCGTAGGGGTGGTGCGAACCGTCGATCATGACCGAGGAGAACCCGCTCTCGATGCAGGAGACGCACAACTCGTAGGTGTCGCCGTGATCCAGGTGGAGCGCGATGGGCAGGGCGCTGCCCATCTCCGCCGCCATGGCCGCCGCGCCCTGGGCCATGTACCGCAACAGCGTGGCGTTCGCGTACTTCCGGGCTCCGCTCGACACCTGCAGGATCACCGGGCTCCGCGTCTGCGCGCAGGCCGTGACGATGGCCTGGAGCTGTTCCATGTTGTTGAAATTGTAAGCGGGGACCGCGTACCGGCCCTCCATGGCCTTCCGGAACATCTCCCGGGTGTTTACGAGGCCGAGCTCCGAGTAGTGGACCGCCATGGTGCCCTCCTTCCGGGTGGGTCGGGAGCCGTCGCGCACGAGTCGGGGCATCCTAACCGAAACCCCGTGGGGCGGCCAAGGAGACCCGGGCATCCGGCGTGGAGGGCAGACACCGCCGGAGGCGGGGCCCCTCAGTCCCGCCAGAGGGGGAGGCCGGTGGCTTCGTCCCGCGCCCGGTGGAACTCGGCGCCCTCCAGGACCTCGATCGTGAACTCGCAGGCGAACACCGTGGTGCCCGGCACGAGGTGCCCCCCGAAGGCCCTCCCCCGCCCGTCCCCCAGGGTCACGTGGGCGTGGACCATGGGCTCCCCGTCCCGCAGCGACACGTTGCCGATCAGCGCGAGGATCTCCAGGGGCTCCCCCAGCTCGAGGAAGCGGTACTCGAAGGCGGCCTGGTCGTAGAACCCCACCCGCGCCTTCTCCACGGCGCCCAGGGCCTGGAGGCGTCCCGCCCGGACGCCGGCGGCCTTCGCCCGCTCCGTCAGGGCGCCGAGCAGGTCGTCGCCCCGCTGCAGCCGCCCCATCATCACCTCGCCGACCCGCACCCGCTTCGTCATCGCGCTCCTCCCGTGGCCTCCTTCGTGCGCGCCGTGTATACCACCCGCCCCCCGGACGCAGGAAGGCCCGGCCTCCCGGCCGGGCCTTCCACGACAGTCCTCCCGGCGCGAGGCCGGTTCTCTACTGGCGGCCGATGTCGCGCAGGTAGCGCTTGGCGGCCTCGTCCGTCACCGTCTGGAGCACCGAGTCGTCCATCAGGCCGTTGTCGAGCCAGTCGATGGAGTCGTAGATGAGCCGACGGGTGTAGTACCGGTTGTGGGCGTAGGCTCCCGGCTCGTGGTGGAGCAGGGCGAAGTTGAGCGCCGCCCCCATGTTGGGCTTGCCGGTGTCGGGCGTGCCCGCCGTGCCTACCGCGGAGCTGCAGCGCTTCTTCACCGCGTCGTAGGTCCACGTGCTCGTGCCCCCGGTCTGCCAGTTCATGACCGCCAGGTTTTCCGAGCACGTCCCGGTCTCGGTGTAGTTGGGGTTGTAGGGCGCACTCATGAAGTAGGGGTAGTTCGGGGTGAAGTAGAACCCCGCCGCGCCCAGTTGTGCCTCCAGAGCCGCCAGGGCCGCCTCGAAGTCGTGCTTCTCGGCGTTGAGCACATCCGGGGTCATCAACCCGTCGAAGGCCGGGGTGTGGCACTGGTCGCACACCTCGGCGGTAACCGCGGTGACCTCGCCGGTCGTCGCATCCTTCTCCACCGGCTCGAAGGAGTGGGACTCCTCGGCGTCCATGTGGCACCCGGCGCAGGGGCCGCCGGTCCCGGTGTCGACCCCGGCCACGGACCCCTCGATACCGATGAGGTCGTGCTTGAAGTCCGCCACGTTCCGGTAGTCGTCCGTGGCCGGATCGCCGTCGGCGTCGTACTCGTACCCGATGCCGCCGTAGAGCACGCCCCCCGCTGCGAGGTAGTGGGGGTTGACGAACCCGAGGTTCGCGAAGTCGATGGTCACCCCGTTGTTACTCTGGAGCCGCGCGACGGTGGTGCCGCTCTGGCGCCCCGAGTGGCAGGGCATGCACACGTTGGAGATCCCGGCGTCCGGGTACGCGTACACGACGTCGGCGACGAGGGTGCCGCTGCTCGTGTAGTCGTAGTCGGCGTCGTAGGGGCCCGGGTCGCGGAGCTGCCCGGTGTTGGAGGAGTGGCAGCCGTAGCAGTAGAGCAGTTCGCGCTGCAGCCCGGTGGCCGCAAACACGTTGCGGGCCGGGTCGTAGCGCGCCGGGTCGGC
>CAZJSF010000033.1:0-19989 GCA_964548515.1 uncultured Thermodesulfobacteriota bacterium
GTGATGGACCACGCGACGCTGACCGACAACAACGGCCGCAAGGCGGATTTCCGCAGCGTGGTGCTCATCCTCACCACCAACGCCGGCGCCCAGGAGTTGAGCCAGGAGAGGATCGGTTTCGGAGGAGTCGGCGACCACCGAGAGGGAGAGAAGGCGGCGGTGGAGCGCGCCTTCTCTCCGGAATTCCGCAACCGTCTCGACGCGTGGATCGGCTTCGACCATCTGTCGCCGGCCGTCATCGCCCGGGTCGTGGACAAGGTGGTGGGGGAACTCGCGGACCAGTTGAAGGCCCGCAAGATCCAACTCTCCCTCACCGAGGCGGCGCGCGCGTGGCTCGCGGAGCACGGGTACGACCGGAAGAACGGCGCGCGCCCCATGGCGAGGCTGGTCGACCGCGTCATCCGCCGCCGGTTGGCGGACGACATCCTCTTCGGGCCCCTTCGCGACGGGGGCAGGGTCCGCGTGGACGCGGGCGACGGGGACCTCGTCCTGGAGGCGGAGCCCAGGGAGGGATCTCCCCCGCAGCGCCCGCAACGGACGCGGCACGGCAAGCCCTAGCCGCGGAGAAGGCCCTCCCGGAGCGGGAACGAACCGGGTCCACGGTTTCGTTTTCGCACCGATCTTCCCGCCGCCCCGCCACTCCGGCCACGGTGGGCCGACCGGCCCTCCGCGGCCCTCCCGGCACGAAAACTGCTGCCTCTGCTCAAGGATGGCTCGGGACGAGTCGATTCGTGGGGTTGATCGAGAACTCCGGCGGGCGAGTGCGCCCTGGAGGTGGCAGGGGTTGTCACGGGTGACCGTAGTCTGGGTTTCGAAGGACGGAACGTCCTCGAGGGTCGTCTCGATTCCGAGGGCCGCGGTGGTCGGCGCGTTCGGCGTTGCGGCCCTGTTCCTCGTCGCGGCGGCCTCCGGGGTCTTCTGGGTGGGCAGCCTCTCCGTGCGCGCGGCCAGGGGGCAGGCGGTGGAGGCGGAACTCGCCGCCCAGCGTTCGCTCACGGCCCAGAAGGAGGAGGAACTCGCGCGGGTCGTGCGCGAGCGCGAGGAGATGCTCGAGGACCTGGAACGGATCCGGGCCACCGAGAGCCGGATACGCCGCTTCCTCGGGTTGAACGAACAGATCTACGACGACAAGCGTTCCCACCAGGGAGGAATGGGCGGGGGCGAGGCGGAGCAGGGGGGAGGCGAGGGGCCCTCCGGGGCGCTGGAAGCGGAGCCGGAGGGCGACAGCGTCGTCGAGCGGTTCGCGTCGTTCTCGCAGACCCTGGAGAGCGGCCTGGAAGAGGTGTTCACGCGGCTGGAAGACCGCCGCTCCGAGACCCGCCGCAGGCCGGTGCTCCTGCCGGTGGCGTCCGACGAGGTGTGGCTCTCCTGCAACTTCGGGTATCGGGCGGACCCCTTCGCGGGGCTGGGCCGGGAGTTCCACAACGGCCTCGACATCGCCGGTCCCTGGAAGGCTCCGGTGATCGCTCCGGCGGACGGGGAGATCGAAGACGTGGGGCGGGACCGTCTGCTCGGCAACTACGTCAAGGTCCGCCACGGCGGCGGGGTGAAGACGCTCTACGGACACCTCGCTTCGGCGGACGTCAAACGCGGCCGCTCCGTCAAGCGTGGCGACGTGCTCGGGAAGATGGGCAACACCGGACGGAGCACCGGGACCCACCTGCACTACAGCGTGAGCGTGGACGGTCGCTACGTGGACCCGCAGGACTACATCTGGGACAGGCCCTTCCGGGCCCTGAGACTGTGAGGAGACCATGGGGATCTTCGGCGGGAAGGTGGACGGGAAGCCGGAAGGACGTTCGATCGACACGGTGGTCGGGCCCGAGGCGGTCTTCGACGGCGTGCTGCGCACCAAGAACAGCGTGTGCGTCGAGGGCACGTTTCGAGGCACCCTCGAGAGCGAGGCGGCCGTGATCGTGGGGCGCTCCGCCACGGTGGAGGCCGAGGTGACGGCCGAGTACGTCTCCGTCAACGGCCGGGTCCGGGGCAACGTGCGGGCGCTCCGGCAGTTGGACGTGGGCGATACCGGTGCGATCCACGGCGACGTCCAGGCGGCTGCCGTGACGGTGGCGAAGGGCGGCGTGCTGGAAGGCTCGTGCCGGATGTCCGAGTCCGCGGCCAAGGCCGCCCAGGAGCCCGCCGCCGAAGCCCCCGAGCGGGCGGCGGAGCGCCAGGACGCGCCGCCGGTCACCCTCCTGCAGCGGCGGGGCCACCGCGCCCCGCCCGCGGCCGACGGCGAGAAGGGGGCCGCCAGCGCGGGCGGGTGAGGGCGCCCTCGGGCGACGGAGTCCAGGGCGACCGCCGATCCGGCGGTCGTCCTGCGTTCGGGGCCGGCCCTTTTCAGTGCCTCGCGGTCCCGGCGAGATAGAGGTCGAGCTCCGCCCGCTCGGGGGGCTCCAGTTCCGAGAACGCGATGCGGTAGGTGGTCCCCGGGGGTGGCAGGGGCACCGCCGCGTGGGAGAGGATTCGCTCCAGGGCTCCGCACTCGGCTCCGAGGAGCGAGAGCAGGGTCGACCCTTCGCACCACGCCACCAGGTCCCGGGCCAGTCCGCTGTGTACGTCGAGTTCGACCGACGCGGGGCTCTCGAGCGCGGTGACCCAGTAGGCGTCCTCCCCGCGGACGATCCGCACCCTGCCGGTTCCCTGCCGCGTCTGGCGGGGGAGAACGAGTTGGTCCGTCTGGCGGTGCGCGAGGCCGGCCGCCTGGAGGTCCGCCACGGCCGCACCCGAGCCCGAGAACGTCGCCTCCCCCCACACCCGGTGGGTGCCGTCCGCCAAGGGCTCCAGGCGAAGCCGGTGGGCCGTGAGCCGGAGCGAGGCCTCCGGGCTCGACAGCCTCACCGTCAGCGGGCCCCAGGCGACCGGGGCCGCTTCGGCGGACAGGTCCGGGTACAGGCGGTTGAGGCTGGGGAAGGAGAACTCCCGTCCCCCCGCCGGCGCCGCCGGAGTCCCGCCGGGCCGGGCGAGCGAGGCCGCCAGGATCGCGGCGACGACCCAGCGCGGCAGCGCCGATCCGTCAGTTGCCACGGGTCCCCGCTGCGGAGCCCGGGCTGCGTTCGCGCGCCACCACGGGCACGAAAGGACCGGGGCGCGGGGCGGGCGGGAGGCCGAGGATCTCCCGGGCCCGGTCGAGCGAGTCGTCGATGTTGCCGAACACGTTCTCCATCCCGACCCGATCCAGGAGGCCGGATCTCTCCAGGGTGATCAGCGGTTGCGCGTGCACCCCCGAGAGGATCAGGGCGGTGCCGTCGCGCTCCGTCTTGCGAACCAGGTCCTCGAGGGCCCGCAGCCCCGTGGCGTCCATGGCATGCACCTCGCGCATGCGGAGGACGAGGACCTTCGGCACGTGCTTGACCTGGCGCAGGGCGTCCTCGAACTTGGAGGCGGCCCCGAAGAAGAAGGCCCCGAACACCTCGAACACCTCGACGCCGTCCGGCACGTCGCGCCGCCCGATGGCGTTGGGGTCCCCGGGGTCCTCCTCCTCCCGCAGCATCCGGGTCACGTAGCCCGCCTGGGCGAGCCCTGCCATCCGGCGCATGAACAGGAACGCCGCGAGCACCATGCCCGCCTCGATCGCCACCGTGAGGTCGATCAGCACGGTCAGGAGGAACGTGGTCACCAGGACCACCACGTCGCTGCGGGGGCTCCGGAAGAGGCGCACGAAGACCCGCCACTCGCTCATGTGGTAGCTCACCACGAGCAGGATGCCCGCCAGCGTGGCAATGGGGATGAGCGCCGCCCACCGCCCGAAGAAGAGCATGATCAGGAGCAGCGCGACGGCGTGGACCATGCCCGAGACCGGGGTGCGCCCCCCGTTCTTCACGTTCGTGGCCGTGCGCGCGATGGCGCCGGTGGCGGGGATGCCGCCGAACAGGGGCGAGGCGATGTTGGCCACGCCCTGGGCGACCAGTTCCATGTTGGAGCGGTGGCGCGTGCCGATCATGCCGTCGGCCACCACGGCGGAGAGGAGGGACTCGATGGCCGCCAGAATGGCGATGCTCAGGGCCGGCGAGAAGAGTTGCTGGACCGTGGCCCACTCGAAGTGGGGCAGCCTGGGTGCCGGCAAGGTGCCGGGAACCCCGCCGAAACGCCCGCCGATCGTCTCCACGGGAAGGTCCAGGCCGTTGACCAGGGCCGTCGTAACCAGGATCGCCACCAGGGAGCCGGGCACCCGGCGGGTCACCCGGGGCCACAGCCCGACCACGACCACGGTGAGGAGGGCCAGTCCGGCCGCGTGGGGGTTCCAGGAGCCTACGTGCTCGGAGTACGCGCCGAGCTTCTCGAGGAAGTCGGCGGGGACGGAGTCCATCCGCAGCCCGAGGAAGTCCCTCACCTGGGATGTGGCGATCACCAGCGCGATGCCGGCCGTGAAACCGATGGTGACCGGGTACGGCACGAACTTGATCACGGAGCCCAGGCGGGCGAACCCCATGAGGATCAGCAGCACCCCGGCCATCATCGTCGCCACGGCGAGTCCCTGGTACCCGTGCTGCTGGACGATGCCGTACACGATCACGATGAAGGCGCCGGTGGGGCCCCCGATCTGAACCCGGCTGCCTCCCAGGGCGGAGATGAGGAAGCCCGCCACGACGGCTGTGTACAACCCCTGCTCCGGCTTCACGCCCGACGCGATCCCGAAGGCGATGGCCAGGGGCAGGGCGACGATGCCCACGATGACCCCGGCGACGAGGTCGCGGGACAACTGGCGGGGCGAGTACCCCTCCCGAAGCACGGTGACGAGCTTCGGGAGGAGACGGGATTGTGCTTCGGTCTGCTCGTTGGCCACGGAGGGCACCTCCAGGGTCCGCGTCGGACCGGCTGCGGACTCAGGCTCCGTGGTCCGTCCCCGGGCCGGCCAGCGAGGCCTCGACGGTGCGGATGCCCTCGAGGATGGCGTCCCGCCCGGCCTCTTCGGCCAGCAGTTCCTTGAACCGCGGGTCGCGCAGGCAGAACGCGAGGCGAGAGAGAAGGTGGAGGTGCGCCCGGAGCGTCGGGCTGACCACGGTGAAGAGCACCTGCACCGCCCGGCCGTCGAGGGCGTGGAACTCCACGGGCTGCTCGAGGAAGCACAGGGTCACGGTGGGTCTGGCGAGGTGGAGGATCACGGGGCTGCGGGCGTGGGGGATGGCGACCCCGTCGCCCACCGCCGTGGAGCCCAGGCGTTCCCGGGCCAGCAGGACCTCGTGGAGGTGCTCCCGGTCCACCTCGTCCGGGAGCCTCAGGATGGCCACCACCTCCTGGAGCACCGAGGTCACGTCGGTGCCGGCGACGCGGTAGAAGATCCCCCCCGCTTCCAGGGCGTCGGCGAGGAGCGGCGGCTCCCCGTCCGCTTCCTCGAAGATCTCGGGCGAGACCCGCACGCGCTTCGCCGTGGCCCATTCGAGGAGTTCCGCCCGGCTGAACCGGTACTGGTCGTTGACCCGGAGGAACGGGATCTCCTCCTTCTGGGCCCATCGGTACACCGTCTTCTCCGACACGCTGAGCAGCCGTGCCGCGTCCTTCACCGACAGGTTCATCGCCGTCTCCCGTCTGGGGTGGACATGTTTGTACATTATCTTCTCATGAGTCATATGTGTCCATGGGAAAGGACAGATAGGAAGGTTCCGGGTCGTGTGGGTGGGGGTGCGTACGGCGGCCTCCTTGTCCGGTTTTGGGCCGTGTGCTAGGGTTTGCGCGCCTTTGACGGGAGCGAGGTGGCCCATGAAGTGGCTGTTCCTGGTGACGTTCGCCTATCTGCTCGGTTCCGTGCCCACGGGCCTGCTGGTGGCCCGCCTCCTGGGCGGCGCCGACCCCCGGGGCTCCGGATCCGGCAACATCGGCGCCACCAACGTCGGCCGGACGCTGGGCCGGCGGGCCGGCGCCCTCACCCTGTGCGGGGACGCGCTCAAGGGGTTCATCCCGGCCGCGTGGGCCCTGGGGTCCCTCGCATCGCCGTGGGGCGTGGCAACGGTGGCCCTAGCGGCCTACCTGGGGCACCTGTTCCCCGTCTACCTGCGCTTCCAGGGGGGCAAGGGGGTGGCCACGGGGCTGGGGGTCTTCCTCGCCCTGGCTCCCGGCGCGGCCTTCTGGGCGGCGGCCCTCTTCGGGGCGGTGGTCTGGAAGTGGCGCATGGTGAGCCTGGGCAGCCTCACGGCCGCGGCGGCCCTGCCCCTCCTCTGCGCTTTCTTCCGAGAGCCGCCGGCCGTGGTCTTCCTCGCCCTGTCCGTGGCCGTCCTCACCGGCTGGCGGCACAAGGGCAACTTCGAACGAATCCTCGACGGCACGGAGCGCCGGGTCGGAGGCGGCCGGTGAGCCAGGAGCCGTCGCCGGGCGCCCGGGAACGGCTCCGGCGGATCCCCGCGGTGGAGCGCCTGCTGCAGGAACCGGTTCTGCGGGACGCCGTTGCAGAGGGGAGCGTGCCGAGGGGCCTGGCCGTGGACGCGGCCCGCGCGGTGCTCGAAGACGTGAGGGGCCGGGTGCTCGCCGGGGCCGAGGTGGAGGTGGCGGCGGAGGGACTGGCGGCGCGGGCTCTCGACGTCGCCCGGGCCCGGGCCGAGCCGAGGCTGCGGCAGGTCGTCAACGCGGCGGGGGTCGTCCTCCACACCAATCTCGGCCGGGCGCCGGTGGCCTGCGAGGCGGTCGAGGCCATGGGCCGGGCCGCAGGGTACTGCAACCTGGAGTACGACCTCGAGCGCGGCGCCAGGGGGCACCGCCACGATCTCGTCCGGGACCTCCTGTGCGAGTTGACCGGGGCCGAGGCCGGGCTCGTGGTCAACAACAACGCCGCCGCGGTCCTGCTGGCGCTGGCGGCGCTCGCCCGCGGCCGCGAGGTGGTGGTGAGCCGCGGCGAGCTCGTGGAGATCGGGGGCGCGTTCCGGGTCCCGGAGGTCATGGTCCAGGGGGGGTGCCGCCTGCGGGAGGTGGGCACGACCAACAAGACCCACCTGGAGGACTACGAGAGAGCCATCGGACCCGACACGGCGCTCCTCATGCGGGTCCACACGTCGAACTACCGCATCCTGGGCTTCACCGAGGCGGTCTCCACGGCCGACCTGGTGGCCCTCGGCAATCGCCGAGGCCTCCCGGTGCTGGAAGACCTGGGGAGCGGATCCCTCGTGGACCTCCGGCGCCTCGGTCTCGGACACGAGCCTTCCGTCCCCGAGGTGGTGGGCGCGGGGGTGGACCTGGTGACCTTCTCCGGAGACAAGCTTCTGGGCGGGCCCCAGGCGGGCATCCTCGTGGGCCGCCGGGGGGCGGTCGAGGCGTGCGCGGGGCATCCGCTGATGCGCGCGCTGCGGCCCGACAAGGTCACCCTGGCCGCACTGGAGGCCACCCTGGGGCTGTACCGGGACCCGGAGCGCGTCGCGGCGCGGGTGCCCGCCCTGGCGATGCTGGCGCTCACCGCCGAGCAGCTCAAGCCGAGGGCGGAGGCGCTGGCCGAGGCGCTGGCGCGGGAACTCGGCCCCCTCGCCGAGGTCTCCGTCCGGGAGGACGTTTCCGAGGTGGGTGGGGGTTCCCTGCCCCTGCAGGAGCTCCCGACGTGGATCGTGGAGGTTCGCCGGCCGCCGGCCGGCGTGTCGCGCTGGGAGGCGGCTCTGCGGCGGCACCGTCCTCCCGTGATCGCCCGCGTACACGAGGATTCCCTGGTGCTCGACCCGCGCACGCTCAGGCCCGGGGAGGAGCGCACCGTCGTCGAGGCCGTGACCGCGGCCGTGAAGAAGGAGGTTGGGAGGTGAAGAAGCTGTGGATCGTCCTGGGGGTGTTCGCCCTGCTCGTCCTGGGCGTGTTCGGGTGGGTCAAGGGGACCTACAACGGCTTCGTGCGGGCCGACGAGGGGGTGGGACAGGCCTGGGCCGACGTGGAGAGCGCATACCAGCGCCGGGCCGACCTCATCCCCAACCTGGTGGAGGCCGTGAAGGGCTACGCCTCCCACGAGCAGGCGGTCTTCCAGGGGGTCGTCGAGGCACGGGCCAAGGTGGGGCAGGTGACCATCACCGCCGAGAGCCTGACCCCGGAGGCCATCCAGCGTTTCCAGCAGGCCCAGCAGGGGCTGTCGGGTGCGCTGTCGCGGCTCTTCGCCGTGGCCGAGGCGTACCCCGACCTGAAGGCCAGCCAGAACTTCCTGGATCTCCAGACCCAGCTGGAGGGCACCGAGAACCGGATCAACGTGGCCCGCACGCGCTTCAACCAGGCGTCGCGCGAATACAACACGCGAATCCGCAGCTTCCCCGCCAACTTCCTGGCCGGTGCCTTCGGGTTCCAGACCAAGCCGTACTTCCAGGCCGAAGAGGGCGCGGAGGCGGCCCCGAAGGTGAAGTTCTGACGGTGGCGGGTGGCGCGTGACCCGTAGCCCCAGGGCAGCACCGCGGCTCGGGGTCTGTGCCGCGGCACTGCTGGCAGCGGCGGCGGCTGCCCTCGCCCTCGACGTTCCGGACCGGCCCCGAGGCCGGGTGAGCGACTTCGCCGGCCTCCTCTCCCCGGCGGACCGGGGGCGTATCGAGTCCCGCCTCCGGACCGTCGAGGAGGCGAGCTCCAACCAGTTCGCCGTGGCGATCTTCCGGAGCCTGGAGGGAGAGAGCCTGGAGGACTTCTCCATCCGCCTGGCCGAGGCGTGGAAGGTCGGCCACGCGGGCCGTGACAACGGGGTGCTCCTGCTCGTCTTCGTGGACGACCGGAAGGTGCGCATCGAGGTCGGGTACGGGCTCGAGGGGGCCATCCCGGACGCCGTGGCGGGGCGCGTGATCCGTGACGTGCTCGCCCCGCCGTTCCGCGAGGGGCGCTACGCGGAGGGCCTCCTCGCCGCGGTGGAGGCGCTGGACGCCGCGAGCCGCGGCGAGTTCCAGCCCCTGCCCGACCGCCGCCGCGGAGTGCCGGCTCCGATCGCCGGGCTGATCCCATTCCTGCTCTTCCTGGGCGTCTTAGGCGTTCTCGCTTCCCTTCGGCGCGCCGCCCACCTCGGACCCCGCAGCCGCCGCACGCACGGCGGAGGGTCCTGGTGGATCGGTCCGGGCGGGTTCGGCGGAGGCCTGGGAGGCGGGGGGGGAGGCTTCGGCGGCGGGGGCGGTGGTTTCGGCGGGGGCGGGGCGAGCGGGGGCTGGTAGGAGGTCCGATGGCGAGAAGCGGCAGGCCCCGGGCATTCCTGTCCGGGGACGAGCGGACCCGGGTCGAGGAGGCCATCGCCGCCGCCGAGCGGCGGACGTCGGCCGAGATCCGGGTCGTCGTGTGCCGGGCCGTCTCCGGGGACGTCCTGGAGGCCGCCCGGAAGCGCTTCGCCGGGCTCCGCATGCACGAGACCGAGGGGCGCAACGCCGTGCTGATCCTCCTCGCCGTCGCCAGCCGTCGCTTCGCGATCTTCGGCGACGAGGCGGTCCACCGCGTGGTGGGGCAGGAGGGCTGGGATCACATCCGCGACGGCATGGGGGAGCGCTTCCGGGGGGACGACTTCGGGGGTGGCCTCGCGTACGCGGTGGAGGAGGTGGGGGAGGTCCTGGCGGAGCACTTCCCGTGGCGGGAAGGAGACGTGGACGAACTGTGCAACCGGGTGGTGGAGGAGTAGAGGAGGAGCCCATGGCCGGCCAGAAGTTTCTGCACTTCGAGTTCGAGGAGGTCCTGGACCCGCGGACCCGGGAACTCTGCGCCCTGGCCGCAGCGGCGGCGGGCGGCTGCGGGCACTGAACTCGGCGGCACTTCGCGGGCGCGAAGAAGGAGGGGGCCACCGAGGCGGAGATCCGGGAGGTGCTGGCCATGGCCATGATGGTGGGGGCGGCCCGGGTCCGCAACTTCGTGACCGACACGCTGGGCGTCGGCCTCGCGGCCGAGCCCTCGGGCTCACCCCGGGCCTGAGGAGGGGTTCGGGGGCACCCCCGGCCCGGACACGCCAACCGTGCTCCCCCGAATCCCCCTCACCGCGATCCTGGCCGGCGGTCGCAGCCGCCGCATGGGTTCGGACAAGGCCTCCCTGCTCCTCGGCGGCCTGACCCTCCTGGAGCGGGTCTTCACCCGGGTCGCCCCGGTGTCGGAACGGGTGGTCGTCGTCGGCGGGGCCCCCAGGCTCGGCCGGCTCGGGGTCCCGACCGTCCCCGACCGCTTCCTCCACGCCGACACCCTGGGGGGGATCGCCACGGCCCTGGCCTATGCCGATGAGACCCTCGGCCCCCGGGGCGCCGTGCTCTGCGTCGCCGCGGACATGCCCTTCCTCTCCCCCGACCTGCTCCACTTCCTGAACGGCCTGCTGGAAGACTGGGATCTCGTGGTGCCTCGGGTCGAGGCCGGTTACGAACCCCTCTGCGCCGTCTACCGCGTCACCTGCCTGCCGCCCTTCGCCGATGCCATCCGAGCTGGCAATCTCCGGGTCCGGGACGCCTTCGCCGGCCTGCGCACGCGGGAAGTCGGAGAGGCGGAGCTGCGGGGGCACGACCCCGACCTCCGGTCCTTCCTCAACCTCAATCGGCCGGAGGACCTGGAGGCGGCGCGGCGGCTGGTGGAGGCGCCGGGTTCCTGAACCGGCGACGATCGTCCCGGCCCGGCAGGGGGGTGTCCGGTCCGGTGGCGTCGGCCCGCCAGATGGCCGCCGCCGCTGCGGTGCCGAAGAGCAGGTTCGCCGCCCAGGCCGCCATCGGCGCCGGGATCGCTCCGGCCCTGCCCAGGGACAGGCCCACGGCCAGCAGCAGCCAGTAGGAGAAACCCAGGGCGACGGAGACCGCCACCGCCGGGGCGAAGGCACCGCTCCGGCGCGGGCGCACCGCCCAGGGGAAGGCCAGGGCGCACAGGATGAGGCTGGCCCAGGGCTGGCTGGTCTTGGCCCAGAGGTCCACCTCCAGGCTCCCCGTGTCGGCACCCTGGGCCCGGAAGCGGTCCCGGAGGAGCCGAAGCTCCTTCCAGGAGCTCTCGTCGGGCCCCGGCTCCCGGAGGCGGAGGTCCGAGGGGGACTCCGCGAGGGGGTAGGGCAGGAGCCCGCGGCGTTCCGTCGAGAACGTGCCGTCGGCGGCGAACTGCCGGACCACGGCTTCCACGAGCGTCCATCCGCCGTCGACCCACCGCGCCTCCGGGGCGTCCAGGCGGCGCAGCAGCCGGTGTCCCGCGGTCTCGGCGGCGCTCACGCCGAAGAGACGCCCGCCCTGGACGTCCACGAGTTCGGCGTGCACCAGCACGGCGCCGTGGCGCATCCACAGATCCTCCGCCCGGAGGAGGGAGTCGGCCGCCCGGCCCCGGATGCGAAGCTCCCGGATCTCGCGGGCCATCGCCGAGGCGGGGGGCACCACCATCTCCTGGACGATTCCGACTCCGAGGCTGACGAGCAGGCCGCAGCCCAGGTACGGCAGCGCGAGCCGCCGCAGCGGGACGCCGGAGGCGCGCAGGGCGGTCAGTTCGCCGTGCCGGCCGAGGACCAGGAGCGAGAGCACGCCCCCCAGCAGGGCGGCCATGGGAGCGACCTGGGAGGCCATCCAGGGCAGGCGGGCGGCGAAGTAGAGCGCCGCGTCCGCCCCCGACGAGGAGTGCCGGAGGAGCATCCGCAGCTTCTCGAAGACGTCCACAAGCAGGAAGAGACCCCAGAGGCACGCGGCGGCCGGGAGGAAGGCGGAGAAGAACCGGCTCGCCAGGTGGCGGTCGAGGACGCTCACCGACGGCCTCTCCGGACGCGGAGCGCCCGCGCCCGGGTCAGTACCTCCGCCAGAGCGGCCTCCCACGGGAGGGCCCGTTCGCGGCTCTTTCTCCCGTAAGCGTAAACGGCCACGGCCGCCATGACCCCACAGGGGGCCCAGGAGGCCAGTTCCGGGGGGAGGGCTCCCCGGATGCCCAGCGCCCGGGCGGCGGTGAGCAGGAAGTAGTACGCGAGCAGGATTGCGATGGACAGCGCGATGCCCCAGGCCCTGCCGGTGCGCCGGTGGTGGAGTCCGAGTACGGCGCCGAGGAGCCCGAGCACGAGGCACGACACGGGCAGCGACAGCCGGTGATGGAGTTCCATACGGACGCGGCCGTTGGCGGTGCCGTCGAGCACGGAGCGCAGGAGTTCTCCCGCGAGGCCGTCTTCCGGGTCGGCGCGCCAGGCGACCGCGGGCAGGGGGATGCGGATGTTGGAGGCCCGGAACCGCACCACCTGGTACGCGCCCTCCCCCGGGTCTGGCTGGTGGAGTTCGCCGTCCTCGAGGAAGAGCGTGAGCGCTCCCCCCTCCTCCCGGACCCGCCCGGTTCGGGCGAACATCCACCGAGGGGCCTCCTCGCCGCTGCGGTCCTCGAGGAACAGGTCCGAGAGGGCACCGGTCGCGCCGTCCACCCGGGCGGCGTAGGCGGTGAGGCCGGGGGCGAGGCGGAGGAAGGTCCCGGCCTCGGCCGACAGGTCGATCCGGTTGCGGAGCGACTGGAACGCCGCGGCCTTGAACGCCTGGGCCGCCCGCGGCTGCACCCAGAGGCTCATCGAACCGGTGACCGCGGCCGCCACGGCGGCGAGGGCGACGAACGGCCTCAGGTTCGCCGCGAGGGAGATCCCGGCAGCCCGCATCGCCACTACCTCCCCGTCCCCGCTGAGCCGCGCGACCGTGAGCACGGCCCCGAGCAGGAGGCTGACCGGGATCAGGATGGGGAGGAGGGCGGGAAGGGCCAGTGCGAGGAGCTGGAGCACGTCGGAGGCCGGCACGCCCTTGGCGACGACGAGGTCCGAGAGCCGCAGCAGGCGGTGCATCAGGAGCACGAAAGTCGACACGGCCAGTGCCAGGAGCACCGAGGGCGTGCACTCGGCCAGCACGTGTCGGTCCAGCACCCGCATGGCCGAAGCATACCCTGAAGGTCGGCCGGCCCACAAAGGCGACGGGGCCAATCCGCTTGAGGCGCGCCGGACGGGGGTGGTAGCTTGCCGGCATGCCGCACAGAGACGCGCGGGATTTCGCCCGCTGCATCGAGTCCACCCTGCTGGGTGCCGCCGCCACGGCCCTCGAGGTGGAGGCCCTCTGCCGCGAGGCCGTTCAGCGGGACTTCGCGGCGGTGTGCGTTTCCCCGTGCCGCGTGGCGGAGGCGCTGGACCATGTTGCCGGGACCCCGGTGCGGGTGGTGACCGTCGCCGGCTTCCCCCTGGGCTCCCAGACCGTGCGGGCCAAGGTTGCGGAGGTGGGCGAGGCGTTCGAGGCGGGCGCCCACGAGGTGGACCTGGTCTTCAACCTGGGCCTCTTCCTCGACGGCCGGCTGACCGCGGTCTCCGCGGAGTTGCGCGAGGCGCGCCGCGCCGCCGCCGGGGTGCTCAAGGTGATCCTGGAGACCGGGGCTCTGGAACCGGCCAAGGTGCGGGAGGCGGCGGCCCTGGCGGTCGGCGCCGGGGCGGACTACCTGAAGACCTCCACGGGGTTCGGCCCGACCGGGGCGCGCATCCCCGATGTGCGCCTGCTGCGGCAGGTGGCGGGCAGCCGGTGCGGGGTCAAGGCGGCGGGAGGCATCCGTAGCTACGAGCAGGCCGAGGCGCTCCTGGCGGCGGGCGCGGATCGGATCGGCACGTCGTCGGCGGGGACCATCTGGCGGGAGGCCCAGGCCCGGTTCGCGGCCCAGCCCGGGGCCTGACGGCCTACGACGGCGTTCCGGCGAAGCTCGGGGGCGCCTCCAGGAGGGCCATGGCCGCCTCCACGAGTTCGTGGGAACTCGGCTCCGCGTAGATGCTGGCCTCCAGGTGGGGCCGGTACCGTTCCAGCACCTCGTGGAAGGTCTCGGCGGACAGGCGCCCCCTCCCGTAGAGGCGGCGCAGGTGGCTCCGGATCACCGAAGCGGCCTTGAGGGCCTGGCTCCCGGTGGGATCCGCCCGGAAGCACCAGGAGTTCTCCCGGTCCACGAGGAAGGCGAGGGTGGCGTCGAGGGAGAGGGCCTTGTAGCGCCGGACCCGCTCCGGGTCCAGGACCAGCCGCGACTGGGAGAGCGACTGCCGGATGATGTCGTGCCACCGGCGGAACCGACCCATGAGCACCACGCTGTTGAACAGGACCTTGTTGGTCTGGAACGAGAGCAGGGTCCGGGAGAGGACCGACTTCAGGATCTCGTCGTTGTTCTGGTGCATCTCCTGACTGATGCGATAGGGGATGTGCCAGATGTCGTCGGGCGCGTGGGTGTCGAAGCGCACCTCCCAGTAGGCGTGGTTCATCGCCCGCGTGGTGAAGCTGAGCATCGTCTTGTACGGGACGAAGTAGTTGTGGGCCACCACGTCGGCGGCGAGGTGGGAGAGGTAGCCCCACGCGAAGGCTTCCTGGGATGGGCGCGAGGCCTTGCCGAGCACCTCCAGGCCGACGGTCCAGCGGTGGCAGTGCCGCAGGTAGTGGGTGAAGCGCTTCGCCACCACGATGTCGGCGGCGATGGTCCCGTACAGGAAGTCGAGGGGATGGGACCGGAGGACGGTCTGGAGCGCCGCCGGGAGAACGCCCAGGTGCTCGAGGACCCGGCCGCCGAGTTCCAGGTGGGTCGCGGGCCCCCAGGCGAACGCCGCTTCCGGAAGGCCGAACACGAGGGCGGTGGCGGCCGCGAGGCCGAGCACCTTCGCGGCGAGGCGGGGGATCATGGCGGGAGTATAGCCAGCCGTTTCCGGGGGTGTCAAAGAAGCCGGGCGGCCTTCGTTGACGGCCCGGGAACCCTGAGGTTATAAGGAATTTGGCCCGTTCGACGCGCCCGATGACGATGCCAGCCGCCACGAACCTCCTCGGGCTCGACCTGCCCGGTCTCGAGAGCTTCTTCCAGGCCCTGGGCGAGCGCACCTTCCGCGCCCGCCAGGTGATGCAGTGGATCTACCGTAGGGGCGTCCTGGACTTCGCCTCCATGACGGACCTCTCGCGGGACTCCCGGGAGCGCCTCCAGGAGTCGGCTTGCCTGGCCCTTCCCCGCGTGGAGCGCGAGCAGACCAGCCGTGACGGCACGCGAAAGCTCCTGCTCCGGTTGGAGGACGGCGAGAGGGTCGAGACCGTCCTCATCCCCGACGAGGACCGCCTCACGCAGTGCGTGTCGAGCCAGGCGGGGTGTGCCATGGGTTGCGCGTTCTGCCGCACCGGGGCGGCGGGGCTGAGCCGGAACCTCTCCGCGGCCGAGATCGTGGGGCAGGTGGTGCTCGGGCAGCGTCTCGCCGCGCCGGCGCGGGTGACCAACGTGGTGTTCATGGGGATGGGAGAACCCCTGCACAACCTGGAACAGGTCGCGGGCGCCTTCCGGGTGATGAGCTCGGACCACGGGCTCAACATCACGCGGCGCAGGCTCACGGTGTCCACCTGCGGGTTGGTCCCGGCCATGCGCCGCCTGCCGGCGGAGATGCTCCCGAGCCTCGCGGTGTCCCTCAACGCGACCACGGACGAAGTGCGCGACCGGATCATGCCGGTGAACCGTCGCCACCCCCTCGCCGAGCTCCTGGGAGCCATGAGGGAGTTGCCCCTGCCGGCCCGGGCGCGCTACACCGTGGAGTACGTGCTGCTGGGGGGCGTGAACGACACCCTGGAGGACGCCCGCAGGCTGGTCCGGCTGCTCTCGGGCCTGCGGTGCAAGGTGAACCTGATCTCGTACAACCCCCACGAGGACAGCCCGTTCCGCGCCCCGGAGCCGGCGGCCGTGGAGGCGTTCCAGGGGCACCTGCTCGAGAAGAACTTCACCGCGGTGGTCCGCCGGAGCCGCGGTCAGGACATCCTGGCCGCGTGCGGCCAGCTCAGGGGCGAGGCGGCAGGCCGCGGGCCCGAGCCCGGGGGCTGAGAACCGTCACCAGAGGGAGGCGAGGGATTGATGGACAAGGCCATCGGCGTCATCGGGGGGAGCGGGCTCTACGAGATGGAGGGACTGGAGGACGTGCGGGAGGTGGAGGTCTCCACTCCCTTCGGCGCGCCCTCCGACTCCCTCGTCGTCGGGCGCTACGAGGGGCGCACCCTGGTCTTCCTGCCGCGGCACGGCCGCGGCCACCGGTTCCTGCCCTCCGAGGTCCCCTACCGCGCGAACCTGTGGGCCCTCAAGTCCCTCGGGGTCGGCCGGGTGCTCTCCGTGTCGGCGGTGGGAAGCCTCGAGGAGGACGTGAGGCCGGGCGACATCTGCCTGCCGGATCAGTTCGTGGACCGCACGTGGGGGCGGCCCTCCAGCTTCTTCGGCAACGGAATCGTGGGCCACGTGGGCATGGCGGACCCGGTCTGCCTGGACCTCCAGCAGCGGGTGTGGGACGCGAGGGAGGCCGTGGGAGCGACCTTCCACCGCGGCGGTTCCTACGTGTGCATCCAGGGCCCGCAGTTCTCCACCCGTGCGGAGTCCTTCCTGTACCGCAGCTGGGGGGCCCGCGTGATCGGGATGACCAACGCCACCGAGGCCAGGCTCGCCCGGGAGGCGGAGCTCTGCTACGTGACGATCGCCCTGGTCACCGACTACGACTGCTGGCACGAGACCGAGGCCGAGGTCAGCGTGGAGGCGGTGCTCGAGGTGCTGGAGAAGAACGTGGACACCGCCAAGCGGGTGGTGCGGGCGGCGGCGCGCGCGCTGCCGACGGAGCGGGCCTGCGCCTGCGGCGAGGCCGCCCGCTACGCGATCATGACGCCGGCCGCGGCGATCCCGGCGGAGACCCGCCGGGCGGTGGACCTGCTGTACGGCAAGTACCTGCAGGGGGACGCCCCGTGAGCCGCGACCTGCTGGTGGTGGGGTCGGTGGCGATCGACTCGGTGGAGACCCCGTTCGGACGCGCCGAACGGGCCCTGGGAGGGTCGGCCCTGCACTTCACGGCGGCGGCCAGCCTGTTTGCGCCGGTGCGGCTGGTGGCGGTGGCGGGGGAGGACTTCCCCCTGGAAGAGCTGCAGTTCCTGGTGGATCGGGAGGTGGACCTGAGCGGCCTGACCCGCTCGGCCGGCGAGACCTTCCGCTGGAAGGGCCGCTACGGGTTCGACTTGAACGACGCCCAGACCCTGGAGACCCACCTCAACGTGTTCGAGGAGTTCGACCCGGTGTTGTCCCCGGCCCACCGGCGCGCGGCCTACGTGTTCCTGGCCAACATCGACCCCGACCTGCAGGGCCGGGTGCTCGACCAGGTGGCGTCGCCCGAGTTCGTGGCCCTGGACACCATGAACTTCTGGATCGAGGGCAAGCGCAAGAGCCTGCTGCGGACCCTGGAGCGGGTGGACCTGTTGGTGGTGAACGAGGCCGAGGCGCGCATGCTGGCGGAGGAGCCGAACCTGGTGCGCGCCGCCCAGAAGCTGCTCGCCTGGGGCCCCTCCGGGGTGGTGGTGAAGCGCGGCGAGTACGGCGCCATCTACTTCGCCGCCGGGCACGTGTTCGCCTCGCCGGCCTACCCCCTGGAAGCGGTGTACGACCCCACCGGCGCCGGGGACTCCTTCGCCGGCGGCCTGATGGGCTACCTGGCCAGCACCGGCAACCGCGAACCGGACAACATCCGCCGGGCCATCGTGTTGGGCTCGGCGCTGGCGAGCTTCAACGTGGAGGAGTTCAGCTTCGGCCGGCTGCGCGACCTGACCTACGCCGAGGTCCAGGAGCGCTACCGCGCGTTCCGCGCCCTGACCCAGTTCGAAGCGGACCTCTGAGCCCGGGCGGGCTCAGGCGGCGGGGGGGAGGCAGCGGCGCACGGCCGCCTTCATGGGGGAGAAGTCGGCCGACTTGATCAGGTACCCCTCGGCGCCGCAGTCGGCGGCCTGGTCGCGGTAGTCGCTGTAGGCCGTGAACAGGAGGACCGGCAGCTGCGGGTGTTCGCGCTTGATGCGGCGCAGCACCTCCAGGCCGTCCATGCCGGGCATCTTGATGTCGAGGATCACCACGTCGGGGGTGTGGTCGCGCACCGCCTGCAGCCCCGACGCCCCGCCGTCCGCCGCGCTCACCCGGTGGCCGTCGAGGGACAGCTCCTCCTGCACCAGGAAGCGGATGCTTTCGTCATCATCGATAATGAGGATGTGGGCCATGGACACGTATCGCACCCGGAGGACGCGGGAACCGTTGGCGGGGGGACTATATCGCGGCCTGCGGGCTTGTCAACGCGCCCTGCCGGGCTTGCTGCTGATCGCGCTGGCGGCCTGCGCGTCCACCGAGAAGAAGCCGAGCGTCGCGGACCAGGTGGACGCCTCCTACAAGATGGCGATCGCCTTCCTCAACGAGGACCGGCCGTCCCTGGCCCTGCGGGAGCTGGCACGGGCCACCCAGTTGGCCCCGAACGACCCGCGACTGCCCGACGCCACGGGCATGGCCTACTGGCGCAAGGCCGACCTGGTGCGGGCCGAGGAGTCGTTCCGCCGGGCGGTGGAAGTCTCGCCCGACTACTCGGCTTCGTGGAACAACCTGGGGGCGCTGTACATGCAGCAGGAGCGGTGGGCCGAGGCGGTCGACGCCCTGGAGCACGTGGTGGCCGACGTCTTCTACCCCACCCCGGCCTGGGCCCTGACCAACCTGGGCTGGTCCCTCTACAACCTGGGGGAGATCGAGGCCGCGCGCCTGCGCCTCATCGAGGCGGTGGAGATGGAGCCCGGCTTCCCGCTGGCCCACAAGCTGCTCGGCATCGTGCTGCAGGCCGAGGGGCGCCACGAGGACGCCCTCGACCAGTTCGACGTGGCGGCGCGCATGCTGCCCCAGGGGGAACTGGGGCACCTGGCCGACGTGCACCTGCACCGGGGCATCAGCCTGCTCAAACTCGCGCGTCGCGACGAGGCCGCCCAGGCGTTTCGCCAGGCGTGGCAGTTCGACCCGCGCGGCGAGGTCGGGAAGTCCGCCAAGAACTACCTGAAGTTCCTGGAGTGAGGAGCCGCCATGGCCGAACCGCAGACCCCCACCTTTGGCGCCGAGCTGCGTGAGGCCCGCGAGCGGGTCGGCCTGGACCTGGAGACCCTGGCGGCGACCACCCGCATTCAGCAGGCGTACTTGAAGGCCCTGGAGGCCGAGGACTGGGCGAAGCTGCCCGGCGGCGTCATCGGGCGGGGGTTCGTGCGGGTCCTGGCCCGGGAGGTCCGCGTTCCGGCGGAGGAACTGGTGGCCCGCTACCGGGCGGCGCGGGGGGAGGAGGACGGCGAGCCCCGCCACGAACTGCCCGAGTCGGACTGGAAGGTGTCCCTGCGCGGGGAGCGGGGCGGCCGGCCGGTGCGCCTGGTCGCCCTGCTGCTGCTCGGGGCGGTGGTGGGGATCTGGATCTGGAGCCCGTGGAGCGTGGAGCGCAGCGAAGCGCCGCCCGCAGCCGGTCCGGCGGTGGCGCCCCCTGCGGAGCCGGTCACCGCCCCGACACCGGCCCCGGCTGCGGAGCCAGCGGCACCACCGGCTCTGCAGTCGGAGACGGCAGAGCCCAGTCCCCCGCCCCAGGAGGCTGCGCCGCAGGAGGTTGCGGCCCCGGTCCCGAGCCGTGCGGTCCTCGAGATCAGCGCGGTGGAGAAGGTCTGGGTGCGCGTCGCCCCCGACGGCGCCGCCGCGGCCGACCGGGTGTTCAGTCCCGGGGAACAGCGCAGCTACGAGCTGGAGTCGGGCGTCACCCTGAAGTTCGGCAACGCCGGCGGCGTACGGCTGCGCTGGAACGGCGAGACCCTCAAGGTGCCCGGAGCCCCCGGGCAGGTGAAGACCGTGTCCCTGCCCCAGGACCTGGACGCCCTGCGCCCGTGAGCCGGCTGCCCGGCGACCCGCAGCTGGAGGCCGCCCTGGCCGCCCTCGGCCCGGGCTGGCACGGGGTGGAGGCGGTGGTGGTCGCCGGTTCCGGGCTCGGGCAGGCGCTCGCCGGCCTGGAGGTCCAGCGCGAACGGCCCTACGAGGCGGTGCCGGGCCTGGGGCCCTGCGGAGTGCCGGGGCGCCGCGGGGTGCTCCTGCGCGGGACCCTGGCCGGGGTGGAGGTGCTCGGCTGCCTCGGCCGCCGCCACCTCTACGAGGGGCTGAGCATGGCGCAGGTGGCGCTGCCGGTGCGGCTCGGTGCGGCCCTCGGCGCACGCCTGGCCGTGCTGCTGGCGGCGGTGGGGGCGGTGCCCGAGAGGCACCCGGTGGGGTCCTGGATCGGTCTGGACGACCACCTGAACCTGATGGGCCGCAACCCCCTGGAGGGGGTTCGAGGCCCCGACGGGC
>CAZJSF010000034.1:0-19965 GCA_964548515.1 uncultured Thermodesulfobacteriota bacterium
CGACGGGGTGCAGATCCACGCGGCCCACACCTACCTCCTGAGCCAGTTCCTCTCGCCCTACTTCAACCGCCGAGACGACGACTACGGCGGACCGGTGGCGAACCGGGTGCGCGCCGTCGTGGAGGTGCTGGCCGCCGTCCGCGGCGCCGTGGGTCGGGACTACCCGGTGTTCGTCAAGGTGAATTCGGCGGACTTCCTGGCGGGGGGCCTGGAGGAGGCCGACTCCCTGGAGGCGTGCCGTCTGCTCGCCCGCGCGGGCGTCGACGCCATCGAGCTCTCCGGAGGCAACCTCCGGGTGGCCCGCTTCCACCCCGCCCGGCCCGGGCGCATTCCTCCGGGGGAGGAGGGGTACTACCGCCACTCGGCACGGGCCCTCCGGCCCGGGCTCGGCTGCCCGCTGATCCTCGTGGGGGGCATCCGCTCCCTGGAGACCGCGGAGCGGTTGCTGGCCGGAGGGGTCGCCGACTTCGTCGCGCTCAGCCGCCCGCTGGTGTGCGAGCCGGACCTCGTCCGCCGCTGGGCCGCCGGCGACCGTCGGCCCTCGTCCTGCCGGTCGGACAACCGGTGCTACGAGCCCATCCTGGCCGGCGACGGAATCGCGTGCGTCACGCGGCGCGGCGACCCGCCCTGTGACGGCGGCCCTGGCAGGTAGTGCCCGGTTGTTGCATGGAACAGCGGCAGTGCGTCCCGCGCCGGCCCAGCGGCCGGAGCCGGCTCGGGGCCTCCCTCCGTCCCACCGTCCGGCCGAGGAGGAATCCCCATGGCGACCCAAGACCGCTGCTGCACGATCGTCCCCTACTTCAAGGTGAAGGCGGGCAAGCTCGATGCGTTCCGGGCCCTGTGCGAGCGCTTCGTCGACCGGACGAAGAGCGAGCCCGCGTGCCTCTACTACGGCTTCAGCTTCGACGGCGACCAGGCCCACTGCCGGGAGGGGTACGAGGGAGCCGACGGCCTCCTGGCGCACCTGCAGAACGTGGGCGCCCTCCTGAAGGAGGCCCTCGAGATCGCCGACATCACCCGCCTGGAGGTCCACGGCCCCGCGGCGGAGTTGGCCAAGCTCCGTCAGCCCCTGGCCGACCTCAAGCCGCAGTTCTTCACCCTGGAATACGGCTTCCGGCGTTAGGGGAGTCGTTCGGGGAGGGTGGATTCCGCCCCGGCCCGTGCCCTCGTGCCGGCGGCACGGGCCGGGGCGCGGTTGCTACGCCTCGTCCTCGGGCACCGGAGCGTCCACGGGGCAGGCGTCGCTGCACGCGCCGCAGTCCACGCAGAGTTCGGCGTCCACGACGTACACCGGCTCTGCCTCGCGGATCGCCTCCACGGGGCAGGCGTCGATGCAGTCGCCGCAGCACTCGCACTTCTCGGTGATGACGTACGCCATGGTTCGGTTCCTCCCTTTCGCTCTGGCCCTGGGGGCGTTCGGCACCGGGCGGGGAAGGCCCGCGTGCGTGAGTGGCATGGTCCCCCGGGCGGATTCGCCGTGCCGGCGGACCCGCCCTTTCCTGGGGCTGCCGCGGGAGGAAGCAACTGCCGTGCCAGTTTCGCCACCGCGGGGCGGTGGGATCGCCTCGCTCACCTCTGGTAGGCTTGGGGCCGAGATGTCCGCCGGGAGGACTGCAGCCGGCCTCGACGCGAGCCGGGAGGGGGCCCGGCCCACCCACGTCCGGAACCATCGACCGGCGCGCGCGCCGGGAACGGAGTTGCCATGAAGCGGGAAGGAGAATTGACCGTCCGGCTCTTCGGGAAGCTCCTGACCTTCCAGAGCCGCCGCGGACGGCCCACCACGGTGACCCTGCAGATCCCCCTAGAGGGGGTTGCGGCCGAGAGGGTCGTCGCGGATCTGGAACTTCCCCGGGAGGACGTGGAGGGCGTCTTCTGCAACCACAAGGTCTACGGTCTGGACCACGTCCTCCGCCCCGGCGACAGCGTGGCCTTCGTGCCCCGCGGCACGCCCGGGCCCCACCGCTTCACCCTGGGCCTGTACAGCGCGGGGCGCGGAGAGGTGAAATCGTGAGGCGGGCGCCCGGTCTCGAAGGGGTTCGGGCCGGCCCGGCCCCCCGTGGCTGAGAACCCCCGAGCGCCGCCGCCAGGCGGGCTCCACGGGCGCCTGGCCGCCGCCGGGCTCCTGCCGCCGGTGCGGCTGACCCTGGCGGTGGCCCGGAACTGCAATCTCCGCTGCCAGCACTGCTACGTGGAGAGCTCCGAGGACGGTTCCCCCGAGCCGCAAGGGGGCGCGATCCGCAGGGTCCTGGCCGAATTCGCGGATCTCGGGGGCCGCGCGGTGGTGCTCACCGGGGGTGAACCCCTCACGCGGCCCGACTGGCTCGATCTCCTGGCCTTCGCGTGCGGGGAGTCACGGTTCGAGGAGGTCCGGCTCCAGACCAACGCCACCCTGGTCGACCGAGCCGCGGCGGACGCCATAGCCTCCCTGGGGTGCTCCCGGCTCATCGTGCAGGTGAGCGTCGAGGGGGGGGCGGCCGACACCCACGACAGCATCCGGGGGCCGGGCGTCTTCGCGCGTGCGGCACGCGGCGTGGAGGCGCTGGCCGCGGCGGGCCTAGCATCCCGCGTGGCGGTGGCCTTCACCGAGATGAGGCACAACGTCGAGGAGCTTCCCTCGCTCCTGGAGTGGCTCGAGGGCATGGGCGTGCGCCGGCTGACGAGCGCCTCCGTCATGCCCCACGGGCGGGCCGTGACGGCCCCGGGAGTGAGCCCCCCGGAGCCGTCGCAGTACCGGCAGTTGCTGGAGCGCTACCGGGCGGACGAGCCGTTCCGCCGCCGCTGCCGCGACTGGGCCGAGGTCGCCGCCCTGCGCTGGCTCGAAGGCCGGAGCCACCCGGCCGGCTCCGTGTGCACCCTCGTCCGGAACCCGTACGTGAGCACCGACGGCCGCCTCTACCCGTGCCCGCTCCTCCACGAACGCGACTTCGCGGTGGACGGCGCCTTGGCCCGCCCCCTCGCCGAGGTCCTCGCGGAGGGCGTCGGCCCCTGGGCCAGACTCCAACGGATCAGCCGGGAACGCGCCGAGGCCATCCCGGACTGCGCCGCCTGCCCGGGGCGGGCTCACTGCGGCGGCGGCTGCATGGGCCGTGCGTGGGCGGCGCACCGCAGCTTCCTCCAGCCGGAGGACCGCTGCGCCCTGCGCCAGGAGGTCTACCGCTGGGTTGACGCGCCCTGAGGCGGTGCTCAGCCCTCGGCCGTGGTCGGGTCGATCATCCCCCGGATCTCGGAGATGCGGTTCGCCGGGAAACCTCCCTGCTTGGCGTGCTCGCGCACCATGGCCTCGTTCGGGGCGATGTAGACGCAGTACACCTTGTCGTCGGTGACGTAGCTCTGCACCCACTGGATCCGGGGCCCCAGCCCCTGGAGCACGCCGCAGGACTTCTGGGAGATTCCCTGCAGGTCCGCCGCGGACAGCTTGCCGGCACCGGGGATGTCTCGCTCGATCAGGTACTTGGGCATCGTGGTCTCCTCGTGTGGGGTTGTGGGGCGACCGTGGGGCCGCCGCCGTGGGTTGGTGGGGGGGAATTCGCGTGGGGTCGGGTCACCCCGAGGCGGCCCCCTTGGGCTCGGCCGCCTCGAACAGTTCGTACCGCTCGATCTTCGCGTAGAGGGTCTTTCGGTCGATGTCGAGGATCTTCGCCGCCACGCTCTTGTTGCCGCCGGTGAACTCCAGGACGCGGCGGATGTGGTCGCGCTCCACCGCCCAGAGGGGCCCGGGCTCCCCCCGTTCGCGGGGAGGGGCCGAACGTCGCTCCACCTGGAAGGGCAGCAGGTCCGGCGTGAGCCGGGCGTCCGTGGCCAGTATGCAGGCGCGCCGGATTGCGTTCTTGAGCTCCCGGACGTTGCCCGGCCACGCGTGGTGGAGCAGGGCGCCCATCGTCTCCGGCGTCACCTCCCATTCGGCCCGGGGGCCGACGGGTGCGGTCTGGAGGAAGTAGTTGACCAGGAGGGGGATGTCCTCGGAGCGCTCCCGCAGCGGTGGCAGGTGGATCGAGAGCAGGTTGATCCGGTGGAACAGGTCCTCCCGGAAGGTCCCGTCCTGCACGCACAGGGGGAGGTCGCGGTTGGAGGCGAAGACGAACCGGACGTCGACCTGGATGTCGCGGTTGCCCCCCAGGCGCCGGAACGTGCGGGTCTCCAGGGCGCGGAGCAGCTTGACCTGGACGTCCAGGGGCATCTCGGAGATCTCGTCGAGGAACAAGGTGCCGGTGTGGGACAGCTCGAACAGGCCCGCCCGGCTCTTGGTCGCCCCGGTGAAGGCCCCCTGGGCGTGTCCGAACAACTCGCTCTCCGCCGTGTGGGCGTCGAGCCGGCCGCAGTTCACGGCCACGAAGGGCCGGTCGACCCGCCGGCTCGCGTCGTGCACCGCCCGGGCGACCAGTTCCTTGCCGGTGCCGCTCTCCCCCGTGACGAGGACGTGCTCGTCCGAAGGGCCGAGCCTGCGCACCAGGTCGAGGACGTTCTGGATCGCCAGGCTGCGCCCGACGATGCGGTGGGGCTCGTGCTTGCCCACCTCGAGCTTGAGGCTGATGTTCTGCAGCCGGAGCCGGTTCTTCTCGTGGGCCTTGCGGATCACGAGCTCGAGCTCGTCGAGCTTCACGGGCTTCGTGAGGTAGTCGTAGGCACCTTCCTTGATGCACGCCACGGCCGACTCGATGGTGCCGTGCCCCGTGAGGATCACCACTTCGGGGATCGTGGACTCGGTGCGCATCTGCTGCAGCGTCTCGAAGCCGGTGATGCCGGGCATGCGGATGTCGAGGAGCACGACGTTGTAGATCTCCTCCCGGTACATGGCGAGTCCCTCCTCCCCGCGGGCCGCGGCGGCCACCTTGTGGCCGCTGCGGGTCAGTTCCGCGCGCAGGAGCTCCCGGAGGGGTTCCTCGTCGTCCACGACCAGGATCTTGGCGGGTTCGTCCATGTCGTTCCGCTCAGAGGGGTTCCGTCTGCACGGGGAGGTGCACCGTGAACTTCGATCCCTGCCCCGGGCGGCTTTCCACGTGGATGCGCCCGCCGTGCCGGCGGACGATGTTGTACGTGACCGAGAGCCCCAGGCCGAGGCCGTGCCCCACCTTCTTCGTCGTGAAGAACGGGTCCCAGATCTGTTCCAGCACGTCCTGGGGGATGCCGCAGCCCGTGTCGCGCACCTCGAGCAGTACGATGCCATCCTCGTGCCGCGCCCGGATCTCCACCGCCCCGCTCCCCTCGATGGCCTGGAGGGCGTTGAGGACGAGGTTCAGGACGACCTGGCGCAGCCCCGCGGCGTCGCCGCGGAGCGGGGGCAGGTCGGGGCGGATGTGCTCGGAGATCTCCACCTCTTCGTACCGCGCCCGGTGGTGGAGCAGTTGGAGCACCTCGCGCACCAGATCCTTCAGGTCCACGGTGCCCATGGCTCCGTCGGACTTGCGGCTGAAGCTGAGCAGGCTCTCGATGATCGCCTTGCACCGGTGGGCCTCCCGCACGATGACCTCGAGGTAGCGCGGGAAGACCTCCCACTCGGGGTCGTCGCCGGGGGGCGGAGACTCGCGGAGGCGTCGGAGAAGGGCCTCGGCGTAGCCCCCCACCGAGGTCAGGGGGTTGTTGATCTCGTGGGCCACGCCGGCGGCCAGCACGCCCACGCTCGACATCTTCTCCGCCTGGAGCAGGAGCAGTTCCTGCAGGCGGCGCTCGGTGACGTCGCGCAGGAAGATCAAGGCCCGGGTCGGCTGGCCCAGGGGATCCTCGATCGGGGTCGCGGTGGCCTCGAAGTAGTGGGTCTGTCGTCCACCCCGATCGAGGGAGAACGCCGTCTGGCAGCTCTCCCCGGACAGGGCCCGTTCCACCGGGCAGTGCTCCGGGTCGGAAGGCGAGTCGGGGTGGAAGATCTCGGCGCAGGGCTTGCCCACCAGGGTCTCCGTCGGGAACAGCCTGGGGCAGACGTGGTTCCGCACCTGCACGCGGGCCCGCGCGTCGAAGATCGCCACTCCGTCGCCGATGGCGTCGAACACGGCCTGGAGCTCGTTCTTCTTGGTCCGCAGGTCGAGGTTGGTCGACTCCAGTTCCCGGATCTTCTGTTTGACCTCCGAGTAGAAGCCGATCTTCGAGCTCTCGAGACCGAGGAGCCTCTCGAGGTTCGCCTCGCTGATGGTGCTCCGGGCCGGCGAACCCATCAGTAGGCCTTCTCCAGGATGGAGACGAGTTCCTCCTCGTCCGCCGGGCGGGGCGACGTCAGGATGCAGGCGTCGTTGAGCGCGTGGCGGGCGAGGAGGTGGAGGTCCTCCCGGGCGATCCCGAGCCCGCGCAGGCTACGGGGCGCCCCGGTCCTGGTCAGCATCTCCTCGATCGCCTCCTGGACCGTCTCGCCCGCGGCCTTCGTGTCGCCGCCCGTCCGGTATCCGAGGCCCCATGCGAGTTCCGGCAGTTTCTCCTCCACGGCGGGCAGGTCGTAGCGGATCACTTCGGGCAGGAGCACGGCGTTCACGCTGCCGTGGCTGGTGTCGTAGAGCCCCCCGATGGGGTGGGCGAGGGCGTGGACGATGCCGAGCAGGGAGTTGGAGAACGCCATGCCCGCGTGCAGGCTCGCCCGGGCCAGATTCTCCAGGTCCTCCGGGCTGCGTTCCCGAACGGCGTTGACCAGGCTCGAGGAGAGGAGCCGCAGGGCCTTGACCGCGTGCACGTCGGTCAGGGTGGTCGACGCCACCGAGAAGAAAGCCTCCACCGCGTGGCTCACGGCGTCGAAGGCCGTTGTGCAGACGAACTCGTCGGGGAGGGTCTCGAGGGTGTCCGGGTCGGTGAGGCTGATGTCCGGCGCCACGGTGCGGCTCATGATGGTCATCTTGCAGTGGCGGCGGGTGTCGGTGATGATCGCGAACTGCGACACGTCCGAGCCGGTGCCGCAGGTCGTGGGGCACAGCACCAGCGGCGGCAGGGGCCGGTGGATCCGGTCGGTCCCCTCGTACTCCTGGATCGTCCCCCCGTTGGAGGCCAGCAGGGCGATGCCCTTGGCCGCGTCCATGGAACTGCCCCCCCCCAGCCCGACGATCACGTCCGCCCCCTGGCGCGCGTACTCCGCTGCGCCCTCCTGGATCTCGTGGTCCTTCGGGTTCGGCGTGACCTGGTCGTAGTAGGCGACCTCCAGGCCGGCGTCCAGGAGGCTTCGCAGCACCCGGTCGACCCAACCGGCCCGAAACAGCCCGGGGTCGCTCACGAGAAGGACCCGGCGCCCCCCGAGGCGTTTGGCGCACGAGCCGACCCGCTCGATCAGCCCCCGCCCGAAGACGATCTCGGGGACCTCGAACTTGCAGTGCTGGAGTTGGGTCATCCGGTTCTCCCTGGGGATGCACGAGACGGGATCCTGCCCGTCCTGGGGGGCCGCGGCGCGCGTGGGGAACTATGCAATGCGTGTGCCGGCGGAGGGGGCAGGCGGGGGCTCGGGCATGGACTGGGGGAGGCTCTCGTGAGGAGAATCTCCACGCCGTGGAGATCTTACCTAGTCCCGCGGAGCCCTGCAAATCCTCAAACCAGCCGAACGCTGTTCGAGAACTCCACACTCCGGTACGTCCCCTCCGTGGCAAAGGTCTCAGCGAAGCGCCATCTAGAGCCGAAAATCCGCCAAATCGGGGTCGGGTACGACGGTTGCAAATGGTCGCTCGTCGCGCCGGCCATCCGGGTGAGGCAACGGAAAGGAGGATCGCGGACGTTTGCCCGAGGAGGCGCCGGCACCCGTCGGCGCGCGTTGCGGTTCGGCGGGAGAGGACAGCGAAACAGGAAAGAGCGAGGAGAATAGGAGGGTCATCCGATGACACTGGCGCTCTTGGTGGCAATCAGCGTGATGTGGATCCCTGTGGCGATCTTGTTCCTGGGCAAGGGGGAAGCGAAGGGTACGGGTGCGGTGACCGGCTTCGTGGGCGCGGTGGTGGTGGTCGGGGCGATCATCCAGGCGGCCGTGTTCAAGGACGCCTTCACGGCTGGGCTGCTCTTCGTCCACGGCATCCTCTACTGCACGGTTTCCTACGCCCTGCTGGCAGGCCTGACGGATCTGCGCTCCGTCGGCAACGTGAGCCTGACCGTGGCTCTCGTCTCGGCCATCTACATGGTCCTCTTCTTCACCGGCAGCCAGGGCCCGGACGGCGCGGTCCTGGTGGGGAAGAGCAACTACTTCGGGCTCGCCTGCGCCGGCTACGTGGGCCTCACCCTGGAGGTTTGGCTCAACGCCTACGGCAAGCTCTCCGCGAAGCTCCTGGCCTGGTCCCTCATCGGCTGGGCCTTCGTGGGTCTCTACATCCCGGCATTTTCCCTCATGGCGTACGGGACCCTTCCCTTCTAGGCGCCTCTCCATCTCTAGACGATCCATGGCGCGCCCGTGCCGGGCGCGCGCTTCCCTGCGACGGGCGGAAGGGTCCGGAACCCGAAACGGAACAAGCGAACAGGAGGAAAGGAATGATCAGAAAGCATGTGACGAGAGTTGCGTTGACCGGTCTGGCGGCTTCGGTCGCCCTGGTGTTGGCGGCTTCCGGCGCCCAGGCGCTGATCAGTTACAGCCAGGGCGACTGGAACCTGGGGATCGGCGGCACGGTGAACGGCTTCTACGTCCAGAGCAGCCAGGAGGACAAGGATGCCGTGACCGGGGAGAAGATCGACAACGACCGGGCCAGCGTCCAGAACGGCCTGCTGCCCGGTGGTGACGACCCAGCAGAAGGGGATCGACATCAAGGCGCATTTCGGTTTCGCGCCGGGCATCCAGAACAACAGCCAGATCGTCGGTCTGCCCACCGGTGCGCAGGTCGACATCGCCGATGCGTACTCCAAGGTCGACAGCCGCAACGTGTACCTGCAGTTCGGCACCGACAAGATGGGATCGATGAAGTTCGGCCGCGACATCGGCCTCTTCATGCAGACCCCCATCCTCAGCGACATGACCCTGCTCGGCGTGGGCGGCACGGTGCGCGCGGCCGAGTCCTACAACACATCCTTCGGCATGATCGGTCACGGCTACCTGTACGCGGGCTTTCAGCCCCAGATCACCTACACGACCCCGGACATGAGCGGATTCTCGGCGTCGGTGGGCGTGTTCAACCCGAGTTTCTACGACACGACCGCGGGCGCCCAGGGCGAGGAGAAGGACGTGCCGCAGGTGCAAGGGCTCGTCTCGTACGGGTGGCAGGGCACGCTGAGCGGCAAGGTCTGGGCGGCCGGCGTGTACAACGAAACCTCCGGAAGCGGCGGCGACAAGGCCACCGGCTTCGAGGGCGGCGTGAAGGTGGGGTACGGGCCGGCGGAAGTGGTGCTCAGCGGCTTCACCGCGACGGGCCTGAGCATCTCCACGATCGGCGCCCAGTTCCTGGTGATTCCGGACTCCAAGGGCAACAGCCTGGAGAGCAACGGCTACTTCGCGCAATTCACCTACAAGGTGATGCCGGACCTGAAGCTCGGCGTGAACTACGGGAAGAACACGGACAAGGACCTCACGGGGTTCGGCGACGCCGAGCGGTGGGGCGCCAACGTCGGTGCGTACTACAACCTGACCGAGAGCCTCACGCTGGTGGGTGAGTACCTGCACGAGGACGCCGAGAACATCCTGGGCGGCCCCTCCGGGGTCCTGAGCGACCAGAAGGTCGACGCCCTGAGCCTTGGCGCGATCCTGTTCTTCTAGAGTGGGCGGACCGTTCCCGCCCCGCGTGAGGGGCGTGCCCCTCGTCCGGAGGCGGGCCGTGAAAGGGCCCGAAACAGTGGTTATCCTGGGGCTGGGGCGTGGTCCGGAGAAGGGGCCACGGGGCACCACGGCTCCACAAACCCGAAAGGAGGAACCATGAAGCGGTTTCTTGCTCTTGTCGTTGTCGGTCTGTCCCTGGCCGCCTTCGGTTGCGCGGGCACGCAGGCCAAGGGGGACAAGGCCGTCACAGAAGACACGATGGTCAAGTGCCCGAAGTGCGGCGCCGAGTTCAAACTGGGGGACAACCAGCTCTGGCAGCGGCGCTGAGACGAGGCGTGGAAGCGATGGGGCCGGGTGGCGCCGGCCCCGGAAGGTGATAGGGTGGCGACGAACGAATTGCCGACGCCCGCGAGAGGGCCGGGTCCCTTGCCGAGGGGGTCCGGTCGCCCTTCGGGCGCGGCCACTTTGCAGGTTTCCCGTCCTCCCGGACAGCGTTGACCCAACCCGTTGTCAGCGAGTGCATGGGGGCGCCCGAGCGCCCCCCTTTCTTTTGCGAACTCGTCTGGCACAGTGACACCATGGCGGGGTGCCTGGCGACGTGGCGACGAGGAGCTTCGAAGGAGTACACGAGGAGTTTGCGATGCCCGGACCGAAGCGAAGCGGGGTGTTCGCGGGGCTGCCGCGCCTGGCCGCGGCTGCGTGCTGCGTAGTTGTGGGCCTCCTGGGCGCGGGGTGCGCCGGGCCCGGGGCGGCCGGACCCGGGGCGGACCCCGGGGAAACCGTGACGATCTGGCGCTCCCTGGACCAGTACGTGCGGGTCGAGCCCCGCGACGACGCGGGCGACCCCGCGGCGGTCCCGAACGAGCACCCCGTCGAGCTTTCCCCGGACGACCTGGGATCCTTCCTGGGAGCCGTCCTGGCCCGCCGGGGATCCTCCGGCGAACCTGCGCCCGTGTTCGCACCCGACCAGCTTGAGGTGTTGACCCGGGAGCTCCCGGAGGCCTTTCGTCGAGCCGGGCCGCGGCAGGACGTAACCTTCGGGGTGATGGACGCGAAGAGGGTGGCTTTCGGCATCGGCACGGGGCCCACGCTCGCGACCGGGCGCGCCTTCGTCCAGGGCGGGGGGCTGAACCTGATCTTCGGCGACGTCCATCGGCGCGTGGATCTCTATTCCGGGCGCCCCGTCGAGCCCTTCGTCCCGGGTTCCCGGCAGCCTCGGAGTGCCAGGGACCAGGGTTTCACCCTCGAGACGACGCCGGAGGCGAGTCGCGCGATCACCCTGGTCCGTTCCGACTGGGTGCGTGCGGACTTGGCCGCCCTGGCCGCGATACCGACGCCGACACCGGCGCTTCCACCGACTCCTGGGGCCCCGGCGGCGGTGCCGGCTCCGGGAGAGCCGGATGCACCCTTTGCCGAGCGCCCCGCCCCGACACTGGAAACCTCACCGCCGGGGCCGAGCGCCGTGCGGCCGGCGGAGGCGAGGTCTCCGGAGGAACCGGGCCCCCTCGCCGTTTCCCCCAAAGCGGCGTCCGCCTCCGAGTCCGCGAGTCCGCCAGCCGCGCCGAGCGCGGCACCGCCGGTGAAGCCGCTCTCGGAGCCGGAGGCGGCCCTGCCGTCGTCGGCTACTGGGTCCGCCGCCTCTCCGAAGGCCCGCCAGGACCTGGAGTCGGTGCAGCAGCGGCTTTGGGTGCTGGAAGAGCTCCGCCGCAAGGGGCTCGTCAGCGAGGAGGAGTACCGGGCATCCCGCGCCCGGATTCTTTCGGAGCTCTAGAACTTTTTTTCGACCCAAGCCGGAGGCGCCGGCCCGCGGCGCCCCCGGACGGCTCCACAGCCGTGGGGAAGTTCTCCAGTGTGGAGGAACTCCCCTCGTCGGGAACCCTTTAAAATCGCCGTTTTCGCGCCCTCCCATCCCATTTCTCCACACCGGCCGTCCTCGCCCCGGGGCTCCAGACGCTCGAGAGCCCTGAAAAGCCCCGAAAACAAGCCTTCTTCCACATTAGCGGTCGCGGGTCCGGCGTTTGCAAAACGCTGGCTCGGATCGGTCCGGGTTGCGCTCCTTTCCGGCTGGTGGCGGGTCGGTGCCGGGGAGAGGGCGCAAGGCCCCGCGGAACGGGCTCGCGGCCGTGGGCGCCTTCCGGGTGTGGTGTGTTTCTCCCCACTGGGGAATTTCTACACAGCCGTCTCCGGGGGTGTAGGGCGGCGACGATCCCAGGTTGCTCAGAGATGGTGTTTCGAAATTCCCCAGCGGGTCCCGCGGTCCCGTCGGCGGCGTGCCCTCCGAGGGCGCCGGGGAGCCGGGGACGGGGGATGCCGGGGCCGGGCGCGGAGTTCCGGGAATGCAGGTGGGGCGCGCCACGGTTCGAGTCCGGGCCTTCTGGAAAGGTCGAAGGATGCCCGGGTGGTACAGCGGTTGCACATATGCCCATGCCTCGGCGGGAGCGATCCCCCGTGGGGTACGGGCCGCTCGGGTTCCGACCGGCGATAACGGGGCGGAAAGGAGGGGCGGACGAAGCCGGCGCACTGGGTTGAGGGCGGAGCCCCAGTGCCGTGGCGTCCCGGCCGGGAACAGGATCTCGGGTCAGCCTCCGCCTCCCTTTCAGAAAGGAAGGTGAAACAGCGATGGCGTACAAGACAGATCCAACCAAGTGGCACGACTTGAAGAAGCCCGTCGAGGGCGGTCGTGCCGACTACCAGAAGAAGAGCTGGAACCCCACGAAGAAGAAGTGGGGCCCCTTCACGTCGAAGGGTGCGGCTCCCGTCTGGTTCGCCGACGCGAACGCGACGAACTGGACCGAGTCGATGATCTGCAAGACCAAGGACCTCTTCTACGAAGCCAAGCTCAACGAGTGCTTCCAGAGGGGCGACGAGGTCGCGATCAAGATCCATTACGGCGAGTGGAACCGCACCGCCATCCTGCGGCCGGAGTACATCGCGGCCATCGTGGAAGAGGTCCGGGCGTGCGGGGGCAACCCCTACGTGGTCAACGACACGACGCTCAGCTACCACACCTACAACAGCATGGCGATCTCCCAGTACCAGATGGAGGGCGCCATCCGCCACGGCTACACCGACGCCACCTTCGGGTGCCCGGTGCTGATCGCCGACGGGTACTCCGGCGAGGACGACTACCGCGTCGAGATCCCTGAGGGGAACATCCTCAAGGAGACCTACATCGGCCGCGCCATCGCCGAGGCCGACGCGATGATCGTGATCGGCCACGCCCGCGGTCACGCCATCACCATGTACGGCGGCGTCCTGAAGCAGCTCGGCATCGGCTGCCAGTCGAAGCGCGGCAAGTACATCACCCACCTGGCCCACTGGGGCGATCCCCACGACGCCATCGGGTGGCCGAAGTTCACCGACGGTTGCCCGGGCAAGGCGTGCAAGTTCCACCAGATGTGCGACGACTCCTGCCCGCGCCAGGCCCACCGGGTGACCGAGCACGGCAAGGAGTGGTGGCCGGAGCGGTGCCGGCTCTGCTACTCGTGCCAGGTCACCTGCATCTTCTCGGGGATGACGGGCATCACCTTCGAGGAGAACTACTTCCCGAACGCGATGATCGCCCACGCCGACGCGGCCCTCGGGGCGCTCAAGTGCTTCGACAAGGGCAAGGTCGGGTTCATCAACTGCGCCATCGACATCGTGCCGGAGTGCGACTGCTTCCCCTGGGCCAACAAGGCCGTGTGCCCGGACGTGGGGATCGTCGCCGGCAAGGACCTGATGGCCGTCGAGGAGGCGACCCTCGACCTCATCGACCAGGCTCCGGTGAGCCCCGGCTCCGTCCTCGACGAGAAGGGCGGGAAGCAGGGCGAGGACAAGTTCCGCATCGTCAACGGCTTCAGCCCCCGCATCACCCAGGCGGCCGGCGAGAAGATCGGCCTCGGGACCCGCCAGTACAAGCTCATCAACTACGAGCCGGTGCTGACACCCGAGAACGCGATGAAGTGGCAGATCCGGAAGGGCGGCGTGGAGAACCACAAGCCCACCACCATCCGGCTCCGCGACGTCTTCTACAAGCACGACCTCGCCACCGAGGTCATGCCGTTCCGGCGGTCCGAGTACAGCAAGGACTGGGTCTGGAACGAGTGGAAGAAGTGGGACCCCTTCAAGGGCGAGAAGCCGGCGTAGTCCTCCCTCGGGGGCGGGAGGCCGCTCGGGCCTCCCGCCCTCCTCTTTCGAGCCTGCTGCAGTGGGAAAGGATCTCGGCATGGCCGACGTGGTCTGGGTCGACGCGGAAGGGATGGCCGTCGACAACTCGGTGCCCCAGAAGGTGCGGCGGCTCCTCGACGAGGTGGCCGCCACCGAGGGGCTCGGGGAGGGGATGCGGGTCGCGCTGAAGATCAACGCGGCCGAGGACGGTTACGGGTACGGTCTGCGCCCCGGTTTCCTCCGCCCGGCGGCTGTGTTGGCCGAGTCGGCCACGGGCAAGCGCCCGACCATCTGCGACGGCCTCAAGCTGGTCGACTACTGGGGCGGCGCCAAGGGGCAGTCGTTCCTGGAGGTGGCTCGGACCAACGGGTACGCGACGGACACCCTCGCGGGGCACTTCGCGATCAACGGCGGGTACAGCGGCGACGAGGGCGACCTCTTCCCGGTGGGGCTGACGGACTCCGAACTCGGGGGCGCGGAGGTGGGTACCGCGGTCTGCCGTGCGGATGCGCTCTGGGTCTTGTCCCACGTGACGCTCCACCCTCTGTTCGGGCTGAGCGGGGCCCTGTGGAACGGCGGGTTCGAGTGTCTGGTGGGCCGGGAGCGGACCCGGGTGCTGGGCGGCGTGGACCCCTACCCCTTCAACGGGCACCGCCCCGACCCGGAGTCCCTCCGGTCGGTGCAGCGGCGCGCCCTGGAGGCCCACCGCGCCGTGCGGCGCGCCGTAAGCGATCGTGTCCTCTACGTGAACTACCTGTGGGACGTGACCCCGCAGCCGGAGCAGTTTCCCTTCAGTGCCGGCCCGGTGGTCCGCAACCTCGGATTCCTGGCTTCCCGGGACCCGGTTGCCCTCGACGCGGCCACCTTCGCGCTGCTCGAGTCGGAGAACTGCGGGCTCGCGGAGCGCACGACGGTGGATTTCGAACACGCCCTGTCCGTCTCCGAATCCCTCGGACTCGGACGACGAGAACACGCCATCCGGCGGTTCTCCTGAATCTGGAGCGCAGGAGACGAGCATGGACCCCAACCAGAGCGAGTTCCACGAGAAGCAGCGCGAGCAGTTGCGGAGCGAGGGAGCCATCGTCGAGGCCCTCAAGCACGTGAAATACAAGATCGCCGTCCTCTCCGGGAAGGGGGGCGTGGGCAAGACGGCCACCACGGTGAACCTCGCCACCGCCCTGCGGAACGCCGGCCACCGGGTGGGGGTCTTCGACGCCGACCTCCACGGGCCGAGCACGCCGACGATGCTGGGCATCAAGAAGCAGGCGAAGCTCAATGGCGCCTTCTGGCTCGACCCGGTGGTGACCGAGTCGGGGATCAAGGCGCTTTCCGTGGCGCTCTTCTGGCCGGGCGACATGACGCCCGTGATGTGGCGGGGGCAGGCCAAGAGCCGCACGATCCGCCAACTCCTCTCGGCCGCCAAGTGGGGGGGGCTCGACTACCTGCTCATCGACATGCCCCCCGGCACGGGGGACGAGCCCATCGCCATCCTCAAGTCGATCCCGGACCTGGACGGCGTGGTCATCGTCACCACGCCCCAGGAGGTGTCCACGCTGGTCTGCGCCAAGGCCATCAGCGCGAGCCTGACGCTGGGGGCGAAGGTGCTCGGGCTCGTGGAGAACATGGCCTCCTACACGTGCCGCTGCTGCGGGGACACGGTGAACCTGTTCGGCAAGGACAAGGGCCAGGGACTCGCCCGGATGATGGGGGTCCCGTTCCTGGGGTCCATACCCCTCGATCCCCTCTTCTCCGAGGCCGCTGACTCCGGCGTTCCGATCGTGAACCAGCACCCCGAGAGCCCCACGGCCCGCGCGTTCGTGGCCATGGCGGAGACCCTGGCCGGCCAGATGCCGCCCAAGGAGGTCCCGGAGGCGCCGGTGGAGGAGAGCAAGCCGTGCCCCGGCTCGGGGCACGGGCACCACCACCATCACCACAAGCACCACGGCCACGAGCACGGGGCCGACGCGAAGGCCGGTTGCGGCCACGGGCACGGCGGGGAAGAAGCCAAGGGCGGCTGCGGCCACGCCCACCACCATCACCGATAACGCGCCGCACTGGCGCCCGAACCACAGGGAGAACCGGATATGTCCGAGCACAAGATGGGAACCCACTACGTCCGGGAGGTCGCCGAGATGTTCCGGGCGACCGCGGCGAGCTGCAAGTTCGACGGGCTCAAGTCGAAGCTCGAGTCCCTCGCGAACGACATCGAGCCGCTCGCCGCGAAGCTGTACTTCAAGACCCAGAAGGGCACCGAGGACATGGAGAAGATCTCCGGCGAGATGGGCGACCTCAAGTCGAAGCTCGCCTCCATGGACCAGGCGGCGGCCGAAAGCTTCTGCAAGCCGTTCTTCGACCAGCTGGACAAGATCGTGCAGCACGTGAAGACCATGAAGGTGCGGATGACCTGACGGACCGTGGACCCGGAACGGGTGGCGCGACGCGGGGACCGCGTCACCCGTTGCCCGGCCTGAGAGGCGGAGCCATGACGGAGCGGGAGACCGACAGGGAAATGGTGGAGGACATCACGCGGCTGGGAGTTCGCGCCGCGGTGCTCCTCCGGGGCGTGATGCTCCAGAAGGTGGACCGGGAGACCCTGGAGTGGGGCCTCGGCGAGCTGCGGGCCGGCGAGTTGCTCGCGCGGTACTTCCCCGTGCTCGGGGAGCGCGCGGAGTTCGTGGACCTGCTCAACGTCCTCCACCTCGTCTACGGGTTGGAGGGGCAACTGGACTACCAGATCCAAGAGTACGGGTTCGACTCGCTCAAGGACGACCTGCAGGAGATCAACGGGAGCCTGACGCGCATCGGCGAGCGCTTCGACCTCGACGAACTGCGCCACGCCATCTGACGACAAGCGGTCCGCGATCAGCTGCCGGCGGGCAGCAGCTGGGAGACCGGGAACGAAGAGCCTGGCGCCGACGGCTGACCGCTGACAGCCGGCTGCCAACGGAGGACCCATGAAGCTCAAAGATCAGGTTGCCATCGTCACGGGCGGAGCGCGGGGCAACGGCCTGGCGGCCGCCAAGGCGCTGGCCTCGGAGGGGTGCAACGTGGTGCTCGCGGACATCTGCCAGGACATGGGCACCGTGCCCTATCCGCTGGCCACCAAGGAGACCCTGGACGCCGCGGTCAAGGAGATCGAGGCCATGGGGGTCAAGGCCCTGGGGATCGTCTGCGACGTCCGCTCCGCCGCGTCGGTCAAGGCCATGGTGGAAGAGGTCCTGGCCAAGTGCGGGGGAAAGATCGACATCCTGGTGAACAACGCGGGGGTGACGAGCCTGGTCCCGGTGGCCGAGATGGACGAGGCCACCTGGGACGACACCCTCGACACACACCTGAAGGGCACCTTCCTGTGCTCCCACTACGTGGTGCCCCACATGATCGAGGCCCACTCGGGCAAGGTCGTCTCCATCTCCAGCGTGGGAGGCCAGCGGGGCTTCGGCATGGGCAGCCACTACTGCGCGGCCAAGCACGGCATCATCGGCTTCACCAAGAGCCTGGCCATGGAGGTGGCGGACCACAACGTCAACGTGAACGTGGTCTGCCCGGGCACGGTCTGGACCAACATGATGAGCGGCCTGGCCGAGCACTTCGGCATGGAGCAGGACGAGGCCAAGGAGCAGTTCTGCGAGGGCCACCTGTTCAAGGACCGGGAGATCACCCCCGAGGACATCGGCCAGGCCGTGCTTTGGCTGTGCCTGCCCGAGAGCCGGTGCGTCACCGGCAACATGATCACGGTCGACAGCGGGTGGACCGCGGCCGCGGGCTAGCGGCCGGGACGGTTCCCGCACTGCGAAGGAGGGAGACCGGGATGGGAAGACGTCGAACGGCGTGGTCGGTCTTGGCGCTGATGCTGGCGTGCTGGGCGCTGGCGAGTGCGTGCTCCGGAGTTCGGCCCATCAAGAAGGGCGAAACGGTGCGCTGCCCGTCCTGCGGCGTGGAGTTCAAGGTCGAGGAGGGGATGAAGCCATGAGACAGACACGGGTTGCCTCGCGCAGCTTGATCGTTCTCGCCGTGCTCGCGCTCCTCACGGTCGGTGCCGGGTCGGTGCGGGCCGACAACGACGCCCGCGACTACGTCGCTGCGCCCCCGGGCACGTTCCTCATGATCAGCTATTTCAAGCACACCACGGCTTCGAAGCTGTACAACGACGGCGACAAGGTCAGCCGGGAGTTCAACCTGAGTCAGAACGTCGTGATCTTCCGGCCCGTGTACTACACGAAACTGGGGCCCTTCGTGATCGACCCCCAGTGCCTGATCATCGCCGGCGAGGCGCACCTCGACGGGGACCTCAACGGCGACGGCGACCCCAACGACGGGGACCTCTCCACGAGCGGCTTCAGCGATCCGGTGCTGCTCGCCACGATCTGGTTCCTGAACGACGCCCAGTCGCAGACGTGGCTGGGGTTCACACCCTTCCTCACGATCCCGATTGGGGAGTACGACGACAAGAAGCCCCTCAACATCGGGAACAACCGGTGGGCCTTCAAGCCGGAGATCGGCTTCGTGAAGGGTTTCGGGAAGACCTACCTCGACCTGACCGCGGCCTACGAGATGTACGGGGACAACGACGATCCGTTCGGCGGGCAGGACAAGCTGGAGCAGGACGGCCTGCTGACCCTCGAGGTTCACCTCAGCCACGACATCACGAAGTCGTTCTACGTGGCGGCGGACTACTTCTATCACTTCGGGGGCGAGACGACGCTCGACGGCGTCGACCAGAACGACGAGCAGGACAACCACGCGCTCCAGGCGACCCTCGGCTTCGGGATCGCGGACAACTACCAGCTGCTGATCCAGTACCGCAACGACTTCATCGTGGAGAGCGGGCCGAAGGCGGACACGCTCGGGGCCCGGTTCCTCTACGCGTTCTGACACACACACCCCATGAGAAGGGAGACACCCATGGAAGACGTTCGCAAGTGCGACACGGCCCAGGCGGAACCGGTGGAAGAGAGCCCGGAGATCCTCGAGGAGATCGCCATCGAGGAACTCGCCATCGACGGCATCTGCGGCGTGTACTGAGCGTGAAGACCGTGCGCTACGCCCTCCACCCGGCGTGCCGGGTGCGCCGGGAGGCCTTCGGGCTCCTGTTCTACGACCTTCGTGGCCCCCGCCTGCTCTTCGCCGAGACCGGGGACCGGCTGGATCCGGGGGTGCTGGAGCGGGGCGTGGCGCTCGCCGACGTGGACGGAGCCGGCCCTCCGGGCGGAGACGCCCTGGGCCGGCTCCTCTCGACCCTCGTGGAGAAGGGTTTCCTGCGTGAGCAACCGGTTTGTTGAGCAGGGCCTGCGGGCCCCCGTGAACCTCACCTGGGAGGTGACCCTGGCGTGCAACCTGCGGTGCCGGCAC
The DNA here is from genome assembly GCA_964548515.1 of uncultured Thermodesulfobacteriota bacterium. Lineage (GTDB taxonomy): Bacteria > Desulfobacterota > Deferrisomatia > Deferrisomatales > JACRMM01 > CAZGRT01. Next base: position 19,127 of record CAZJSF010000034.1, read on the forward strand.
TGCCTGTCGGCCTCGGGGCAGCCCGCGGGGCGCGAGCTCTCCACGGCCGAGGCCCTGGACCTCGTCGACCAGCTGCACGGGGCGGGGGTGTTCCAGGTGAACTTCGGGGGCGGCGAGCCCTTCCTGCGGCCCGACTTCGAGGACATCCTCGCCGCGTGCCACGAGCGGGGCATCGTCACCTGCATCTCCACCAACGGAACGCTGCTGGATGCGGCCCGGGTGGGGCGGCTCTCGCGTTCGGGGCTCGTCGCGGTCCAGGTGAGCCTCGACGGAGCCAACCGCCTCACCTGCGACGCGCTTCGGGGAGCGGGCACCTACTACGCGGCGGTGCTGGCCCTGCGGCTCCTGGGCCGGAGCCCGATCCCCACGAGCATCAACACGGTGCTGACGGCGGAGAACGCCGGCGAGATCCCCGAGCTCCACCGGCTCGCCGCCTCCCTGGGCGTGTCGCTCCGGGTGAGCCGCTTCCGGCCCTCGGGGCGCGGCGCCCTGCACTGGGACGAACTCCGCCCCTCAGCGGAGCAGTTGCTCGCGTTCTCCGACTGGCTGGAGGCCCGGGGCGACGTGCGCACCGGGGACAGCTTCTTCTCCCTGACGGCCCAGGAGCGCCAGGGGCTCGGGCTCAACCTGTGCGGGGCGGCCAAGCTCACCTGCTGCGTGGGCCCCGAGGGCGGGGTCTATCCGTGCGCGTTCCTGCAGAGCCCGGAGTTCGAAGCCGGATCGCTGCGGGACCGGTCCTTCCAGGACGTCTGGGACTCCTCGGAGGTGTTCGCCTCCTTCCGGGGGCTCCGGATCCGGTCCTGCGAGGACTGCCACCGATTCGACCGATGCCACGGCGG
>CAZJSF010000035.1:0-5701 GCA_964548515.1 uncultured Thermodesulfobacteriota bacterium
GCGGTCCGGGAATCCCAGCAGGGCGGGCAGCGCCGCGTTCGCCCCCGTGAAATCGTGGTGGAAAAAGGGCGTGCGCTCCGTCCCGAGGTTGCTCGTCGGCCCCGAGAGCACCGGCTTCTCCAGGGTGGCCGCCACACTCGCAGCCACGTGCGGCGGCACCATGTGGCAGTCCTGGCAGTGGATCTCGTTCTCGGCGTAGATCGTGCCCTTCCACTCCTCGTAGGTCCTGGCGATGGCGGTTCCCGAGAAGGGGTGGAACACGTTGTGGCACGCGCCGCAGAACTCGCTGCGGGTGTGGATGTCCGAGTAGGCCGTTTCGTGGAAGGTGCTGAAGGCGTCTAGGTACGGTCCCCTCTTCGGGCCGTCGGGATCCACAGAGAGTCCCGCGTTGCCGGGGTTCCCTCCCCGTTCCAGCAGGATCACCCGCTCCACCGAGTGGCAGAAGTCGCACGTCACCCCGTCCTCGGCGAGCGGATCGATCACGATCTCTCCGGTCTCCCGGATCCAGACCTGCTCCGAGGCGGTCCCTGTTGGCGTGTGGCACCCCGCGCAGAAGCGGTCCATCCTTCCCCCCGTCTCCCGCGACGCCTCCTTCCAGACGGCCTGGAACAGGGGATCGGCGAACGCCTGGCCGTGCATGGACCCCTGCCATTGCTCGTGCTGGAACGGGTGGCAGTAGGCGCACTCCCGCGCGGGAGTGAAGTCGCTCAGGCTCACCGGGAGCCCGGTGGAGGTGTTGAGGGCGCTCGGGTAGAAGGGAGGGTCGGCCCCTTCGGCAGAGGCCGCGAGAAGGAGAAGCGCGAGCAGGGGAGCGCACCTGGACATGGCTGGGGACCTCCGGCGGTTCCGCGGGGCGCGGCCCAGAAGTGGAGACCGCCACACCCTACCAGAACGACCGTGCCCCCGCCATACGGCTCCGCCCCCCGCGGCGATGCGGACCCGCTCGGGGGCCGCCGGAACGCGCCGGAACCCCGAAGCAGACCGGGACGGTCACCCCCTGCAGATGCGTGCCCGCACCACGCCGAGGACGCGGTTGGCCGGATGGCGCCGGGAGAGGAACGGGAGCACGGGACTCCGCCGGAGCCCCATGTCGCGCACCCTGGCCTTGATGCCCATGTGATGCTGGTCGAGGCGAAGCCCGCGCTGGAATGCGGCGTAGGCCTTGGACCTCTCTCCGCTCCGAAGCAGCAGGACCCCCAGGGCGCAGTACAGGTCGGGGATGTAGAAGGCGCTCCGGATCTCCTGGATGCACGCCACGAGGCCATCCCGCACCCGCCCGGTGACCAGGGCGTGGCTCGCCGCAAGGAACGCGCGGGCCCTGGGGTCGCAGGCCGCCTCGCCGTTGCAGTTCCGCAGCAGCAGGTTGCACCGGCGGTAGTCCCCCTGATGGAAGAGGGCCACCGCGGTGTTGATCCGGGTCTCGGCCTCCTCCGACGCCCGCCGGGGGGCCGGCTCGGGCTTCGGCTGGGCGGGGATGGCCACCACGGAATCGAACAACCGGTCGAACTCGCTGACGGCAATGTTCAAGAGACACCTCCCGGACGGTTACGGAATCGCGAAATCCGCTGGAAGCAAACCCGCTCGGGAACTAGCAAGGATCGGGCCCGGGGGTACGACTCGAGTCGGAGCACACTTCGTGCCCACGGGAACGAGCGCCGAAGGCGGTGCGGTTTCGATCTCGTCACCCGGTTCCCCGTAGGTGTTTGCGGGAACCCGTGGGACGCGCCGGGTGACGGGCACCGGGGCTAGAGGGCGTCCTCCCCCCTCTCCCCGGTCCGGATGCGCACGGACTCCTCCACGGGGATCACGAAGATCTTGCCGTCGCCGATCTTCCCGCTGCGGGCCGACTGCTCGATCACCTCCACGACCCTCCAGGCCATGTCGTCCGGGGCCACGACCTCGATCTTCACCTTGGGCAGGAAGTCCACGATGTACTCCGCGCCCCGGTACAGTTCGGTGTGGCCCTTCTGCCGCCCGAAGCCCTTCACCTCGGTCACCGTCAGCCCGTGCACCCCGATCTCGCTGAGGTTCTCTTTCACCTCGTCGAGCTTGAACGGCTTGATGATCGCTTCGATCTTCTTCATCCGAGTCCTCCGGACCAGCTTTGAAGGAAGGGGTGCCGTCGGGGCAGCCCGGGTTACGCCTCCTCCGCGAGCACGGCCTCGACCCATTCCATGGCCGCGATCATGGCGGGGAAACCGGCCGTGGGCAGGGCGAGCAGCACCGCGTGGCGCAGCTCGTCCGCGGTGAAGCCCTCTTCCAGCGCTCGCCTCGCGTGGGACTTCACCCCGCCCTGGGTCTGCTGTCCGACGGCGATCCCGAGCCTCACGAGGCGCCTGGCGCGGTCGTCGAGGGGGCCCTCCCGGTTGACCGCGAGGGAGAGATCCATGTGGGCCTTCTCGACTCCGGGGTAACGGTTGAGAAACCGGCGGAACGGGAGCGGCAGTTCGGACACGGCAGACCTCCTCATGGTTCGGGGCGGGGCAAGCGGCCGGAATCGTACCCTCGAACGAGACGAGCGCAACCGCTTCCGGCGCGCCCGGAGGCAGGGTACACTGGGCTCCCCTCCCTCCTGCATCGGTGCCGATGGACCTCCCCAGCCTCAGCAGCGCGCATCCAGAGCCGGTCCCCGGAGCATCGTGGCCCACCTTCCTGTGCGTCGCACTGGGAGTGTTCATGGCGACGGTGGACTCCAGCATCGTGGGCGTCGCCCTCCCGGTCATCCTCCGCGACCTGGACACCACGCTGAGCGTCGTCGAGTGGGTTCCCAACGCCTACCTTATGGTCGTTACCGGCTTGCTCCTGGCGTTCGGGCGACTGGCGGACATCTACGGCCACCGACGGGTCTACCTCGCGGGACTGGCGGTCTTCACCGGCGCCTCCCTGTCGTGCGCGGCCGCCCCCACCGCCGGTTGGCTCGTGGCCGCCCGGGCCGTCCAGGGTGCCGGTGCGGCCATGTTGATGGCCTGTGCCCCCGGGATGGTCACCGCCATCTTCCCGCCGAACCAGCGAGGCCGCGGCCTCGGACTGCTCGGCACGACCGTGGCCCTGGGCTTGACCAGCGGACCCTCGCTCGGAGGAGTGTTGCTGGATTCCTCGGGGTGGCGTTCCATCTTCCTCGTGAACCTGCCCGTGGGGGTGGCGGCCGTGGCGCTCACCCTCCGCCATCTGCCCGCCCTGCGCTTCGCCCGTCGGGCGCAGACGTTCGACATCGGGGGGGCCGCCCTCTTCACCCTGGGGGGATCCGCCCTGCTCCTCGCCATCAGCCGGCTCCCCCAATGGGGCGTCGCCGGCCCGGCGACCCTGGCCTGGGGCGGTGCAGGGATCGTCCTGCTCGCCGCCTTCCTCGTGCGCGAGGCCCGGGTGCCCGAGCCGCTCCTCGACCTCGACCTGTTTCGCGATCGGGGTTTCTCCGCTGCGGCCGCTGCGGCGGTGCTGTCGTACCTGGCCGGCTTCGTGGTCGTCCTCCTGATGCCCTTCTACCTGCTCGAGGTGCGCGGACTGAGCGCCCGAAGCATGGGCATGATGCTGACGCTGCCGCCCCTCGCCATGAGCCTGCTCGCGCCGTGGGCGGGCTCGCTCTCCGACCGGATCGGATACGGCCGCCTCACGGCGATCGGCATGGGAGTGCGGGCGCTTTCGCTGACAGGATTCCTCATGCTCGGGCCGTCGACCCCGACCCCGGTGGCCCTCGCCTCGCTGGCCCTGCTGGGGGCGGGCAGCGCCCTCTTCAACCCCCCGAACACCTCCTCGATCATGGGAAGCGTCTCGCCCGAACGCCTCGGCATCGCCGGGGGCATCGCCGCCGTGGCGCGCAACCTGGGGATGGCCCTCGGCATCGCCCTGGGCAGCGCCACCTTCTCGGCCGGTTACGGCGCGTACGGGGGAACCACGCTGGCCGAATTCCGCCCCGAACTCTCGGCTGCCTTCACGGCCGGGTGGAGGACGGCGATGTCGCTGGGGCTCGTGGCGTGCCTCCTGGGCCTCGCCGTGTCCCTGATGCGGCCGTCCCCTCTGCCCCGGCAAGACCGATGACGCGGCCGGTCGCTCTCGTCTGCCCGCCCCAGGCGAAGCCCTGCGAGCCGACGCCCGGCCTGCTGGCGCTCGCCGGGCACCTCCGCGCCCGGGGGACTCCGTGCGCGGTGGTCGACGGGAACCTCGAAGTGCAGGAAGGCCTGCTGTCTTCCGCCTCGCTGCACCGGTGTGCGGAGGCACTGCGCCGGTCGGGAGGCGAGCGGGCGCACGTCACCTCCGCGGAGCGGGGAGCGCGGCGCGTCCCCGCGGCCGTCGAGGCCCTGCGCCGTCCGGAGACCTATGGATCCTACCCCCGCTACCGGGCCGCCCTGGACGCCCTGGCCGAGGGCTACCGGACGGTCTCCCGCGCCCGGCGGATCCGGATCGGCATCGGCGACCTGGAGGAACCGGGCCTGTCCCCTCTGCGCAGCGGAGACCTGGTGGAGGCCCACCGCTCGGCACTCGCTCCGGAGATCGGGGCCATGGCCCGGCGGATCCTCGCGTCGGACCCCGCCGTCGTCGGCGTCTCCGCCACGTACCTGTCCCAGGCCGTACCCGCCTTCGCGCTGGCCTCTGCGCTGCGGCGCGAAGGCTACCGAGGCCTCCTGGTCCTGGGAGGGGGGGTGGTGACTTCGTGGGCGCCGGGACTCCGGCCGGAGTCCCGGGTCTTCGAGACGTGGGACGCCCTGATCGTCGGCCCGGGGGAACAGGCCCTGGAACACCTCTCCGAGGGCGGGACGCTCGCCTCGGCACCCGGTGCTCTCGCGCCCCGCACCGGGACGTGGAAGCCGGACCCGGGCGAAGGACGCCCCCGGGTATGCTTCGAACCGACGACCGAAGGCCTGCCTTGGCAACGATACCTGTCGCCGGGTCCGATCATCCCCCTCGCGGCGTCCCGCGGCTGCTACTGGCGGCGGTGCCGTTTCTGCCCGGAGGCCGCCCAGGACCGGCAACCTTTCCAGGCCGCCCGAGGGGAGGCGCTGGCCGCCGCCATGCTCCGCGCGGCCGAAGGCACGGGAGGGGGGTGCTTCCACCTGACGGACGACGCCGTGCCCCCCTCGCTCCTCAGGAGCCTGGCCCGCCGGCTCCGGGGGAAGGGCATCCGTTGGTACGGGTTCGCCAGGCTGGAGCCGCAGTTGGAGGACCCGGCCTTCGCCCGGGACCTGGCCGAGGGGGGCTGCGCCATGCTCCAACTGGGTGTGGAGACCGCCTCCCAGGAACTGCTCGACCGCCTCGCCAAGGGGGTCCCGGCGAGGCGCGCCGGACAGGTCGTCGAGAACCTGGCCGCCGCCGGAATCCGGACCTTCGTGTACCTGCTCTTCGGGATCCCCGGGGAAACGGGCGCCGCGGCGGAGCAGACCCTGCGGTGGGCGGAGGAGCACTCGCCCTCCATCACGTTCCTCAACCTGGCGTTGATGAACGTCCCGCTAGCCAGGGAGGGAGAAGAGGAGACCCGCACGCCCGGAGGGCAAGAAGAATCCGGAGCCGATCTCTCGCTCTACCGCCAGGGGCCGGACCGCCTCCTGCCGGACCGCGGCGGGCTCCGCCGCCGACTCGAGGAGGCCCGATCCCAGCCGTGGCTGCGCGCGATCTTGGGACGCACCCCGCCGGGCTTCACTTCGAACCACGCGGCTTTCGCACCCCTGCCCGGGCCAGCCGGTGAAGGCGCCGGGGCGTCGGGACCGGA
>CAZJSF010000035.1:5801-19423 GCA_964548515.1 uncultured Thermodesulfobacteriota bacterium
CTTTCGCACCCCTGCCCGGGCCAGCCGGTGAAGGCGCCGGGGCGTCGGGACCGGATCTCTAGCATCGCGTTCCCAAAGCTAAGGTTGTATTCGAACGCCCCGACATCCCGGCCCGCTGCGTTGCTCGTCGGTCGACGGCGGCCCGGTATTCTCGCTCCTCGCGCCTTGCAGGACCGGGCGCCGGATCGCTCCCGGTACGCAACCCTGCTTCGAGAACGCGACACTGCCCGGCCCGGGCGCGAACGTCTGTCCGTCTCTCGCGACGCTCACCGGGCCCCCGAAGGCCCGCGAGGCTTCCTCCCCGGGGGCGGAGGCGTCGGCCGAGGGATAGAGGTGGATCAGCACCAGGCGGCGCACCCCGGCCCGCCCGGCCAGTTCACCAGCCTCCGCCGCGGTCAGGTGGCCTGGGACGGATTTCTCCCCGGCCAGACTCGCCTCGAGCACGAGCAGATCGCAGCCGGCGGCCAGGCGCTCCAGTTCGGGCGAGGGCCCCGTGTCGCCGGAGACCACCACCGATCGCCCCTCGCTCTCGAACCGGTAGGCGAGGCTCGACTCGGTGTGGCTGACGGCGCCGCTCCGGCAGCGGACCGGACCGATGCGAAACTCCTCGGCGGCCGACAACTGACGCACCAACAGTTCGTAGCCCCTGGGCTCGAGCCAGCGGCCGTACGACACCCGAAGGCCGTCCAGGAAGGGAGCCAGGCCGGCCCCTCCCCCGAGGAAGAGGCCTCTCGTGCGGGGGACTTCGTCGTAGTTGGCGGCGAACAGGAACGGCACGATCTCGGCCGTGTGATCCGGATGGAGGTGGGTGAGGAGAACCGCGTCGACGGCGTCGTGGCGGAGCCCCGCCCGCAGGAGGCCGTGGAGGGCACCCAAGCCCAGGTCCACCGCCACCGAGGTGCCTCCCGCCTGGAGCAGCACGCAGGGGCCCCGACGGTCGAGCCGCGGCACGCAGGTCCCCGTGCCTATCGTCGTGACCCGAAGGCTTCCGCACATCGCCGTGACTCCGGGGACGCCGACGGAACCAGACCGTCGCCGCCGCATCCCGCCTGGACGACCCTCCGCGTCAACCCTGCTTGAGTCGCTGGGTCACTTTCACCACCCGCGCCCCGAGCAACTCGCCCGCCCGTTCGTCGTCTTCCCCCGGGTTGCCGAGGCACGCCGTGCCGTAGTGCCCGCCGGTCTCGATGGGGTCCCCCACCACCACCATCTCGTGGATGAGAAACGCGTAGAGCATGCTGAGGATGGTGGTCTCCTTCCCTCCCGTGTGATGTCCCGCCGTGGCGAAGGCGGCCCCCACCTTGTCCCGCAGCTTCCGTCGCACGCCCACGCTCCGGTCGATCAACTCCTTCATCTCGGCGGTGGGCGTCCCGAAGTACACGGGGCTTCCCAGGACGATGGCGTCCGCCGCCGCCAGGTCTTCCTTGGTGGTCTCGCCGGCCCGCTTGACCACGGCGCTGCCCCCCGCGGCCTCGACGCCCCGCGCCACGGCGCGCCCCAGTTTCTCGGTGTTCCCGCTCCGACTCGAGTACGCGATCAGCACCTGCACCATGGTTCGCCCTCCTTCTGCCCGTCGATCGCACCGGCCGCCAAAGCTTCAACGGCGCGCATTGTACCCGCCGCACGCGAGGCGGGAAAGGAAGCGGATTGACACTCCGCGCGGCCATTGGATAGCCTACGGCGCTCCGATCCGCACCCCGAACCGCCCGCTGGTCGGGCAAGGAACGACCCTTGGGTTCCCGAGGCAGCAGCTACAAGTCGGCCGGGGTGGACATCGACGCCGCCAACCGGCTCGTGGATCACATCAAGGAATTCGTCAAGCCCACCCTCCGCCCGGAGGTCATGAGCCACGTGGGCGGATTCGGCGCCGCGTTCTCCCTCGCGGAGTCCCCCTGCGAGCGGCCGGTCCTGGTCTCCTCGACCGACGGGGTGGGAACCAAACTCAAGGTCGCCTTCGAGGCCGGCGTGCACGACACCGTCGGGATCGACCTCGTGGCCATGTCGGTCAACGACCTGGTGGTTCAGGGCGCGGAACCGCTGTTCTTCCTGGACTACTTCGCCACCGGCCGCCTCGACGAGAAGGTGGCGGCCGACGTGATCTCGGGGATCGCGGTGGGGTGCAAGGACGCCGGCTGCTCCCTCGTGGGCGGAGAGACGGCGGAACTGCCCGGGATGTACGCGGACGGCGAGTACGACCTCGCCGGCTTCTGCGTGGGACTCGTGGACCGGGACAAGCTGATCGACGGCTCCGGCATCACGGTGGGCGACCGGATCGTGGGGCTCGCCTCCACCGGCCTCCACTCGAACGGATTCTCCCTGGCGCGCAAGATCCTCCTCCAGGACGGGGGCTACGGACTCGACCACGCGTTCCCGGAACTCGGCCGCACCCTGGGCGAGGAACTCCTGACCCCGACCCGGATCTACGTTCGCACGGCGCTCAACCTCGTGCGCGACTTCACCGTGAAGGGCATGGCCCACATCACGGGGGGGGGGATCCCGGAGAACCTGCCCCGCGTCCTGCCCCAGGGGTGCCAGGCGGTGATCGAGCGCGAATCCTGGGCGGAGCCCCCGATCTTCGGGCTGCTGCGCCGGCTCGGGGACGTGGAGGACGGGGAAATGCTCCGGACCTTCAACTGCGGCGTCGGGCTGGTGGTGGTGATTCCGGCCAGGGACGTGGACGAGGTCATGAGCCGTCTCGAGGCCCTGGGGCAGAAGGCCTGGGTGATCGGCGAGGTGCGGGAGCGGGGGGCGGGGAAGCCCAGTCTGAGGTTCGCGTGAAGCCGCTGGTCCTCGGGGCGCTGGCCTCCGGTAGCGGGTCCAACCTCCAGGCCATCCTCGACGCAGCGGCGGCTCGACGCCTCGACGCGCGGGTCGGCGTCGTCGTCAGCGACAACCCGGAGGCCTTCGCGCTCGAACGCGCCCGGAAGGCCGGGGTCCCCTTCGAGGCCATCCCCTGGGCCGGGACGCGCGAGGAGCACGACGAGCGGATCGTCGAGAGCCTGAAGCGTCACGGGGTCGACACGGTCGTCCTGGCGGGCTACATGCGGCTCGTGAGCCCGGTCCTCCTGCGGGCCTTCCCCGGGAGGGTACTGAACATCCACCCGGCGCTGCTCCCCTCCTTCCCGGGGGTCCACGTCCACGGCCAGGTCATCGAGCACGGCGTCAAGTTCTCGGGGTGCACCGTGCACTTCGTGGACGAGGGCATGGACACGGGCCCGATCATCATCCAGGCCGTCGTGCCGATCCGGGACGACGACACGCCCGACACGCTGGCTTCCCGCATCCTGCGGGAGGAGCACCGCATCTACCCCCAGGCCCTCCAGTACCTCGCCGAGGGGCGTCTCCGGGTCGCGGGCCGCCGGGTCCTGCTGGACCCGCCGAGCCCGGGGTCGGGGAGCCTGCACAACCCGGCGGTCCGTTCCTGAGCGCAGGCATGCTCCGGGGCGGCCTCCCCGGTCCCCGCCCCCTCTCCCGGTACTCCCGTCCCCCTTCCCCGTGATATCTTCCGGGCGGCCCCGGATTCAGACGAACCCCGCGCGCGACGAGAGGAAGCCGCCATGCCCTTCTTCCGACGGCGAAGGACGCTGACGAGTCTCTCCCGCACCTGCGGCTGAGCGGCGAAGATCGGTCCGACGGTCCTGTCGGACGCGCTGCGCGGCCTGCCGGCCCCCACCGACCCCGAGTTGCTCGTAGGCTACGAGGCCAGCGACGACGCTGCCGTCTACCGACTGGCGCCCGAACTCGCGGTCATCACGACGACCGACTTCATCACGCCGCCGGTGGACGACCCCCTGTGGTTCGGGAGGGTCGCCGCCGCGAACGCGTTGTCCGACGTCTACGCCATGGGGGGGCGTCCCGTCACGGCCCTGAACCTGGTGATGTTCCCCTCGAAGAAGCTCGGGTGCGACGTGCTCGGCGAGATCCTGCGCGGCGGGCACGAGAAGGTCGCCGAGGCGGGGGCATGCCTGGTCGGGGGGCACTCGGTGGACGACGAGGAACCCAAGTACGGGTTGTCCGTGACCGGGGTCGTCCACCCCGACCGCGTGTGGCGCAACTCCACGGCCCGGCCGGGCGACGCCCTGGTTCTGACGAAGCCCCTGGGCACGGGGGTGCTCTTCAACGCCGTGCGTTCCCGGCGCCTCCCCCTCGCCGAACTGGATCCGGTGCTCCCGGTGGTGGCGTCCCTCAACCGCCGGGCGTGCGAGGCGGCGCAGGAGTTCGAGGTCCACGCCTGCACCGACATCACGGGTTTCGGGCTTGCGGGCCACGGCTTGGAGATGGCCCGGGGCGCGGGGGCCTGCCTGGACCTGGAGTTCGGAGCCCTTCCCCTCTACCCCAACGCCCTCGCGATGTACCGGAGGGGTGAGACGACCGGCAGCAACGAGGCGAACCGGGCCATGACCGGCAGCGACCTCAGGATCCTGGCCCGCCTCTCCCGGGAACAGGAGCAGCTCCTGTTCGACCCCCAGACCTCCGGAGGACTGCTCCTGGCCCTCCCGGAAGAACAGGCAGACCGGCTCGTCGCCCGGCTTCGGGCCGTGGGGATCGAGTCGGCACGCCGGGTGGGCGCGGTCAAGGCCGCTCCGGCACCGGAACTCGTCATCCGCTGACGCTCTCGGCCACGCCGCGTTGCCCTGCCGCCTCCGGGGTGGGACCTCAGTGGCACACGGAGCAGAGTTCCCCCCGATCCTCGCTCAGGAGCCTTTCGCGCCCCGACGCGTGGGGATCGTGACAGCCCCGGCAGACCAGCCTTCCTCCGTCTGCGACCCGGTCCGCGGGCACATGGACGCGCGGCCCGGAACCGGCGAGCGAGAGCCTGTGGGTGTGGCGGGAGGTGTCGTGGCACGCCAGGCACAGTTCGTCCCCGTCGCTGCGGAGCAGGGCCGGCCCGGAGGCGGCGTGGGGGTCGTGGCACGCGGTGCAGCGGCCGCTGGCCGCCGGCAGGTGTTCCCTGCCCCCGGCCGCGACGCTCGAGTCGTGGCACGACCGGCATAGCTGCCCGGCCGTGTCCCCCTCCCACTGCCGCGACCCGTGGAGGTGCGGGGCGTGACACGGGGTGCACTCCCCGGCGTTCAAGGGCCCGTGGACGTAGGGCCTGGCGTCGCCCGTCGCGAGAACGGCGGGGTCCGGGTGGCACCCGAGGCAGAGGGCCCTTCCCGGCGCCCGCAGGTGGGCAGGACCGTTCCCTCCGTGGGGCGCGTGACACTCCGTGCACCCGAGCCGAGCCGGGTCCCCCGCGACGGCGGACACCGCCCACCCGGAGATTCCCGGGTGGCAGCCCAGGCAGAGAACCGAGTCGGCAGCGCGCAGTTCGTGCGCCACTTCCCCTCCGTGGGCGAGGTGGCAGGCCTCGCACCGGCCGTCGCGGGCGGGCGCGTGGGAGGACGCGGCCCCGAGGTCCCCGTGGCAGCCGAGGCAGAGATCGCCCCACCGCCCCGGCAGTTGCTTCCCGCCGCCGAAGGCCGGATGCCCGTGGCACTGCCGGCATGCCCGGTCGCGGAAGAGGGGGGACTGCACCGAAGGGAGGAGGCCACTCTCCACGGGCCCGTGAATGCGATGGCACAGGAGGCACTCCGTGGAGCCCGGCGTAGGCTCGGGGTGGGCGGACTCGACCGCTCCGGACGGGTGGCAGCCGCCGCACCCGGCCAGCGCCGCCGACAGGTTCCGGGGATCGTGGGCGGCATGACACTGGTTGCACTCGTTCATGGGCGCGTCGCCGTGATAGTCGGGGTGGGCGTCGATGGTGGGGTGGCACGGCGCGCAGTTTCGAGCGGTCCACACGGGCTCGCCGTCTCCCCCGTGAAAGGCGTGGCAACCGGAGCACTCGCCCAGCATGTCCTGGTGGGCCGCCTCGTCGGGCAGCGCGTGGCATCCGCCGCACGCCACGGCGGGCTCCTTGTAACCGGACCTCCTTTCCTGCCGGTGCATCCAGTGACACGTGTGGCAAGCGACCCCCTCGTGCCCCGTGCGCTGGCCCGCGTGCTGGCCATGGCAGTCGGTGCAGACGGGACTCTCCTCCAGGCGGGGGGAGTGGGGGGCGTGGCAGCGGGTGCAGCCGAGGGACGCCCCCACCTCCCCGTGGGCCGTTCCCGGACCCCGCCAGTATCCCGAGGGGTGGCAGGCGACGCACGCGGCGTCACCCGGCGCCCGGACCAGCGCGGGCTCCCAAGAGGAGTGGGGGGCATGGCACGACAGGCACGCCGCTCCTCCGTGCGCCTCGGGTCCGGGATGCCCGGCGTGGCATCCCGAGCACAGCGAATTGGCCTGCTCTCGGAGGGAGAGGTCCAGGCTGCGCCCGAGGCGGTGGCAGTTGGCGCAGTTGTCGAGCATGGCCTGGTGCACCGTGGGCTCCCGCAACGTCTCCGCGTAGGGGTCGCTGACGAACGAGACGCTCGTCCCGTCCACGACGAGTACGTTGGCGCCTTCCTGCCAGTCGAGGTCGATCTCGAAGACCCCGTCCCACAGCTCCACCACGTGGGAACGCCCGTTCAGCCGGACGTCGATGTCCAACCGCTCCTCGTCGTCGCAGAAGCCGACCACGGTTCCCCCGGTCTCAGACACCGCGGACCCGTTCAGCGGATGCAGGATCGAAGTTCGCGCCTGGGAGACCCAGGGAGCACAGAGAAGGGCCGCGAGCACGAACCCCGGGCGGAGCACGGGGCAATCTCCCCAGCCCCGGGACCGCCGGCGCCCGGCGCTTCCCCCCTCGCATGCGTTGGCCTGCGTCCCACCTGTCGCGTCCACCACGGCTCCCTCCTTCGCCCCGGGTCGAGAACACTCCATGCGCCGGGCTGCAGGGGTCTGTGGCACAGGCCGTGCCGGGACGACCGGCCGGAAAGAACCGACCGCGCCTCCCGGCCGCGGCGACGACCATCCCGGCGACCCGGTTCGGAGACGCCGACGGGAACGAAATGGGAACCGGAGTGAACGTGCGCACGAGAACAATCACGCAGAAGAGGGTGGATGATCCCCCGTTCGGTCCTGCACACTCCACCCCTCGCACGATTCCCTTCCAGAGCCCCCTTCCCGCGCCCGGCGACCTACCCCGGCGGCGCCCCGACCCCGTTCACCGACCTCCTCCCCATGAGGCGTCCGTGCACCCGCGCCTCCGCGGGGACGGAAGGAACCGTGTCTGCCTAGAGTCCCGGGAACACAAGGGGGGTGGGCAAACCGTTTCCACTCTTGGACGAAGCGGGTGGGGCCTTCGCTCCGAGACCTCCGAGGCTCGCCCAGGACAGCCGATCGTAACGTGTCGTCCGGCAACCGGAAAGCACCGACGCCAGCTTCTGTGGCTAGCCGTGGCATGGAAGCTGCACTCATGCATACGCAGTTCCTTGTATCAGAATGCGCATATTTACTCATCGATAGATTGCGTGATCGGGAAAGGACCCGAAGAAGGAGACGGCGGCCATGAACTCTCGCAGGACGGTTTGGATCGCAGGGATGGCGGTGTTCGGTTGGATGGCCACGGCGGAGGCCGTCCCGATTCTCCAGGTGGGCGCCCCGGGTGGCCCCGGGGAGGGGGCCTACGCCGACTACTCCCCTCCGGGGGTTTCCCTGACGAATCCCCCGGAGGAGGAAACCGCCGTGGTCTCCGGAACCACGTTGTACGTGGCCGGGGTGTACCAACAGAAGGACGTCGTGCAGTTGGGTTCCAAGTACTTGGGCGGCTCGGTGGCGGGAATCCCGGTCGGGCCAGGGCTGGACTGGTCGGCACTCACGTTCGCCAACGGCAACCCGCTCGTCTTCTTCCCGACCCACTTCGACGGCAAGGGAGCGATCCTGGTCGCCTCCGTGCCCGACGGCAAGGGGGCCGAGGCATACGCTAGCCTCAAGGTCGACAGCAACCCGGCCTTCTGGTGGGACGCGGGCAACAGTTGGCTCCCGAACCCTCCGTCCAACCACGATCCCGCGAAGCCTGGCATCGCCGACTTTCTCTTCTTCGACATCGGCGGGTTCGCGAAGATGCTGGGCGTCGTACCGGACTTCTCTTCCGAGACCGGGGCCGCCGACGGGCAGGTCAAGACCCTGGCCTTCGGCGGCATGGGTGACCTGGCATGGATTCACTGGGACGTCATGGCCCTGGAAACCTCGGTGCAACTGGACGTCAAGACCAAGAAGGGGGTCACCACGACGACCGTCAAGTCGATCAGCACGGACGATGCCGGGAACCCGGGGTCCCACGACGTCACGTGGAAGCCCCCGGCGCCGGTCCCCGAACCGGCCACGATCGTCCTGCTGGGCAGCGGGCTGCTGGGTCTCGCCAGGATGGGCCGCCGCAAGGGGAGCAGGTAGGCGCGCTGCCACCATCCTGCGGAAATCTGGATGCGGGGCGCCCCGGATGGGCGCCCCGCTTTGCGTTCCGGAAAGAAGAGAAACGAGACGTCGTCGGAAGAGAGATCAGTCCGCCAAAAGAATCCTCTGTAGCAACCCGCGGGAGCGTTGCACCACGCCTTCGTCCCGGCGAACGATTGCGATGGCTCCCGAGCGCCCGAGTCCCGGCTACCGCCCCACCTCCACGCCCTTCTGCCCGCACTGGCGAGCCGCCCCGCAGCAAGGAACCGCCCCACGTGGGCCAACCGGCACTCGAAGCGGAGCTCCCCGGCGCCCACCCGCCAGGCCCAAGCAACACCCTGTGCGCCACCCCCTCCTGGAGCGGCCTCGGTGACGGGAACCAGCTTGGCCGGGTCGTAGGCTTAGGAGATGGTGAGGGGTTGGCCCTCACTCAAGCGCCCCCCCCGGAGCCTCAGCCGTAGCGGCCCTCGATGTACTCGGCGGTGCGGGGGTCGTCGGGGGCGAGGAAGAGGTCGGCGGTGCGGGAGTGCTCCACCACCTCGCCGAGCAGCATGAAGATGCACTCGTCGCTGGCGCGGCGGGCCTGGGCCATGTTGTGGGTGACGATGACGATGGTGTAGCGCCCCCGGAGTTCGAACATGAGCTCCTCGATGGCCCGCGTGCCCTCCACGTCCAGGGCGGAGCACGGCTCGTCCATGAGGATGACCTCGGGCTTGAGCGGCAGCAGCCGGGCGATGCAGAGCTTCTGCTGCTGCTCCAGTTGGAGCCCGGTGGCCCGCTCGTGGAGGCGGTCCTTGAGGTCGTGCCACAGCCCCACCTCCGTGAGGGCCTTCTCCACGGCCTCGTCAAGTTCCGACTTGCGCTGCCGCGCCCCCTGGGTGTGGATGCGCAGGCCGAAGACCACGTTCTCGTAGACCGAGATGGGGAGGGGGTTGGGGCGCTGGAAGACCATGCCCACGGCCTTGCGCAGCTCGATCAGGGACACGTCGGGGTCGTAGATGTTCTTGCCCAGGATCGAGATCTCGCCCTCGGTGCGCACGTAGTCCCAGCGCTCGTTGATCCGGTTGAAGCAGCGCAGCAGCGTGGTCTTGCCGCACCCGCTCGGCCCGATCAGCGAGGTGATGATGCCGTTGCGGATGCCGACGGAAATCTGCTTCAGGGCCTGGAAGTCCCCGTACCACAGGTCCAGCCCGCGGGTCTGGATCGCGTTTCGGTCCGGTGCGCTCATGGGTCGGCTAGCCGATGATCCCGTTGACGTACTCCCAGGTCCGCCGATCCGCGGGCTCCTCGGAGAAGATCACGTCGGTCTGGTCCATCTCGACGATCTCGCCGTTCCACAGGAACATGGTCCGGTCCGCGAGGCGCCGGGCCTGGTGGGTCAGGTTGGTGACGAGGATGATGGTGATCTCCTCGCGCAGTTCCTTCAGCACGTCCTCGATCCGCATGGTCGTCACCGGGTCGATGGCGATCGAGAACTCGTCCAGGCACAGGATCTCCGGCTGGTGGGAGAGCGCCCGCGCGATGGTCAGGCGCTGCTGCTGGCCCCCCGACAGCTTGGTCCCCAGGGTGCCGAGCCGGTCCTTCACCTCGTCCCACAGGGCGGCCTGCCGGAGGCACCGCTCCACCAGCCCGTCGAGCTCCGCCCGGTCGTTCATCCCCGCGCACCGGGGGGCGAAGGCCACGTTGTCGTAGATCGACAGCGGCAGCCCCACGGGAAGGGGCGCGACCATGCCGATCTTTCGGCGCAGTTCGAACACGTTCCGCGTGCGGGACACGTCCTCGCCGTCCACCCGGATGGTGCCGGACACGTGGCTGCCGGGGGAGAAGTCCACGGTGCGGTTGATGCACCGGAGCAGCGAGGTCTTGCCCGACTGGGCCGGGCCGATGACCCCCAGGATCTCGTTGCGGCGCACGTCGAAGGAGATGCCGTGGAGCACCTCCAGTGTGCCGTAGGCGAGGCGCAGGTCGCGGACCTCGATCTTTGGCGAAGCGCTCATCCCGCTACCACTTCTTCCGGTTGCGCAGCCAGACGCGCAGGGCGATCGCCGCGGCGTTCACCATGAGCACCGAACTGAGCAGCACCACGGCCGTGGCCGCCGGGATGGACTCCCTGACCCCCGGGACTTGGGTGGAGACGGTGTAGAGGTGCATGGAGAGCGCCATGCACTGCTCGCCGACGCGGTACGGGAACAGGTCGCCCCGCTCCACGGCCTTGTAGAACACCGCGCCGGTGAACATGATCGGCGCCGTCTCCCCCGCCGCCCGGCTCACCTGCAGGATCACGCCGGTGAGGATGCCGCTGACCGAGTTGGGCAGGACGATCGACCGGATCGTCTGCCAGCGCGTGGCCCCGACGTTCCAGCAGGCCTCCCGGAAGGAGATCGGCACCGACGCGAGGGCCTCCCGGGTGCTGGCGATGATGACGGGCAGGGTCATGATCGCCAGGGTCAGCGACGCGGAGAGGATCGAGTAGCCGAAGCGGGCCGCGTACACGAACGCCCCGAGCCCGAACAGGGCGTGCACGATGCTCGGGACCCCGGCGAGGTTGATCACGGCGAGGTTGATCAGGCGGTTGAACCAGTTGTCCTTGGCGTACTCGTTCAGGTAGACCGCCGCCATCACGCCGATCGGCGCGGCCACGGCGAGGGAGATGACGACCAGGTAGATCGTTCCCACGAAGGCGGGCCAGATGCCCCCGGCCGTCATGCCCTTCCGGGGGATGTCCAGCAGGAACTCCAGGTCCAGGGACGGGGCCGCCTCGACGACGAGGTAGGCGACGATGGCGACGAGCGGCAGGATGGTGGCCACCGCCATCAGGCACAAGGCCGCCTTCACCCCCTTCTCCGTCCGCTCCTTGCGGCGCACGAGGGCGGTCTTGGTGAAGCGGAGGGCGTCAACCGGGACGTCGGGCGCCGCCATGGCTCACTTCTTCCGGATTCCGCGGATCACCAGGTCCGCCGTCAGGTTGACCGCGAAGGTGATGGTGAAGAGCAGCACGCCGGTGAGGAAGAGCACGCGGTAGTGGTCCGAACCGGCCGGGGCCTCCCCCAGTTCCGCCGCGATGTTGGCCGTGAGCGTCCGCACGGAGTCGAGGATGCCGTGGGGGATCTGCACCGCGTGGCCTGTGGCCATCAGCACCGCCATGGTCTCCCCGATCGCACGCCCCACCCCGAGCAGGACGGCCGCGAGCAGCCCGTTCTTGGCTGCCGGCAGGAGCACCCTGTGGAGCAACTGCCAGCGGGTCGCGCCCATGGCGAGGCCCGCCTCCCGGTAGGAGTCCGGCACGGCCTTGAGCGCGTCCTCCCCGATGGAGACGATGATCGGCACGCTCATGAGCGCCAGGATGAGGCCGCCGTTGAGGATGTTCACCCCCACCGGAGCCCCGGCGTACTTCACGAGGAGCTTGCTCATGACGGTGAGGCCGATGAAGCCCCACACCACGCTGGGGATGGCCGCGAGGAGCTCGATGATGATCTTCAGCGACTCCCGCACCCGCTGCCCGCAGAACTCGGAGATGAAGATCGCGACCCCGAGCCCAAAGGGGACCGCGATGACCATGGCCAGGGCCGTGACGCTGAACGTCCCCACGATGAGGGCGAACGCCCCGTAACGCACGTTGGTGGCCGAGGTGGGGTACCACTCGACGCTCGTGAGGAACTGCCCGAGCTTGAACGAGCCGCTGTAGAGGACCGGGGCGGCCTCGCGGAAGATGAAGAAGAAGATGGCCAGCACGAACAGGATGGCGCTCACCCCGCTCAGCCGGATGACCGTCTCGATCCCCTTCTCTCCCGCCACCGCCCAGAAGGCGCGGGCGGGTCGGACCGAGGAACCGGGGCGTGCCATGCAATCCGCCTCCCGAAGCTCGTGAGGGCGACGGTATCCGCTACTTCGCGCCCTGCGACGCGGCGACCGGGACGTACCCGCTCTCCGCCACGATCTGCTGCCCCGCCTGCCCGAGAATCCAGTCGATGTAGGCCTTCACCGCGCCCTGGGGCTCCCCCACGGTGTAGAGGTGCAGCGAGCGGGCGATGGGGTAGGACTTGTCGAGGGTGGCGGCCACGCTGGGAGCCACCGGCGGGGCACCGGGCTCCCGGGCAACCCGCAGCATCTTGACCCCCGCGGTGGCGTAGCCCATGCCGCTGTACCCGATGGCCCCCGGGGTGTTGGCCACGAGCTCGACAACCTCCTTCGAGCCGTTCAGGTCGCGCGACCCGAGCTTGAAGTCCCGGTTGTGGAGCACGTGCTCCCGCAGGAACTCGTAGGTGCCGGAGCTGGACTGCCGGCTCACCCGGATGATCTCGTCCTGGCCGCTGGGCAGGGTCACCCCGAGCTCGGACCACTTCGTGGTGGTCCCCCCCTCCTCGTAGATCTGCGAGATCTGCGCCAGGGTGATCTCCTCCATGGGGTTGTCCTTGTGGACGTAGATCGCGAGGGCGTCGTATCCGACGATGAACTCGCCGGGGGCCTTGCCCGTGTTCTGCTTCACCGCCTCGGCCTCCTGGGGCTTGATGTCCCGCGACGCGTTGGCGATGTCCACCGCACCCCGCGTCAGGGCCGCCAGGCCGACGCCCGAGCCCCCTCCCGAGACCTCCACCTCCACGTCCGGCTGGGCCTCCCGGTACGCCTCGGCCCAGGCCTGGGCGAGGTTCACCATGGTGTCGGAACCCTTGTTCTGGATGATGGTCCTGGCAGTCTTCGGCTGACCCTTGGCGTCGTCGCCCCCCTTGCTGCAGCCGCCCAGGAGCGCGAGGGACGCCCCGAGAAGCACCGCCAGGCCGGGCAGCCCGATCCACGCCAGAAATTCGTTTCGTCTCTGCGTCATCGCGAATTCACCTTTGTGCCGAGGATGGCTTCCACGAGGTCACGGATGTGGCTGTCGATGAACTGGTAGGTCTCCTCGAACGCGGCACGCACCGCCTCAGGGGGCCCGTCCAGGTCGGACGGGTCCCGGATGCTCCAGTCGAGGAAGACCACCTTCCGGGGTAGGCGGGGAAACGCCCGCTGCACCTCGGGGTCGAGTCCCACGACCACCTGGTAGTGGTCCAGGTGGGGCACCTGGAAGATACCCTTGGGAGCCATGCGGGAGATGTCGAGCCGCTTCTCCGCCATGAAGGCGACGGCCTTCGGATCGAGGGGCTGGGGATCGAGCCCCGCGCTGCTGAAGATGAACTGCGGCTGCTGCAGGGAGTTGGCGATCACCTCGGCCATCTGGCTGCGGCACGCGTTGTGGCGGTCCACGAAGAGGATCCGGAACACCTCGCTCCCCTCGTGCTTGGCATACTCGCCCGTGCACATGTAGAGGACTTCGAGGCAGATGTTGCGGGCAC
>CAZJSF010000036.1:0-3311 GCA_964548515.1 uncultured Thermodesulfobacteriota bacterium
GGGAGGGACGCGGGGTCGGCGGTGTCGTCTCGGGAGCCCTTGCACCGAAGGCGCGCGTGTGTTTTCTTAGCGAACCCTTTCCCCGCGTCTCGGCGCAGGGACTCCCCCGGTCCCGGGTGCACCAAGGAGTGAGACGATGAACGGTCTGGATGTCCGCCGCAAACTGAGGACCGCCTCGGGCGAGGTCTCCTTCTTCAGTCTCGACGCCCTGGAGGCGGGCGGCGGCGGAGGGGGGGCGCGGCTCCCGTTCTCGATCCGAGTGCTGCTCGAGTCGGTGCTGCGCAACTGCGACGGTTACGTCATCCGGCAGGAGGATGTCGCAGCACTGGCCGGTTGGAAGCCGAAGGCCGGGCCGGGTGAGGAGGTGGCATTCCTGCCGGCCCGCGTCCTCCTGCAGGATTTCACGGGGGTGCCGGCGGTTGTGGACCTCGCTGCCCTGCGAGCCGCCATGAAGGCATTGGGCGGGGATCCGAAGCGAATCAATCCCCTGATTCCGGTCGATCTCGTGATCGACCATTCCGTCCAGGTGGACCACTTCGGGGTCGAGGCGTCGCTGGCGTTCAACGCGCGGAAGGAGTTCGAGCGGAATCGCGAGCGCTACCAGTTCCTGAAGTGGGGCCAGACCGCCTTCCGGAACTTCCGGGTGGTTCCTCCGGCTACCGGCATCTGCCACCAGGTGAACCTCGAGTACCTCGCGAAAGTCGTCCAGGTGCGTGACGGGGTGGCCTTCCCGGATTCCCTGGTGGGCACCGACTCCCACACCACCATGATCAATGGGCTGGGAGTCGTCGGGTGGGGCGTGGGCGGGATCGAAGCGGAAGCGGTCATGCTCGGCCAGCCCGTCTACATGCTCATGCCCCAGGTCGTTGGCGTCCGCCTCGACGGGAGGATGCCCGCCGGCGTCACGGCCACGGACCTGGTGCTCGTCGTCACGGAGATCCTCCGGAAGCACGGAGTCGTCGACAAGTTCGTCGAGTTCTTCGGCCCGGGGCTCCGGACCCTGACGCTCCCCGACCGGGCCACCCTGGCCAACATGGCCCCGGAGTACGGAGCGACCATGGGTTTCTTCCCGGTGGACGACGTGACCCTCGAGTATCTCAGGTTCACGGGCAGGGACGCGGCCCTGGTCGACCTGGTGGAACGCTACACCAAGGAGCAGGGGCTCTTCCGCTCCGAAGAGGCGCAGGACCCCGAGTACACGCAGACGCTGGACCTCGACATGAGCACGGTGGAGCCCTGCATCGCGGGGCCGAAGAGACCCCAGGACCGCATCTCCCTGCGCGCGGCGAAGAAATCCCTCCTGGGTCACCTGCGGACGACCTACAGCACCGGTGTGGAGGCCGACCTGCCGGAGAACGCGAACCACTGCCGGTGGTTGGGGGAGGGGGGCCACGCCCTGGAGCAGGAGGTGGAGCACCGCCCGATTCGGCAGGATCTCTACCGCCCCCACAGGGTTGCCGTCGAAGTCAGCGGTGTGGAGACCACGCTCACCCACGGCTCCGTCGTGATCGCGGCGATCACCTCCTGCACGAATACTTCGAATCCGGCGCTCATGGTGGCGGCGGGGATCCTGGCGAAGAAGGCGGTGGAGCGGGGGCTCGCGGTGCGCCCCTGGGTGAAGACCAGTCTCGCCCCGGGCTCCCGCGTGGTGAGCCGATACCTGGAGGACGCGGGTCTCATGCCCTACCTCCAGGCCCTGCGCTTCCACCTCGTCGGCTACGGGTGCACGACGTGCATCGGCAACAGCGGCCCCCTGCCGGAGGCGGTGGCCTCCGCCGTGGAGGAGAAGGGGTTGGTGGTGGCTTCGGTGTTGTCCGGCAATCGGAACTTCGAGGGCCGGATCAACCCGGTCGTCAAGGCCAACTACCTTGCGAGTCCGCCCCTGGTGGTCGCCTATGCCCTCGCCGGCACGATGGACATCGACCTCACCTCGGAACCCGTCGGCCACGACCCGAACGGGGACCCCGTGTACCTGCGCGAACTGTGGCCGACGGCCGGGGAGGTGGAGGAGGCCGTGGGCCGGAGCGTGGGTGCGGGCCAGTTCTCCGAGGAGTACGCCTCCGTCTTCGACGGCGGCGCCATGTGGAACGAAGTGGACGCGGGGAGGGGCGACCTGTACGAGTGGGAGGCCTCGTCCACCTACATCCGGGAGCCCCCCTTCTTCGCGGACCTGCGGCCGGATCCCCCCGGGATCGCGCCCATCTCGGGGGCCCGGGCGCTCGCCGTGCTGGGGGATTCCGTGACCACGGATCACATCTCCCCCGCGGGAGCCTTCGGCCCGGAGGGGCCCGCCGGCCGGTACCTCACCGAGCGGGGGGTGGGGCCCGAGGATTTCAACTCCTACGGGGCCCGCCGCGGGAACCACGAGGTCATGATGAGGGGCACGTTCGCGAACGTCCGCCTGCACAACCTGCTGGCGAAGGGGGCGGAGGGGGGCGTCACGGTCCATCTCCCGACGGGGCGGGAGATGAGCATCTTCGATGCCGCGATGCTCTACCGGGAGGAGGGGACGCCGCTGGTCGTCCTCGCCGGAAAGGACTACGGGATGGGTTCCAGCCGCGACTGGGCGGCGAAGGGGACCGCACTGCTCGGAGTCCGGGCGGTGATCGCGGAGAGTTACGAGCGGATCCACCGCTCCAACCTCGTCGGCATGGGGGTGCTCCCCCTGCAGTTCGCCGCCGGGGAGTCTGTCGAGGCGCTGGGCCTCGACGGGAGCGAGACCTTCGACGTGCAGGGCCTCGGAGAGGAACTCGCCCCCGGGCAGAAGGTCACGGTGGTCGCCCGGCGAGCAGCAGGGGCTCCCGTGGGCTTCGAGGCCGTGGTTCGAGTCGACACGCCCATCGAGATGGAATACTGCCGCAACGGGGGCATCCTCCATGCCGTGCTGCGGCGGATGCTCCGGGACGGATGAGGGGCCGGGTTGCAGCGGCCGCCGCGCCGCCCGTGAGAGGAACCGGGAGAGCATGATGCGCTGGAGCGTGGCGCTCGCCGTCCTGATCGCATGCCTCGCCGCGGCCTCCGGTTGTCGCAGGGGCACCGACCGGGACCGCTACGACAACCGCAGGGCCCTGGGGAGCACGGTGCGCCAGCCGGTTTCGGGCAGCGAGGACGATCGCACCTATCGGAACTCCCGCTACGCGGAGGGTGTGCTCGGCTGGGTCCGGTTGCGCACCGCGGAGATCGACGCGCCTCCGGAGGACGACCCGGCTCACGGGGATTTCCTCCGTTCCCTCTCGGCCGAGATCGACTCGGCCGCAGCGGCGGCGCTTCGCGAGTCGGAGCGCTTCTCGGCGGTCCTCGAATCGAGTGCA
>CAZJSF010000036.1:3321-19187 GCA_964548515.1 uncultured Thermodesulfobacteriota bacterium
CGAAGCGCCGGAAAAATGCCCGGCGTGCCTCCATCCGCAGGGCCGGGAGACGTCGGCTTCGTCTGCCGCGTCGAGGCGCTCGTCCACGTGCCGGTGGACATGCAGACGGTCCGGGTCGACCCGGTCTTCCGCGACAGCCGTCCGAAGCTCATCGTGGTCTACACGGTTCGGCGGGACACGGACGGGGAGGTCGCCTTCAAGTACACCAGCGTGGTGCTCTCCCACTGGGAGTACGGCCCGTGGGCCATGGAGGACCTTCGCGTCAAGGCGGTGGAGAGCGCGGCCGCGTTCCGGGACGCCATCCGAGAAGACTGAAGCGCGCCGCCCGCCGCGCGCATTCCGCAGCATGCGAAGAGCACACTGTTCCACCCGCGGACGGCGTCACGCCGCCGGCCGGGCCGTCTTGTCCCTTGCCCCGGCTGAAGACGAGCGAGCGCGGATGACCACGTCGCGGGCGCGCTCCGCGGCGCGCAGGATCCGGTCTGCGTAACCCCACGACTTCCCCCCCTCCTGCAGGTCCTGCCGCAGCAGTTCGGAGTACCCGATGATCGCCGCGAGCGTGTTGTTGAGGTCGTGGGTGAAGCTCTTGGTCGCCCCCGGGGCCGAGAGGGAGACGGGTGGCGCCGCGTCCGTGCCCCCGACCACTCGGTCGAGCACGGAGGCCTCCGACCCCCGGTCGGGGGTGGAGACCCGGGCTGGGACTGGCGCCGCGTGGGCGTCGGGCGGCACCCATTTGGCCACGGCCGCGAGCAGTTGCCCGGCCCGGAAGGGCTTGCCCAGGTAGTCGTCCATGCCGGCCGCCACACACCGGCTCTGCTCTTCCGCGGTCACGTGGGCGGTGAGGGCGACCACGGGTGTTCTGGCGCCGTCCCCTGCCCCCACCCGGCCCGACTCCTTCTCCCGGATCGCCCGGGTCGCACTGTAGCCGTCCATGACCGGCATCTGACAGTCCATGAGCACCAGGTCGTAATCGGAGCGGTCGAGTTCGTGCAGCGCTTCGATCCCGTTGCTCGCCACCCGGGGGTCGCAGCCGGCTCCCCGGAGGATCTCGGTCACCAGTTCCTGGTTCACGGTGTTGTCTTCGACCACCAGGATTCGCGGCGGGGACGCCCACGCCAGGTCGTCTTGCGGCTCGGAGCGCGGGGCGTCGCCGAGCGGCACGTGCTGGCTCGTGACCTTGCCTGCGCTGCGCGGCAACCGGACCGAAAAGTGGAACGTGGATCCTCGGCCCGGGTCGCTCTCGAGTTGGAGAACCCCGCCCATGGCTCCGACGAGACGCCGGGATATCGTCAAGCCCAACCCGGCCCCGCCGAAGTTGCGGCTGGTGGAGCAGTCTGCCTGCGTGAACGGCTCGAAGATGCGGCGCTGGGCCTCGGGTGGGATCCCGATGCCCGTGTCCGAGACCCGGAATTCCAGGGCGGCTTCCGAGTCCGTCTTTTCCCCCGCTGTCAAGGAGAGGCGAATCGTGCCCTCCGGGGTGAACTTGATGGCGTTGCCCACCAGGTTGTTCAGCACCTGGCGAAGCCGGAACGAGTCCCCGCGAAACGCCTCCGCCGCGTCGACGCCGATGTCGCACGCGATGTCGATGCCCTTGACCCGGGCGCTCTCGCGGAAGAAGTCGGCGGTGTCGCGGACCAGGGCCGCCGGGGAGAAGTCGTCCTCCTCGAGTTCCAGGCGATCCGCCTCGATCCTCGAGATGTCCAGGAGGTCGCTCAGCAGGTGGAGGAGCCACTCCGCGGAACCGTGGATCAACTGGGCGTGGCGGCGTTGTTTCGGGGTGAGCCCCGTGGCGAGGAGGAGTTCCGAGACCCCCAGGATCCCGTTCATCGGTGTGCGGATCTCGTGGCTCATGTTGGCGAGGAACTGCGACTTGGCCTGGTTCGCCGCCTGGGCCCGTGCGACCGCGTTCGTGAGCTTCTTGAGAAGCGAGGCCACGTAGAAGGGGAGGACGACGAGGCCCGCGAGCAGGCCCCACAGGACGTAGGGGTCGGAGCGCCACTGGGCGTCGAACACGGCCACGCACAGGAACCCGGTGACGCTGAGGCCGGCGGACAGCGCGAGATAGGGGACACCGTAGCGGAAGCCGTTCCCGAAGGTGACCCAGAGGAACACGACGAAGAGCGGTGCGGCGGCCCGGCCGTTCAGGAACATGGCTGCGGTCGTGGTGCCGATGTCGAGCACGATCCCCGCCAGTCGGCGGATGCGGGACGGGGCGGGGCGCCAGAAGATGCCGCCGAGCAGCGCGAAGGAACTCGCGAAGAAGAAGACGACGAGGAGGGAGTAGAGGTCTGGAAACGTGCCTTCCGGAGTACCTTGGGCGGGGGAATGGAGCAGGTAGAGACCCGCCACGGAGCCTACGGCCAGGCGGATGAAGGCCTGCTCGTGCTCGGTGTCGGCGCGACCGCGCAGCCGTGACAGAACCCGCTGCAGGGGTCCCTGCCGGGAGGCCGTCGGTGGGTGGCGTGCGGGGCCGGTGGCCATGGGGCGCCTTCCTCCGTATCGGCGCGGGAGTGCGTCGGGTCGTCCGGGACCCTCCGCCCGCCGGGCGCACGGGAAGCCTGCGCGCGCCTGGACGGTCCGATACGGATCGGCACGGGGAGAACAAATCCTGAGGCGTAACGGTTGGATTTCCGGATGTGTCGCTCGCAGGCGGAGGAGCCGATCGCCGAGGGACGTGGGGAGGTCGGGGGGAGAAAGGGGAAGGCCCCGCGCACCGAGGGTGTCGCGGGGCCAGCGATTTGGCGTCCCCAGGGGGATTTGAACCCCCGTCGCCGGCGTGAAAGGCCGGTGTCCTGGGCCGGGCTAGACGATGGGGACCGAGTGGTCGTCGGCCGGGGATGTGTCCCGGGCGAACGAGGGCGCTATTGATAGCACGCCTTCCGAGAGGCGCGCAACCGGGAACGCGGCCCCGGCGGGCGCATTCTTGAATCGCCTGGGACCGTGTGCTACCGTCCCGTTCCCGTTGACTTTTCGGTCTTTTGCGCCGGTTCCAGGCCCGATCTGCTCGCTGCCGGCGGCGGAGGAACGCACCGATGGACTCCCGCTACATGCCGCAGTCGGTCGAGGAGAAGTGGCAGGGCCGCTGGGCGGAGGAGAAGACCTTCCGGGCCGGCGAGGACTCCGAGCGGCCGAAGTACTACGTGCTGGAGATGTTCCCCTATCCCTCGGGCCGCATCCACATGGGCCACGTGCGCAACTACACCATCGGCGACGTGGTGGCGCGCTACAAACAGATGCGCGGGTACAACGTCCTCCATCCCATGGGCTGGGACGCCTTCGGGCTGCCCGCGGAGAACGCGGCCATCCAACACGGCGTACACCCCGCCCAGTGGACCCGACAGAACGTCGCCTACATGAAGCAGCAGCTCCGGCGCATGGGGTTCTCCTACGACTGGGACCGGGAACTCGCCACCTGCGACGCCAGTTACTACCGGTGGGAGCAGTGGCTGTTCCTGAAGATGCTCGAGAAGGGGCTCGCCTACCGCAGGGAGACGGAGGTCAACTGGTGCTCGTCCTGCGCCACGGTGCTCGCCAACGAGCAGGTGGAACAGGGGCTGTGCTGGCGCTGCGGGACCGAGGCCACACCCCGGACCCAGTGGGGTTGGTTCTTCCGGATCACCCAGTACGCCGACGAACTCCTGGAGTGGACCGAGAAGCTCCCGGGGTGGCCGCCCCAGGTGCTCACCATGCAGCGCAACTGGATCGGCAAGTCGGTGGGCGCGGAGGTGGACTTCCCCCTGGCGGACCGCGAGGGCGCGATCCGGGTCTTCACGACCCGGCCCGACACGCTCTACGGGGTCACCTTCATGAGCCTGGCCGCCGAGCATCCCCTGGTCCCGGAACTGGTCAAGGGCACGGCGCGGGAGCCCGAGGTGATGGCCTTCGTCGACAAGGTGCGCCAGGAGGACAAGATCAAGCGCTCCTCCGACGACTACGAGAAGGAGGGCGTCTTCACGGGCGCGTACTGCCTGAACCAACTGACCGGCGAACGGGTGCCGATCTTCGCGGCCAACTTCGTGCTCCTGGAGTACGGCACCGGCGCGGTGATGGCGGTTCCCGCCCATGACCAGCGGGATTTCGAGTTCGCCCGCAAGTACGGGCTGCCGGTGAAGGTGGTCATCCAGCCCGCCGGTGCCGCCCTGGACGGCGCGACCATGACGGCTGCCCACGTCGAAGCGGGGCGCATGGTGAATTCGGGCCCCTTCGACGGCACGGAGAGCAGGGAAGGGATCGGGAAGGTGATTGCCCACCTGGAGGAGAAGGGGTTCGGTGCCGGCGCCGTGAACTGGCGCCTTCGGGACTGGGGCATCTCGCGTCAGCGCTACTGGGGCGCGCCGATCCCGGTGGTGCACTGTCCGGCCTGCGGGGTGGTGCCGGTGCCCGAGGATCAACTCCCGGTGGCCCTGCCCGAGGAGGTGGAGTTCCCCGAGGGAAGGGTGCTGACCCTGGCCGAGATCCCGTCCTTCTACGAGACCTCCTGTCCGGGCTGCGGCCAGCCCGCCCGGCGCGAGACCGACACGATGGACACCTTCGTCGAGAGCTCGTGGTACTTCCAGCGCTACGCGTGCCCGGACTTCGACCGGGGGATGCTCGACAAGGCCCGCACCGAGCACTGGATGCCGGTGGACCAGTACATCGGCGGCATCGAGCACGCGGTGCTGCACCTGCTGTACTCCCGCTTCTACACCAAGGTGCTCCGTGACCTGGGCATCGCGGCGGTGGACGAACCCTTCACCAACCTCCTCACCCAGGGCATGGTCTGCATGGAGACCCAGAAGTGCCCCACGCACGGCTGGCTGCTGCCCGAGGAGGTGGCCGAGGGCACGTGCTCCAAGTGCGGCGCGGGCGTGGAGAAGGGCCGCACCGAGAAGATGTCCAAGTCGAAGAAGAACGTGGTGGACCCCGAGCACCTGGTGCGGACCTACGGTGCCGACACGGCCCGCCTCTTCAGCCTCTTCGCCGCCCCCCCGGAGAAGGACCTGGAGTGGAACGAGGAAGGGGTGGAGGGCGCCTCCCGCTTCCTGCGGCGGGTGTGGCGCCTCGTGGCCGAGAACCACGGGTGGTTGCGGGAGGCCGAGCCCTTCGCGGGCGGCTCGCTCGAGGAGGGTGCCCGGGCGCTCCGGCGCAAGGTCCACGAGACCGTGAAGAAGGTCACGGAGAACATCGAGGACCGGTTCCACTTCAACACCGCCATCGCGGCGACGATGGAGCTGGTGAACGAACTGGCCGCCTTCGAGCCCCGCACGGACGAGGACCGCACCGTGTTCCGCGAGGCGGTGGACGCCCTGGTGAAGCTTCTGGGGCCCATGGTGCCCCACGTGGCCGAGGAGCTCTGGGAGGCGTTGGGCAACCGCGTCCCTCTCTCGGCGACCCCCTGGCCGGCTTGGGACGAGTCGGCCCTGGTCCGGGATTCGATCCTCGTCGTGGTGCAGGTGAACGGGAAGGTTCGAGGTCGCGTGGAGGTGCCCGCAGACGCCGACGAGGAGCGGGTGCGAACCGTGGCCATCGCCGACGAGAACGTGGCGCGCCACCTCGAGGGCCTGACCGTGACCAAGGCCGTCTACGTGCCCGGGCGCCTCCTGAGCCTGGTGGTCCGCTGAAGTCCCTCTCCCCCGCGGTCGTGCTCCTCCTGCTCCTGTGCTCCGGGTGCGGCTACCGCGCCGTGGGCGGAGGAGGTGCGCCCTCGCCCCGCCTGTGGCTGGAACCGGTGGACGATCGGGGCGACCAGCCCCTTTTCGGCGCCCTGCTCACCCGGGAACTGATCCGGGAGACGGCGGACCGGGCCGGCGTGCGGGACGCCGGAGCGGAGCGCTCCGGGTACGGGGTCTCGGTCCGGCTGGACTCGGTGCGGGAGACGGCCGTGGCCTATTCCACCGGCGACATCACCCGGGAGTACCTCGTCGTCGCCGAGGCCACCGCGACGCTCGCGAGTGCAGGAGGCGACGTCCTGTGGCGCGGCACCGACATCCGGGCGGAGCGCTCGTTTACGGCCGGACAGAGCGTGAACGAGACGGAGACGAACAAGGATCGGGCGCTGGCGCTGCTCGCCGGGGACCTGGCGAGCGAGATCCTGCGCAGGGTGAGCCTCAGGCTCTCGAGGCAGCCGTGAAGGCGGCTGCCCCGGTCGTCTGCATCCACGGGGACGAGCCCTTCCTCGTGGACCGGGCACTGGCGGAGGCGGAAGAGGAGACCCTCTCCGGAGGCGACCGGGAACTGAACCTGCAGGTCTTCGAGGCTGCGGCCGCCCGCCCGGCCGAGGTGCTCAACGCGGCGCGCACCGTGCCCTTTCTCGCCGCGCGCCGCCTCGTGGTCGTTCGGGGGGCCGACCGCTGGAGCGCGGACGACTGGCGGGAAGTGCTTCCCTACCTGGAAGCCCCGAGTCCGGGGACCTGCCTCGTCTTCGTCGCGAGCCAGCTGGATCGAAGGCTCGCCGCCTCGAAGGCCATCCTCCGCACGGCCCGGGTGGTGGAGTGCAGGCGTCCCAAGGAGCGCGAGTTGCCCGGGTGGGCGCAGCGACTGGCCCGGGACGCGGGGCTGAAGCTCGACGGCAGGATCGTGGAGTCCATCCTTCTCCGCGTGGGTCCCGACCTGCAACTGCTCTACCAGGAGATCCAGAAACTGCGGGTCCACGCAGGGGACGACGGCGTGGTCACGCTCGAAGACGTGGAAGCCCTGGTGGGGGAGACCCGGGGGACGACGGTCTTCGCATTCTGCGACGCCCTCGGCGGCCGCGACGCCGCCCTTGCCTACCGGTCGCTGCGCAAGTTGCTCCAACTGGGCGAACCCCCGGTCCGGCTGCTCTTCATGATCGTCCGGCACTTCCGCCATCTCTGCATTGCCCGGGAGTTCCTCGATGGCTCGAGGCGTCCCGATGCGAAGGGGGCGGCCTCGGCCATGGGCGTTCCGCCCTTCGCCGCCGAGAATGCCTTGCGTCAGGCAAGGGCTTGGGATGCGGGAGAGCTGCGCGGGGTCTTCGGCCGCCTGCTGGAGGCGGACCTCGCGCTCAAGACGGGTGGGGGGGTGGAAGTGCTCGAGGAGCTCGTGCTCCGGATCGCCGCACGGGGAAACGAAACGCGCCCCGGGATTCGCCGGGGCGCGCGGGGCTTCGGTGCGGGAGATCTCAGGCCTTGAGGGCGACCACCTGACGGGTTAGCCGGGAAATGTGCCTCGCCGCCTTGTTCTGGTGGATCACGTTGCGGGACGCCGCCTTCTGGAGGTAGGGAGCCACGGCCCGCAGGGCTTCCTCGGCCTGGGCCGCGTCCTTGGCTTCCACGGCGAGCCGGACGGCCTTGAGCAGGTTGCGGTACCGGGTCCGCACGGCCTTGTTGCGCAGGCGCCGGGCCTCGTCCTGTCGGATCTTCTTGAGCGCAGACTTGTGGTTCGCCAAAGCATGCCTCCCGTGATTCCTCTTCCTATCGACGGCGAAAGCGGCCTTTTACTACTTCCTGCCAGCGGTTGTCAACGGCTCTCGTCGTGGCAGCGCCTCCGGTTTTCCTGCGGCAGGCCTCGGGCGGACGTTCAGTCTCCGCGCACCTGGCGCGTCTTGCAGTCGGCGCAGAGTTCGGGCTTCACCCACAGTCCCAATTCCGTCATCAGCTGGGCTTGACCGCTCCACGGAATCGAGGCCCCGCACGCGGCGCAGGGCACTTCCACCGGCGGGTGGGCGCGGAGGAATGCGTCGCACGTGGGGCACATCCGCTCCGGGGGCTCCCGTTCCCTCTGCGCCAGGATCAGTTGCTCGAAGCGACCGAGGGTCCAGGCACCCCTGCACCCCTCGTTCCGGCACGGGACTTCCCTGTCCTGCAGCCCTTCGTAGCGTTCGAAGCACGGCGCGCAGAGGCGGCGTGGAGCCTTGCGACCCCGCTTCTCGTCCGCCAGTTGTTGGGCCTTCGTGTAGGTCCAGGACCCTCCGCAGGTGCGGATCCGACAGGGCATCTCCCGGTCTTCCAGGACAGCGAGGCGCCCCAGGCACGTGGGGCAATGGCGTCCCGGCGGGGGCTCGGCCCGGCCCCGCCGGGACGCGGCGAGGCGTGCGAAGCGTTTCCAGGTCCAGGTATCGCCGCATTCCGGCGTGGAGCAGGGGACCTCCAGGTCGTCAAGGTCTTCCAGGGCCTGGAGGCACTCCGGACAGAAGCGCGTCCGGGGATCCTTGCCCGCGGCTCGGTCGGCCAATTGCTCGTAGCGGCTGTACCGGTGCTTGCCGCCGCATCCCGGGACCTTGCAAGGCCGGTCCTCGTCGCGCAGGCTCTGGTACAGGCCGAAACACGTGTCGCACATTCGCTTGGGAGGCGTTTCCGAGCCGGACTTGAGTTGCTCGGCTCCCGGCCAGTTCCATGTGTTTCCGCAGGTGGGGACCCGGCAGGGGACGCGGCGCGCCTCGAGTTCGCGGGCGGTGTCCCGGCAACGGTCGCAGAGCAGGGTTCTCGGAGGGGGGCGGCCCTGGACGCGGCCGACCAACTGGCGGAAGCGGGGAACGACGACGACGCCGTCACAGGCGGGCCGCGCGCAGGGCAGAGAAAGATCCTCGATCTCACGGTAGGTCTCGACGCAGGTGGTGCACATCCGCTTGGGAGGCTCGCTCTCGCCCCGCTCGGCCGCTCGTTCCGCCTCTTCGATCGAACGTTCCCAGGTGTTGGGGCATCCCGGCACCCGGCACGGGACCCGCAAACACCGTACGTCGGCACTCGATTTCACCTGCATCGTGGACTCCAGACCGCTCCGGTCACCGTGACTCCCGGATCTCCAGGTAGAGATCCCCGCGTCCCTCGCTTCCGGGGCCCTTCCCCGCAAGCCGCAACCGGGTACCGTCCCGGGCTCCCGGGGGTACGCGGACGTCGAAGACCCGCCGCCCGGTGTCGCCCGGCACGGAGATGCGCACGGTTCCGCCCCGCTCCAGGGTGTCCGGGGAGAGAGGGAGCGTGTAGCGGATGTCGCCGGGCAGGGTCCTGCCGCGGTCCGGGCCGGGCAGCGCGAGGTCGAGCAGTCGACCGAGCAGGCCGTTGCGTCGGCTCGGGGACCGCGGTTCGCGGAGTCCCCCGGGTTCGGAGTTCGGGCGCCGTGGCCGGGAACCGAACCCCTGGCCCCACGGGCCGACGAAGACGAACCCTCCCATGAAGGCCCCGGCGGGTCCCCGCCCGAACACCTGCCGCAGGTACGCCTCGTCGAAGCGAAGCCCCTGGCGGTCCATCTCCCGTGCCAGTTGCGAGAAGAGGCTCCCGAGGTTCGGGTCGGCGAACAGGTCGCGGAGCGCGTCCGTCGGGTCGAAGCCTGCCGCACCCCGGGTCCGGGTCTCCTCGTACCGCGTCCGGGCTTCCGGCTTCCCGAGCACGGCGTACGCCTCGGTGAGTTCCTTGAAGGCCTCCTCCGCCTCGCGGCTGCCGCCGTTGCGGTCCGGATGGAGTTCGAAGGCCTTCCGCCGATAGGCCCGCTGGATCTCATCCCGGGTCGCGGTGGGAGGGACACCGAGAATCTCGTAATAGTCCTTTTTCATGGCGTTCAAGGATAAACCCAACCGCTGAACGCTTGCAAAAAGGTGGCCCCAGGGGGGAACTCGTCCCCCGGGGCGTCTACTTGGGAGAGGAGGACTTCAGGCGCTCGCGGGAAGGACGGTTCCGAAGAAGGTGGAGAGTGCGCCGGCCACCGACGCGGGGTTCTCGAGGACGACCATGTGCCCGGATCGGGGCACGACGACACGACGGGACCCCGGGACCCGCTCGGACATCCGAAGGGCCACGTCGGGAGGGGTGAGGGTGTCGTGCTCTCCGCACAGGAAGACGGTCGGGACGCGAAGTTGCTCGAGCACCTCCTCGTACGGCCCGCGGTGGAGGATGGCCTCGGTTGCGCAGGCGAACGCCTCGGGTCCCAGTTCTCGCGCCATGGCGAAGAGAAGGTCTCGAACGGCCGGGTCGGGGGCCGGTGCCGGCGCGAGTATGCTGCCGACGAACGCTTCGAGGACCTGCTCGAAGCGCCCCTCCCCGAGGAGCCGCAGCACCTGGTGTCGCTTGGCAACCCGGTCCGGCGGGTCCGGGAAGGCCGTGGTGTCGGCCAGGGCGACGGCGCGAATCCGCTCCGGCGCGTGTCGAAGGATCTCGAACGCGACGTAGCCCCCCATGGACAACCCGGCAAGCCCGACCCGGCTCAAACCCAGGCGGTCGAGGAGGTCCACCACCCGGGCCGCGGTCTCGTCCAGCGCCGTGACGGGCCAGATGTCGGGAAGAAGGGTGGAGAAGCGGTCCTGCAGGAGGGTCGCCACGGGCCCCCACATGCGATGGTCGCAGCCCAGCCCCGGCAGAAGTACCAGGCAGGGGCCCGATCCCCGGCGTATGAACTCCATGGCGGTTCTACCTCCGTCGCGTGCCGTCTCAGCCTACCGGGTCGGCCGCCTCCGTCAACGGGGGCGCGGGGCGCGTTGTGGGGTTCGGGGGTTGCTGGTAGATAGGAAGGGTGGGACGACGGTGCTCCCGTGCCGTGAAGGTCAGTCCGGACCGGGAGAGAGGTTGAGACCCGCGCGGCCATCCGTTCCGAGGAACCCGACCGGGTGTCGTGGGCCGCCGGATGTTCGTGCCTTTACCGCTCCGTGCCGGTGTGGGCCGGCCCCCCGGTGAGATCGTCCACCGACCGCTCGACAAGAGGAGGGAAGCCATGGTTCTGACACGTCGGTTCATATCCCGAGCCCTCCGGGTGGCGTTCCTCTCGTTCCTCCTCGTGCCCCTCGCGTGCGGGCCGAAGGCGGTCCGCCGCGTGGCCGTCCTCGACGACTCCGTGCCCGTGGGCACCGTGGAGGCCGATCGGTTCGTCGGGAAGAGGGTGCCTTTCAGCATCTCCACGGCGGGCACGGGCTGGAGGATTGCCACCGAGGCTCCTGCGTGGCTCGTGGAACAGGGTTACGAGGAGGAGGGGCTCGCCCAGAGCCAGGTGTTCCTCTTCGATCCCGCGACTCGCTCCAGCATCCAGATCAGCCTGAGTCCCGCCGACGCCTACTCGACCTTCAGCCAGGAGGGGATGGAGTGGCTTGCGGGGTTCGTGGGCGGGACCATGCCGGGCGAACTGGACTCCGAGTTCGGCCCGGGGAAGTACACCCTGCGGCAGGAACCCGCTACGCCGGCCCGCCTGGAGGGCGTTCCTTACGCGGCGCGTGCGGCCGCGGCCTACGACGCGGGGGACGTTCGGCGGGAGAACGGGTGGATCTACGGGTTCGCCGAGCCCTTTCAGATCTTCATCCTCTACCAGCTCAACGACCGCAAGGACAGGGGCGACGTGGAGGCGATCCTCGCGACCTTTCGCTACGAGGGGGGAGGCGGGCCGCCGCGGCCGTAGCCTGCTGCCTCTCCGGCCGGGGGGAGGACAAAAAAAGGGCCGGAGTGCGGCGAAAGGAGGGAAACCGCACTCCGGTCTAGAGGGGTGCTCGTCGGCGATCCCTGTTGCCGACGTGGCGATTCACGGATCGTCAGCGTTCCGGTTGGACTTTAGCCGGTTTCGGGGCTCGCCCCGAGGCTCCACCCGAGCGAGATCCGACGACGGCTCCGAGGAATCCGCCCGCTGCGTCCGCCAACCAGTCTCCCAGACCGGCGTGGCGTCCCGGAACGAACGCCTGGTGGAACTCGTCCGTGAGCCCGAAGGCGCACGCCGCCGCCCAGCCGAGGACGAGGCGGCGAACCGGGCTCCCGCCGAACAGTCGGCTCCACAAGAACCCGAGGGGCACGTACTCGATCGCGTGAAGGGCCTTGTCCGGAATGCGAAGCAGTGCCGGGGGGAGCGGCGGACGGGTGGTGTGGGACAGCGCCGCCACGATCGCCATGTAGGCGAGCAACGCGGCCAACAGGAACCAGGGTTGCCTGGCCGGCGGTTCCAGGGTCGGGTCGCATCCTGCCTTCGAGGTCAATGCACCTTCCTTACGGAACCACTGGCCGCGCCCGCCTCGGCTGGGGAACGGTCGTTGCACGGTAGGCGCGACCTTCCCTAGAATGCAATCCCCCATGGCCGCCCTTTCCGTTCCTCCCGACCGGACGCGCTCCCTCGAGGCGGCGCTGCGCCACGCGGCGTCCTCCGGGGCGTGGATCGTGGCCGGTTCCGAGCCGGGCGGTTCGGCCCGGGACGAACTTCCTCCGTCCCGGGTGGTCGCCCCCCGGACCGCGGACTCTCAGGAAGGAGCCGGTCCTGGCCTGGAGGCGGTCCGGAGCGACCTGGGGGACTGCCAGCGCTGCCGGCTCGCCCAGGGCCGGACGCGGATCGTCTTCGGAGTGGGTGACCCGGGGGCGGAGGTCGTCTTCGTGGGGGAGGGCCCCGGGGAGGAGGAGGACCGCCGGGGGGAACCCTTCGTGGGCAGGGCGGGACAACTCCTCGACCGGATGCTCGCGGCCATCGGGTTGGACCGGTCCCGCGTCTACATCGCGAACGTCGTCAAGTGCCGTCCGCCGGGCAACCGGACGCCCCTGCCCGATGAGGCGGCGGCGTGCCTTCCCTTCCTCCGGGGGCAGATCGAGGCGATCCGCCCGCGGGTCCTCTGTGCCCTGGGGGCCCACGCGGCCCAGAGCCTCCTGGGGAACCAGACACCCGTCTCGCGCCTCCGTGGGAAGCCCCTGAACGTGGGTGCCCGCCCCCTCGTCGTCACGTACCACCCGGCCTACCTGCTCCGCAATCCCGCGGCCAAACGCCAGGCATGGGAGGACCTCAAGTCCCTGCGTCGACTCCTGGACGACCGTCCGTGAGGTGGGGCGGCGCGGCCCAGATCGCCGCGGCCATGGTCATCTGGTCCACCTGGGGGTTGTTCGTGAGGTGGGTTCCGCTGGCGCCGTGGGCCCTCACGGCCTACGTCGGCGTAGTGGCCGCCGCGGCGGCGGCGGCGACGTGGCTGGCCCTCGGCGGCAGCCTGCGCTCGTTGTGGCCGAGAGCCCACCGGGGTCTCCTGGTGGCCATGGGTGCGCTCTTCGTCGTCAACAACGTCTGCTTCCTCACGGCCTACGAGCGCACCACGGTCGCCAACGCCGTCCTCACCCACTACACCGCGCCCGTGTTCGTGGCCCTGCTGGCTCCCCCGCTCCTCCGGGAGCGCCTGCTGCCGGCCACCCCCGCGGCGCTGGTCCTCGCCGCGGCAGGGATGATGCTTCTCCTGCCGGACCTCCGCTTCGACTTTCGCGACCGCCACCTCGGGGGCCTCGTCCTCGGGACCGTCAGCGGAGCGGCCTACGGGGGCCTGATCCTGCTGGCGAGGGTCTTGAGCCCCCGGATGCCGGCGCTGCCGCTGATCGTCTTCCAGAACGCCTTCCTCGCGCTCTGCCTCGTGCCGACCGCGGTGTTCCGGGAGCCCCTCGGGCGTGCCGAGTTGGTGGCGGCAGTCGTGGTCCTCGGGCTCGCCCACGCCACCGTGGCACCGCTCCTCTACCTGCGGGGCATCCGGACCGTGCGCGCCCAGACCGCCGCCATCCTCGGCTACCTCGAGCCCCTCGCGGCGGTGGCGCTCGGGGCGCTCGTCCTCGGAGAGTCGCCGGGCGCACCGGGGTTTCTCGGGGGCGTCCTGATCGTGGCGGGCGGAGGACTGGTCGCCTGGGGCGAGGCGCGGACCCGGAAACCCGTTGACGGCCTCTCGGCCGACCGGTAGGGTTCGGGCGACTGCTCTGAAGGGAGGACGCGATGGCTTGGGACGATCAGGGGGGCTTCGGCGGAGGCGGTCCGCCGGACCCGAGAGAGGTGCTGGCCGAGCTCCGGAAACGCTTCGGGGGGAAGATTCCCGGGGGGATCATCGGGGTCGCAGCCCTGGTCGCCCTGGTGGCGTGGTTGGCGACGGGCTTCTACATCGTCAACCCGGAACAGGTGGGGGTGGTGAAGCGCTTCGGTCGCTTCAGCTACATCACGGACCCCGGACCGCACTGGCACCTGCCCTATCCGGTCGAGACCGTCCTGAAACCCAATGTCACCGGGTTCCGCCGCCTCGAGGTCGGTTTCCGGACGGTCACGGTCGGTCCGCCGGCCCGGTATCAGAAGGTGCCGGCGGAATCCCACATGCTCACCGGCGACGAGAACATCGTCTCATGCGAGTTCATCGTCCAGTACCGGATCAAGGACCCGGCCGCGTTCCTGTTCCACGTCCGGGACCCGGAGGAGGCCGTGCGCTCGGCCGCGGAGGCCGCGATGCGGGAGGTGGTGGGCCGCAACCTTGTCGACGACGTCCTCACCGAGCAGAAGGACAAGATCCAGGTGGAGGCCGGCGAACTCCTCCAGGCCATCCTCGACCGCTACGATGCGGGCGTTCGCGTCGATCAGGTGAAGCTTCAGGACGTGTACCCTCCCGATCCGGTCATCGACGCCTTCCGCGACGTCGCCAGCGCACGGGAGGACCGGGAGAGGCTCAAGAACGAGGCGGACGCCTACGCCAACGACATCCTGCCCAAGGCCCGGGGTGACGCCAAGCAGCGTGTCAACGAGGCGGGCGCCTACCGGGAGACCAAGGTGAAGACGGCGGAGGGCGACGTGGCCCGGTTCGTCGCGCTGCTCAAGGAGTACGAGCGCGCCAAGGAGGTGACACGGCGGCGGCTCTACCTCGACGCCATGGGCGACGTGCTCTCCCGGGCCAAGATCGTGCTCACCGAGGGCAAGGGGGGCGTGTTGCCCGTTCTCCCGCTGGAGGCCCTCGGGGCCGGGGAGAAGAAGTAGATGGACAAGATGCTGAAAGTCTTCGGGATCCTGGTGGTCCTGCTGCTCCTCTCCTCGGGCAGCATGTTCTTTCAGGTGGATCAGACCCAGACCGCGATCGTGCTCCAACTGGGGAAGCCGCAAGGCGGCGTGCGCACCGCCGGCATCCACTGGAAGCTCCCCGTGTTGCAGACCGTCAAGAAGTACGATGCACGGTACCTTTCCTATGACGCGGCCGCCCGGGAGGTGATCACCCGGGACAAGAAGAACCTCAAGGTGGACAACTACGCCCTGTGGCGGATCGCCGATCCCCTGAAGTTCTATCAGACCGTGCGGGACGAGATCGGAGCCCAATCGCGAATCGACGACATCAGCTACTCCCAGGTGCGCGAGCAGTTGGGCAAGTACGACCTCATCGACATCGTCGCCACGAAGCGGCGGGAAATCATGGAGGAGGTTACCCGAAAGACTGCCGAGGCCGCGCGGGAGTACGGGATCGAGGTGGTGGACGTGCGCATCAAGCGTGCCGACCTTCCTCCCTCCAACGAGAAGGCGGTGTACGCCCGGATGCAGGCCGAGCGCACCCGCCAGGCCCAACTGTATCGGGCGGAGGGTGAGGAAGCCGCCCGGGAGATCCGGTCCCAGGCCGACAAGGAGCGGGCCGTGATCCTGGCCGAGGCATACCGCCAGGCCGAGGAACTGCGAGGTCAGGGCGATGCCGAGGCGACGCGGATCTACGCCGAGGCCTTCGGGAGGGATCCGGAATTCTACGCCTTCACCCGTAGCCTCGACGTGTACTCCGAGACGTTCAAGGACAAGGACGTCCTGGTGCTTTCGCCGGATGGAGATCTCTTCAAGTATCTCAAGGCGGTCGGCACCCCCCGGTGAGAACGCGGGACTTCGCGTACGACCTTCCCCCCGATCGCATCGCCCAGGCCCCCGTGGAGCCGCGAGACACCTCGCGGCTCCTGGTGGTGCGGAGGGCCGCCGGCGCGTGGGAGGACTCCTCTTTCCGGGAGTTGGGGTCGTTTCTGGCCCCCGGCGACCTCCTCGTGGCCAACGACACCCGGGTGTTCCCCGCCCGGCTCTGGGGCCGAAAGGAGACGGGCGGCAGGGTCGAGGTCCTCCTGTTGGGTCGGGAGGGGCCGGACCGCTGGGAGGCCCTGGTGCGCTCGTCCAAGCGCTCCCGGGCCGGGACGCGGATCGACGTGGGGCCGGGGGTCCGGGTCGTGGTGGTC
>CAZJSF010000037.1:0-10585 GCA_964548515.1 uncultured Thermodesulfobacteriota bacterium
GCAGCGGCGGACCAGCCAGGCATCCGGGGCGGGGACCGATCGGCCGGCGTGGCGCTCGTCCCAGGGGGGGCAGGTTTCGGTCACGGCCGTGAAGCTCCCTACGGTCGCCTCGGCCCCGTGGGAGGCCGCGGCCAGGAGGTGGAAGATGAAGTCACATGGGATCGTGGGGTTCGCATTGGCCGCGGGTGCAGCCCTCGTGTTCCTCGGGCTCGGCTGTACGCGCTACGAGCAACGCCCGGTGCCGATCCTCGCGCCATCGGCGTACCCGAACTCGACCCAGGTCTTCGGCGTCGTGGTGGGCGGGCGGGTCTACGCCGACAAGGCCGCGGCGACCGACGCCTTCGGCTTCGACATCGTGAGCGCGGGGGTGCTGCCCGTGCAACTGGCTTTCGACAACGCGACCCAGAACACGGTGGAGATCGTACCCTCCCAGACCTTCCTGGTGGACCCGAGCCAGCAGATGTGGAACATCCTCGAGCAGAACGTGGCCTACCGGCGTCTGGAGGAGAGCACCGAGTGGGGCAAGCTCGCCTCGGAGGCGGGCAAGGGTTCGGTGCTCGGCGCCGCCGCCGGCGCGCTCGTCGGGGCGGCGGTGGGTATCGTTACCGGAGAGAACGTGCTCGTGGCGGGCGGCAAGGGGGCTGCGGTGGGCGCGGCCGGGGGCGCCGTGTTGGGTGGCGCCAAGGGACTCAGCGAGCCCGACACGAAGCAGGCCATCCGGGAGGATCTGCGCAACCGGTCGCTGGAGAACAAGCCCATCCCGCCCCAGGCGATCAGCCACGGGGTCCTCTACTTCCCGGCGGAGGCAGCAAGCGCGCGAACCCTGCGCCTGCAGCTTCGGAACACCGCCACCGGCGAACTGGCAACGGTGACCCTGGGGCTCTGACCGGCGCAGGGGCCGCGAGGAGCGTCCCCGACCGGCCCCCGCGATCCCCTTCCAGGAGTTCGCAGACACCGTGACTCACGCACTGCGCCAGCCGGCCGCGTCCGACTTGGACGCGCTCGCGCTACGCCTCGGGGAGGGCCGCCTTTCCGTGGGGGAGGAGACCCTGGAGCGGTACTCCCGGGACGAGTCGACCCTGGTGGCGGCCCGACCCTGGGCGGTGGTCCGGCCCTTCACGGAGGCGGAGGTGCAGGAGGTCCTGCTCTGGGCCTCCGCCGGGCCCTTCGGGGTCGTCCCGCGGGGGACGGGCACGGGAGTCGCCGGGGGCGCCGTGGCGGTGGACGGCGGGGTCGTCCTCTCCCTCGATCGGATGGACCGCATCCTCGAGGTGGACACCGACAACCTCACGCTGACCTGCGAACCCGGCGCCGTGACGGGCCGCATCCACGAGGAGGCCGAGGCCCGGGGGCTCTTCTACCCGCCGGATCCCGCGAGCCTCGACTCGTGCTCGATCGGGGGCAACGTGGCGGTGGGGGCCGGGGGAGCCCGCGCGGTGAAGTACGGGACCACCCGGGAGTACGTGCTGGGCCTCAACGTGGTGCTCGCGGACGGCTCACTGGTCGAGCTCGGGGGCAAGAACGTCAAGAACGCGACGGGGTACCACCTGCTCGACCTCATGATCGGGAGCGAGGGCACCCTCGGGGTCGTGACGCGCATCACCCTGCGCCTGCTGCCCCTGCCGAGCCGGAGGGTGGCGCTGTTCCTCCCCTTCCCCAGCCTGGCCGCGGCCGCGCGGTGCGTGGCCCGCGTCATCCGGGACCGGATCGTGCCCGCCGTGGCCGAGTTCATGGACGACGTAACCATCTCGGCGGCCCGCGGGTACCTCGGCCGCGACCTCCCCGGCGGCCCGGGGGTCCAGGCGTACGCCCTGCTGGAACTCGACGGGGAGAACGCCGGGGCCTTGGAGGCCCAGATGGTCCGTGTCGGGGAACTGGCGATGGAGGAGGGCGCCCTGGACGTGCTGGCGGCGGAGGATGCCGGCCAGCAGGGGCGCCTGTGGGAGAGCCGGCGGTGTCTGGGCGAGGCCCTGCGCGCCGTCAGCCCCGAGATCGGGAAGGCGGACGTCGTGGTGCCCCGGGCCCGGGTGCCGGAGCTGGTGGAGGCGGTCAAGGCGGTGGGCCGGACCCACGGGCTCACGGCCGCATGTTTCGGGCACGCGGGCGACGGGAACGTCCACGTGAACCTGCTCCGGCGGGACCTCCCCGAGGAGGTCTGGGCCAAGGCGCTCCCCAGGGCGATGGAAGAGGTGATGGAAGCGACGCGGCGCTTGGGCGGACTGCCTTCGGGCGAGCACGGCATCGGCATCCTGAAGAAGCCCTACCTGGCGAGGTTCGTGCCGCCGCGGGCCGTGGAGGCCATGCGGGGCGTCAAGGCGGCCTTCGACCCCGCCGGGATCCTCAATCCGGGGAAGGTCCTGTGACGTACCGCGGCTTCCTGCTCGCGGCGGGCCTGCTCGGGCTGGCGGCCGGGTTCGGGGG
Organism: uncultured Thermodesulfobacteriota bacterium; assembly: GCA_964548515.1. Lineage (GTDB taxonomy): Bacteria > Desulfobacterota > Deferrisomatia > Deferrisomatales > JACRMM01 > CAZGRT01. The sequence continues at coordinate 2,422 of CAZJSF010000037.1, forward strand.
CGGCGCCGAGGCGTGCTTCGGCGCCCGGCTCCGGGTCGGGGTGTCCGGCGACCCGGCCCAGGCGCTGGCGTCCTACGCCGCAGGGTACTACGTGGAGGAGAAGACGGGGATCGAGCCGGAGTTCGTGGATGTGGCCGGGAGCCCCGCCGAAGCCCTCTCCGCGGAGGCGGTGGACGTCTTCCTCGCCGCCGCCGAGGCCGCTCCCGAGGGGGTGGTGGTCCGGGACGCGGGATCCGTTCCCGGGTTCGGGGCGGGCCGCTTCTGGGTGCGCGAGGGGGTCCTGGACGACCTGCGCTTCTTCACCGTGGACCGAGCCCTGCAACAGCTTCCGAGCTTCTACGGCTCGGAGGCCTTCCACGAGGCGTCCCGCTCCCGGGATGCCCCCCGCAAGGCGGCGCGCCAGGCGGTGCACCGTGCGGACTAGGCTGCGCCTCGTCGTCGCCCTCGCCCTCGCCGTGGCGGGGGGAGCGGGGTGCCGGGGCGAGAGGCCGACCTTCCGCGTCGGCTACATGATCTGCAACTCGCCGGCGGAGACGCGGGAGCGCTTCGCCCCCCTCACGGCATACCTCTCCGAAGCCACCGGTGCCCGCTTCGAGCCCGTCTACCTGGACACCGTGGACGTGGAGACGGCCTACACGGCGGGCGAGCTGGACTTCACCCACACCAACTCGCTTCTCTTCGTCACCCTGCGGGAGCGCCACGGACTCAACCTCGTGGCGGCCGACAAGCGGGGCTCCTTCGGCGCGAAGACCCGCGGGGTCGTGATCGCGCGAAGGGGGGCCGGGATCGAGAGCCTGTCGGACCTGCGGGGCCGGCGCTTCGTGTTCGGCCCCCAGTGGGCCCCCTTCGGCTTCCTCGCGGAGTACGCGCTGCTGCTCGAGGCGGGGATCGACCCGGAGAAGGACCTCGGCTTCTACGGCATCCCGGCCGGGTCCTGGAAGCACGAGAAGATCATCTACTCGGTCCTCTACGGCGCGTACGACGCCGGAGCGGCGCCGCTCATCGACCTGGAGGAGATGACCGCGGAGGGCCGCATCTCGCCGGACGACTTCGTGATCCTGGGCCGCAGCGGCCTCGCGCCCTACTGCACCGTCGGGGCGTCGCCCCGCGTTCCCGAGCAGTGGGCGCGGCGCGTGCGGGAGGCCCTGCTGGAAGCCCGCGACGACACGACGGCCGACGTCGGGGGCGAACGCCTCCACGTCCTGCGCCGTGCCCAGATCTCCGGCTTCGAGGTCCTCGACGACGAGGAGTACGAACCCCTGCGCGCCTGGGCCCGGCTGGCGAAGATGCCCCCCTACGAGGAGTACTGATGACGGCCCTCCGGGAGCGCGTGCTGCTCGCTGGCGCCGTGCTCGCCTGCATGTCCTGGGCGGCCGTCGAGGCGCGCCACGTGAGGGTGGAGGGCGGACGGCCCGACCCCTGCGCGCTCCGTCCGGCCGACCCCTCCGCCGTCGGCGCCTCCTACCGGGAACTGCGGGAACGGGTGGACCGGGGGGAGCACGACGAGGCGCTTCTGGCCCTGCGGGACCGGACGGCGCGGGGGCCCTTCCCCGGCTACGCCTGGTTCCTGCTCGGCGAGGTGGCGTACGAGGAGGGTCAGTTCCGGGAGGCCGTGCGGCACTACCGCAAGGCGGTGGAGACGGATCCGACGGTGGCCGACCGGCGGGGAGCCCTGGATTCGGCCCGCCGCATCCGCGAGCGGACGAATGCTCTGCGGGGCGGTCCCTGGAGCGCCGGTCCGCCCGAAGAGATCCGGGACCTCTACTTCCTCCAGCGCCGGCTGGCGGGGGGGTGCGAGTAGGTGCGGCGGGTGGCGGAGCACCGGTGGGCGCTGCTGGCCGGGGCGACCATGGGCGTCCTGGGAAGCCTGCTGGCCTATCTCGGCAATCCTGCGAACACCGGGATCTGCATCTCCTGCTTCCTGGAGAACGCCGCCGGCGCGCTCGGGCTCCACGCCAACCCGCGCATGCAGTACATCCGCCCCGAACTCCTGGGCTTCTTCCTGGGCAGTTTCGCGGCGGCGGCGGCGGCGGCGGAGTTCCGCCCCCGGGCGCGGGGCTCCGCGCCGATCCTGCTCCTCCTGGGTGTCCTGATGGCGGTGGGGGCGGCCGTGTTCATCGGATGCCCCATCAAGGCGGTCCTGCGCCTGGCCGCCGGGGACCTCACCTCGGTGGCGGGGCTGGCGGGGCTCGTCGCCGGCGTGTGGCTCGGCATCCGGCTGCTCGGGACCTCGGAATGGGTTCTGGGGGAGCGCACCCGGTCGGCGCCGGCGGCGGTGCCGGTGGGTGCGGTGGCCGGCTGCGCCGTGCTCGCCGTGCTCGCGTTCCTGCCGGGCGTCCTCCTGGAGAGCCGCTCCGGGGGCGGGGCGCTCCACGCGCCCGCGGCCGTGAGCCTGGCAGCTGGGCTCGTGCTGGGGGTGGCGTGCCAGCGGTCCCGGTTCTGCATAACGGGCAGCCTGCGGGACACCCTGCTCACCCGCACCGCGTGGGCCGCCGCTCCGCTGGCGCTGGCGCTGGTGGGCGCCGCGGCCCTCAACGGGTTTACAGGGCAGTTTTCCGCTGGCTATCATGGGCAGCCGGGCTCCCACCCGGAGTGGGCGTGGAGCTTCCTCGGCATGGGCCTCGTCGGTCTCGTGGCGGTCCTCGCGGGAGGTTGCCCCTTCCGGCAGATCGTCAAGGCGGGCGAAGGCGACCTGGATGCCCTCACCGTGGGGGCGGGCATGGTCTTCGGAGCGATCATGGTGCAGAACTGGGGTCTCGGGGCGAACGCGGCCGGAGTGCCCGCCGCGGGCAAGGTGGCCGTCCTGCTCGGACTGGCGGCGGTGCTCTCCCTCGGCCTGCACCGCCGGGAGGCGGACGCTCCGTGAACATCGTCCTCCGCCGGTCCGCCCTGGCCCTGCTCCTGGCCGCCGCGGGCGCGGGATGCGCCTCCGGCCCCGCGCCCGTGATCGACCCGGTTCCCCCGACGGCCGTGGTTCCCGCCGAGCACCTCGTGTACGCGAACACCGGGTGGTCCGGCGACGTCCTGATCGAGCGTCCGATCATCGTGGCCCGCACCGCCACCCTCACGCTGGCCCCGGGCACGCGGGTCTACTTCCGCATCCCCCCGCCGGAGCCCGGCCGGGATCCCCAGCCGTGGATCACGGTGCAGGGCGGCTTCGTCGCCGCCGGCTCCGCCGAGCGGCCCGTCTCCTTCCGGAGCGCGGAGCCCCATGTCTCGGAAGGGGCCGACGTGATCTACGTGGAGGGCGCGAAGGAGGTTCAGCTGCGGGCCTGCCGCTTCGAGAGGGGCCCCTGGGCCCTGCACGCGCACGACACGCCGGTGACCGTGGAGGGCTGCGAGTTCCGGGACAACTTCGGCGGCGTGCGGTTCCAGGGGGGCGCCGTCACGCTGCGGGGCAACCGGTTCCTGGAAAACCGGATCGGAGTGCGGTGCCTGAAGGCCTCCCCCACGATCGAGGAGAACACCTTCTCCGGGAACCTCACCGGCATCTTCTTCCGGCAGGAGGTGCGGGGCGCGCTCGTGCGGCGCAACAACTTCGACAACCTCGAGTACGACGTCAAGCTCGGCGAAGAGCAGACGGACGACGTGATGGCCGCGCAGAACTGGTGGAAGGCGGCCGAGGCAGGCAGGCTCGCCGAGACCATCTACGACGCGGGCGACACCGAGGGCCTGGGACGGGTGGTGGTCCGGGACCCCCTGCCCGCCCCCTGGAACCCACCGGCGGCCCGACCATGAGCACCGTGCCCATCCGCAACCCAGAGATCGTCTGGCGGGACGAACCGGAAGAGAAGCAGGCGATCCTAGAGGCGCTCGAGCGGGGCGAGGACGCCGTGGAGCGGGGCTGGGTCATCCTGGTGGACCGGGGCCAGATGCACGAACTCAACCTGGTGGCCGGGGAGATCTGGTGCCTCGCCGACGGTACCCGCGACACCGAGCAGATCGCTCGGGAGCTGTCCGCGGCGTACGAGGCGCCCTACGAGGAGATTCTCGCCGACGTCCGTGCCTTCGTGGAAGGCGGGCGCAGCCGGGGCTGGCTCACCGAGGAAAGCCGCTGACGTGGAACTCTCCGCACCCCTGACGGTCAACTGGACCCTCTCCTACGACTGCAACTTCTCCTGCCGGCACTGCTACTCCCGCGGCCAGCAGCGCGAGGAACTTCCCTTGCCCCGCGTGCTGGACCTCGTGGCCGAACTGGCGCGGTGCCGGGTGGCGTTCGTCAATTTCGGCGGCGGCGAGCCCCTGATGTACCCCCACCTCTTCGAGGTGGCGCGCGCCGCCCGGGCCGGCGGCCTTCGGGTGAGCATGAACACCAACGGGTGGCTCCTCGACGGGGACGCGGCGAAGAACATCCGCGACGCCGGTTTCGCCTCGGTGGGGGTGAGCGTGGACGGGGCCACCGCCGCGGTGCACGATGGGTTCCGCTCGCGCCCCGGGAGCCTGGAGCGGGCACTCCTCGCTCTCGACCACCTGCGCGAGGCCGGCGTGCAGACCACGGTGTCGGCCGTGGTGTTCCGGGGCAACGTGGGGTCGTACCGGGAGATCGTCGCCCTGGCCGCGGAACACGGCGCCCGGACCGTCTACCTCCACAACTTCAAGTGCTCGGGCCGCGGCATGGCGAACCGTGCCGACCTCGACCTGGAACCCGAGGAGTGGCGCGCCTTCTACGAGGACGCCCTCGCGTACCGGGCCCGGGCGCCCGCGGCGCTCGCCTTCGACGACCCGATCCTCGCCCTCCTGGGCGCGTCGGAACCCGGTGCCGTGAAGGGGAGCACCTGCGGGAAGCTCTCTCTCCACATCGAGCCCGACGGGGAGGCGACGCCCTGCGGGTTCATCCCCGTCTCGGCCGGCAACGTCCTGACCGAGGGGCTGGAGAACCTCTGGCGAAACTCGCCGGTGCTGCGGGCCATGCGCGAGAAGCGCCCCCAGGGCAAGTGCACCGGCTGCTCGGCCTACGGGGACTGCCTGGGTGGCTGCACGGCCCGCGCCTTCGCGGTGACCGGGTCGTTCGACGCCCCCGACCCCCACTGCTGGCGCGAGGAGGGGGAGGCCCGCACCTGCGTCTCCGGCGGCCGATAGGGCCGCACGGGGGTCAGAACAGGCCGCCCAGGGAGCCGGCGTAGCCGGTGAGCTCCACGTACCCTTCGCAGGTCACCGGCCTTCCTCCCGAAGATCCGCGCCCCTCCACCGCCCCCTCCCAGTAGACCACCCCGGTCGACCCGCCCGTCTCCAGTTCCTGGTCCGCCGCCAGGGGGGCGAACTCGAGCGCGATGCCCGGGGCCTCCACACGCCACCGGGCCGGGTACTCTCCTCCGCTGCGGGGGCTCGTCCAACGGCCGAGGACCTCCACGGAGATGCGTTCCAGGGGGAGGTGGAGGGTCCGGCCGTCGGGTTCCACCAGAGTGCCCGAACTGGAGGGCTCCAGGCTTCCGTCCTTGCGCCGCAGGAGGTACGCCATCAGGTCCCTCCCGTCGGAGAGGTGCAGGCTGAACCAGTCCCAGCCCGCCTGGTCCTCCGCGAGCTGGTTGGAGCCGAATTCCTGGTCGAACCAGCTGGTCCCCGTCACCGCGACCCGCCTCCCGTCTCCCTCTCCCCCCCGGTCGAGCAGGAGGGTTCCCGACGTCGCGAGGTCGGTGTAGGACGCGTAATGGCTCGCCTGCCCCGGCGCGGGGCCCTTGCGGCTCAATCCCTGTTCGCCGTGGAGGACCACCGGCTTGCGCGGCTCGAGGTCGAGTTCCACCCCCCAGTCCGGGGCCAGTGCCCGGAGGCGGATGCGGCCCTCCTCGAGGCGCGCCGACCAGTCCCGGACCCAGACCTCCAGGGTCTGCTCCGACGCGCCCGCGAGGCCCGGACCCGCGCGCCCCACGCGGTCCGCGAAGCGGAACCTCCCCGAGCCCCCCTCGGTCACGGCCAGGTGCGCCAGGTACACGTCGCGCACCGACCACGGGTTCTCCGAACGCCCCGCCTCGCGGAGGATCCCCTGGCGGAAGAAGGTGAGCTGGTACCCGTACCGGAGGCCTTGGGCGTCGCGCAGATTCCCCGTGAAGTACCACCACTCCGTGCGGTAGTCGGGGTGGGAGCCGTGGTCCCGCGGAAAGGCCCAGACCCGCGGCCCCTCGGCCGAGCGCCAGGAGCCCCGGGGCTCCCCGCCCCGGGCCGGGGCCGCCGCGAGGAGCAGGCACGCCGCCACCCCCGCGGGCCGGAGCAGCCGTCCGGGGAGCTTCGGGAACCGAGGCGCCTGCATCATTCCTCCCGGATCTGCATCTGCGGGAAGGTTCGCCACACCTTCCAGATGGGATAGGCGGCAGCCCCGGCGCTGGCGAGCCCCGCCGTCAGCGCCGCGGTGAGGTAGGGGCTCCCGTCGAACCGGAAGAAGATCGTCCAGTGGAAGCTCTGCAGGTTGATCACCCGGATCAGCACGAAGGCCAGCACCGTGCCGAGGAGGAGGCTGAGCGCGAGGCTCGCCATCCCCATCCCGAGGCCCTCGAGAAGCGTCATCCCGGCGACCTGGGGGGTGGAGAACCCCAGGGCGCGGTAGATGCCGAACTCCCGCCTTCGCTCCAGGTACAGGGTGAGGAGGGCCCCGGCGATGCCGAAGAAGGCCACCACCACGGCCAGGAGCCGCATCGAGCGGGTGACCGCGAAGGTGGAGTCGAAGACCTCGAGGATGTCGGCCCTGAGTTCGCTCCGGGTGCGCACGGGGAGCCCGAGGGCTCTCGCCAGGCGGCGGACCTCCTCCAGGGTGGAGCCGGGGTCGGGGTTGTCCGGCGCGAGGAAGATGCCCACGCTGTCGATGGTGGCGTCTCCGTAGAGCCGCAGGTAGGTGCTCCGGTCCATCATGATCAGCCCGTGCTCCGTGGTGTAGTCGTAGAAGACCCCGGCCACCACGAGTTCGACTTTCCCTTCGGGCCCCGCCAGCGATATCCGGTCCCCCCTGCCGATGCCGAACCGCCGGAGGAAGCTCTCGGAGACCAGCGCTTCGCCCCGGGCCACCGCGTCCCAGCCCCCGTCGTCGCCGTCGTACCACCCGAAGTCCGCGAAGGTCTCCAGGACGCGGGCGTCCACGGCGGACACGTAGACCGGCGAGCCGCCGTAGAGCACCTGGACGTTTCGGTACGGGTCGACGCCGCCGACGCCGGGCAGGGACCGCACCTGCTCGTAGAACTCGGGCGGCACCTCCACCTCGGCCGCGCTCGCGACGTAGGCGTCGCCGGTGAGCTGGCCTCCCATCCACCACACGAGGGTCTCCCGGAAGCTCCCGATCATGAGCCCCAGGCCCACCGACATGGAAAGGGCAACGCAGAAGGCGGCCACGGCCACGGCCGTGCGGCCGAGGTTGCGCCGGATGTTGCCCGCGGCCACCTTCCCCGGGAGCCCGGCCAGGGCCGTCCAGCCCCGCTCCAGGGGGGGGCCCAGGAAGCCGACGGCCTCCCCCGTGGCGAGGCTCGCGGCGAGCAGGAGCCCGAAGGCGCCGGCGAAGCCGGCGTAGACGTGGGCCTGGGACGCGAGGAAGAGAGCCGCGCTCACCGCCGCCACCGCGCCACCCGCGAGAGCCGCCGCCCGTGCCCGCCGATGGCCCGATGCCTCCGCGATGCGTCCGTGGAGGGCGCGCACCGGGTCGACGCGGACCAGTTCCCACAGCGGGTAGGCGCCCCCCAGCAGGCACGATCCGCCCCCGAGGAGCACCCCCGCGGCGGCGACCTCCCAGGACCAGGCGGGCGGGGTCGGGCGGAGGAAGAAGTACAGGTTGGAGATGACGTCCCCGACCAGGGCGGTGAGCCCCCGGCTGAGTGCCCAGCCCATCACGGCGCCGGCCATGCCCCCGGCGGCCCCGAGCAGGAGCAGTTCGGCGGAGAAGGCCGCGGCCACCTCCCGGCGCTGGGCGCCGAGACTGAAGAGGATCCCCGCGTCCCGTCGCCGGCTCACCACGGCGAACATGGCGGTGTTGTACACCAGGAAGACGCCCACGAAGAGCCCGAGGAGGGAGAGGGCCTCGAGGTTGAGGCGAAAGGCGCGCAGCAGCTGTTCCGAGGTGGCGCGGTCCTGCCCGACCGAGGCGACCCGGAACTCCGGCTCCCAGCGGCGCCGGAACTCCTCGGGGTCCCGCAGGACCAGGTCGACCCGGTCCAGGCGGCCGCGCAGGCCGAGGAACTCCTGGGCGTGG
>CAZJSF010000037.1:10595-19176 GCA_964548515.1 uncultured Thermodesulfobacteriota bacterium
CATGAGCAGCAGCGGCTCCCCGGAGGGGTTCGGGAAGGTCCCGAGGACGCGCAGCGGGCCCCGCCCCGTCTCCAGGTCTCCGTTCGGCTCGAGACCCACCCGGGCGACCAGGTCCGCGTCCGCCAGCACCGCCCGTTCCTCCAGGAGGAAGTCCAGGGCGACGCCCTCCGGCGGTGCCACCCGGGGACGGAAGTCGCGGTCCAGGAAGGGGTCGACCCCCAGGAGGCGCACGATCTCCCCGTCGGCCAGGGCCACACGGCGGTCGAGCACGGGGGAAAAGGCCTCGACGGCCGGATCGCGCATCAGGCGGGGCAGCGCCATCTCGTCCAGAGGCCCGGCGGCCCGGGTCAGCGCGTGCGTGGAAACGCCCCGCAGGAAGTCCACGGCGCGGGAAAAGCTCGACAGGGCCGCGCGGGCGGAGAGCGACATGCCCACGGCGGCCGCGACGCCGATGGCGATGCCGGACAACTGCAGGGCGGTGAGCGCGCGCCGTCTCGGGAGGTGGCGGAGGAATGCCCGGGCGACGATGCTCACCCGCCCTCACCGATCTCCGACTCTACGACGGTGCCGTCCACCATCCGGAGCACCCGGTCGGCCACGCGGGAGGTCCTGGGGCTGTGGGTCGCCATGAGGAGCGTGGCGCCGGTTTCCCTGCACTGGCCCGCCAGGAGGTCCAGGATCTCGTCGCCGGTGCGGGTGTCCAGGTTCCCGGTGGGTTCGTCGGCCAGGATGACCGCCGGACGCTTCACCAGCGCCCGGGCGATGGCGACCCGCTGCTGCTCGCCGCCCGAGAGCTCGTGGGGGAAGCGCGACCCCTTTCCCTCGAGCCCCACGGCGCCGAGAGCGGCCCGAGCCGGCCCCGGGTCGGGCCGGCCCAGGAGTTCGAGGGACAGCAGGACGTTCTCGAGGGCCGTGAGGGTCGGCAGGAGGTTGAAGAACTGGAACACGAACCCGAGCCGCGCCCGGCGCAGGCGGGTCCGGCCCTTCTCGCCGAGGGTGGCGAGGTCCTGCCCCTCCACCTCCACCTTGCCCCGGGTCGGCCGGTCGAGCCCGGCGAGGAGGTTCAGCAGGGTCGTCTTGCCCGAGCCGCTCCGCCCGTGGAGCGCCACGACCTGCCCGGCCTCGACGCCAAAGGTGGTGCCGCGCAGGGCGGCGCACGGGGCTCCACCCGCCTCGGCGTAGTCCTTCCAGACGTCGGTGACCCGCAGGACCTCCATCGTCGAACCTCCGCCCAAACAGACGGGCCCGGCAGCGCCGGGCCCGTCGTCCGAACGTCCTGTTCCCCGGCTAGCGGGCGGCGGTGAGAATGATCTCCACCCGCCGGTTCTTCTGGCGCCCCTCCGGGGTGTCGTTGGGCGCGACCGGTCGATACGCCGAGACCCCGACCGCCTCCATGCGGGCCGGGTCGATGTTCCGGCCGTACTGGAAGTAGCGGACCACGCTGCCGGCGCGCGCCGCCGAGAGCTCCCAGTTGGAGAACCACTTGCCCTTCAGGGTCGGCCCGATGGGAACCTCGTCGGTGTGCCCCTCCACGCGGATCCGCTCCGTGCCGCCCGCGAGGACCTCCGCCACCTTGTCGAGCACGGCCTTCCCCCCGGGCAGGATGTCCGCGTCCCCCGAGGCGAAGAGGATCTCGTCCACCACCCGCACCGAAAGCTTCCCCTTGAGGTTCTCGATCTCCACGGTCTTCGCCTCGATCTCCTTGCGGAGCCGCCCGCACAGTTCGCCCTCCTGCTGCTTGAGCGCCTCGGCCTCCCGCCTGGCCGCTTCCGCAGCCTTCTTGGCCGCGTCCGCGTCCGTGCGCAGCGCCTGGAGGTTCTCCTCGCAGCCGGCCCGCGCCTGCTCCGCCCGGGCCGCGGCCCCCCGCGCCGCGGAGAGTTCGCCGTGCAGCCGGGCCGTGTCGTTCTGGGCGGCCGCGAGCTGACCCTGGCAGTCGCTCAGCTCCTTCCGGCAAGCCTCGAGGGCCGCGTCCTTCTCGGCGACGATCTGCTTGGACACCCCGCAGCCCGCTGCGAGCGAGGCGACGACAAACAACAGCACCCACCGTCTCATTAAGGCCTCCTTCGCGTCTTCGGGGATCAGCCCCCGGGGGCGGCAGTATAGCCGAATCGGAAGCCGGCTCAAGTGGGGCTGGCGAAAGTTGGCGGATCCGGTTCGCGGCGGTAGATTGCCGGGCGTACCGACACCGGACCGAGCAGGAGGCGAAGCGATGGCGGAGTTCTCGTTCCAGTTGCGCGAATCCGGCCCCGAGGCGGTGGCGGTCGTCCTGTCCGGGCGGCTCGACGCCGGGGCGGACACGGCCCTGCTCGACGCCCAGACCCTGGCCCGTGCTCGTTCCCCCCGGCTCCTCGTCGTGGATCTGGGAGCCGTCGACTCCATCGACGGCGCGGGGCTGACGCTTCTGGTCCGGTTGTGGGCCTGGGCGGTTCGGGACGGGCAGGAGGTCCGGTGCGTGGGCCTCGGCGAGCGGTGCCGGACGGTGATCCGGGAACTGGGCCTGGCCGCCGCCCTGCCCGCCTACCGGGCGGAGGAGGCCGCGGTGGCGGGGGGCGCTTCCGAGGGCCCCGATGGGGAGGCGTGCCGCGATCCGTGCTCGGCGCAGGAGTGGGCCGGCGCCCTGGGGCGGGCCCACCTCCCGGGGTCCCACGCCCTCAACGTCGACGGGCGCAGGGTGTGCGGGCCCCTCCAGGGCTTCGGCCAACTCTGGCACAAGGTCTACCGGGCGCGCCTGAGCGGCGCGGCGCGGAGCCCGGAGGATGTCGCGACCCTGCTGAAGTCGTCGCTGGGCGAACTGTGGCCCGAGGGCAACCGCCTGCACCTGCCTCCCGAAGGGGTCGTGCCCGGCGCCGTGGGCGCCATCGACGTCCGCATGCCGGGGGGCGTGCCCCTGGCGACGGGGGTCCGGGTGGTGCACTGCGGGGCGCGGTCCTTCACCTTCGCGACCCTGGCGGGGCACCTCCAGGCCGGCTGGATCACCTTCGGCGCCCTCGAGGAGGACGGGTGCACGGTGGCGCAGGTGCAGTCGCTCGGGCGGACCGGCGACCCCCTCTACGAGATCGGGTTCCGGTTCTTCGGGCACGCGGAGCAGGAGCGCTTCTGGTCCGCCACCCTAGAAGCCCTGGGGCGGCGCCTCGGCGTGCCGGTGCGCGTCCAGTCGACCAAGACGCGCCTGGACGCCGACGTCAACTGGAAGGCCGCCTCCAACGTGTGGCTGAACGCCGCCGCCCGCACCGGGATCGCCGCGGGGGGCGCCCTGCTCCGCAAGGCGTTCTCCCGGGGGAGGCGGGGAGCGTGACCGGAGCCACCGCCCGCCCGCGCCGCGCGGGGCGGTGGGACGCCGTGGTCGTCGGGGCGGGGCCCAACGGGCTCGCGGCGGCGGTGACCCTGGCCCGGGAGGGGTTGGCCGTGCTGGTCCTCGAGGCCGAGGCCGCCATCGGAGGCGGGTGCCGGTCCGAGGCGCTCACGCTGCCGGGCTTCCTCCACGACGTGTGTTCCGCGGCGCACCCGATGGGCCTGTCGTCCCCGGCGTTCCGCGCCATGGGTCTCCAGGGCTTCGGGCTCGAGTGGGTGCATCCGGAGGTCCCCCTGGCGCACCCCCTGGACGGAGGCGAGGCGGCCGTCGTGACGCGAGACCTGGCGGAGACGGCCGAGGGGCTCGGGGAGGACGGCCCGGCCTACCGCCGGCTCCTGGCCCCTTTCGTCCAGCGCTGGGGCGACGTCGTGGACAACGTGCTGAGCCCACCCGTCGGTCTTCCGCCCCACCCCCTCCTCCACGCCCGGTTCGGGCTCCTGGCGCTGCGCTCGGCGACGGGCCTGGCCGCCGCGCGCTTCCGGGGCCGCAGGGCCCGGGCCCTCTGGACCGGAATGGCGGCCCACGGCTGCCTGCCCCTGGAACGAGCTCCCACGGCATCGTTCGGCCTGCTCCTGGGGGCCTCCGGGAGCGCGGTCGGCTGGCCCCTGGCGCGGGGCGGGTCCCGATCCATCGCCGACGCGCTGGCGGCGTGCCTGCGCTCCCTGGGCGGTTCGGTGGAGACCGGCGTCCGCGTGGGCTCTCCGGCCGACCTGCCGGAGGCCTCGGCCGTGCTCTTCGACGTGAGCCCCGGCCAGCTCCTGGGGATCGCGGGGGAGCGCCTCCCCGCGCGGGCCCGGCGTGCCTTCCGGCGGTTCCGCCACGGCCCCGGCGTGTTCAAGATCGACTGGGCCCTCTCGGACCCGATCCCCTGGGAGGCGGAGCCGTGCCGTCGGGCCGGGACGCTGCACCTCGGCGGCACCATGGAGGAGATCGCTGCCGGGGAGCGCGGGCTCTGGGAGGGAAGGGTGTCCGATACCCCCTACGTGATCGTCGTCCAGCCTTCCCTCTTCGACCCCGACCGCGCGCCCGCGGGGAAGCACGTGGCGTGGGCGTACTGCCACGTGCCCAGCCGCTGGGAGGGCGATCGGACGGCCGCGGTCGAGGCGCAGCTCGAGCGGTTCGCCCCGGGGTTTCGCGACTGCGTCCTGGCCCGCAGCACCCTGGGCCCCGCCGCCCTGGAGGCGCACAACGCGAACAACGTGGGGGGCGACATCAGCGGCGGCGTCCAGGACCTGCGCCAGACCTTCGCCCGCCCGACCCTGGGGCCCAGGCCCTACGCCACGGGGGTTCCGGGCTGGTACCTGTGCTCCGCCTCCACGCCTCCCGGGGGAGGGGTCCACGGCATGTGCGGCCACCACGCGGCGCGCCTCGCCCTGCGGGAGGTCTGGGGCGTGGGGATCCCCCGGTGACGCGGCGGAACCTGCTGATCCTGGGGGGCGGCTACGCCGGACTGGCCTGCCTGCGGGCCCTCTCGGGCCGGCTCGACCCGCGGCGCCACGCCGTCCGACTCCTGGACGCGGGCCCCGCCCACACGATCAAGACCCGGTTCCACGAGCGGGCCGTGATCCAGGGACGGAACCTGGGGCTGCGGCTTCCCCTGGACGCCCTGGTCGCGGCCTCGGGCGGGGAGTTCGTCCAGGACGAGGTCGTGGGCGTGGACTTCCGGCGGCGGGTCGCCCTCGGCCGGCGCGCCGAGCACCCCTACCACCGGCTCGTGATCGCGCTGGGCGGGAGGACGACCTACCTGGGGGTGGAGGGGGCGCAGCGCCACACCGAATCCCTCCAGACCTTCGAGGCCGCCGAGCGCTGCGCCGCCCGCGTCGCCGAGCTGGGGATCGGGACGCCGGGCGGCCCGCGCCGCCGGGCCGTGGTGTGCGGCGCCGGGATCGAGGGCCTGGAGGTGGCCGCCATGCTCCGGCAGGTGGCGCCGCCCGCCGCGTGCGAGGTCACGGTGGTGGAGAAGAGCGACGCCGTGATGGCGCGCTCCCAGTGCCGGGAGGCGGAGCGCCGGTACGTCGCCGGCTACCTCGCCCGGCACGAGATCGGGCTGCGGCTGGGGGTGGGGGTCCGGAGGGTGGAGGAAGGCGGCGTGGTGCTCGAGTCGGGGGAGCGCGTGGCCGCGGATCTCGTGGTCTGGTGCAGCGGGGTCCGCCGGGTGGAGGCCGAGGGGATCGAGGCGGGCGCGCCCTTCCTGGTGAACCGCTACCTCCAGAGCGTCGAGCACCCGGACGTCTTCGCCGCCGGAGATTTCGCCACCGTGGACAGCCGGGACGAGTTCGCCAACCTGGGCAGCGCCCAGAGGGCGGTCTACCACGGCGAGGTCGTCGCCGAGAACCTGGTGCGCGACGAGGCCCTGCGCCCCATGCGGCCCTCCCGCTACCGGCCCGTCGGGGAGATGATCGGGTTCGGCGATTTCGACGGGGTCGGCGTGCTCTACGGGGCGGGCGTCACCGGGTCCGCCGCCGCCCTGGCCAAGAAGGCCAACGAGGTGAAGTACCTCGCCGAGCTCTACCGGCACGTGCCCCGGGCGGTCCTGGCCCGGCTCTGGCCCGGGAGGCGGAGTTGAGCGACGGCGCCGGGGGGGTGCCGGCACTGCGCGTGCGCCGGGTCAACGCCGCGGCGGTCCGGCCTTCGGGGGCCTTCGTCCTCTACTGGATGACCTCGTTCCGCCGCACCTCCTGGAACCTGGCCCTCGAGCGGGCCGCACGGTGGTCTCGGGAGCTCCGGAGGCCCCTCCTGGTCCTGGAGCCGCTTCGGTGCGACTACCCCTACGCCAGCGACCGCCTCCACCGCTTCGTGCTGGACGGGATGTCGGACAACCTGGCGCGGTGCCGCGCGGCCGGTGTGGCCTACCACCCCTACGTGGAGCCCGAGCCCGGCGCGGGCAAGGGATTGCTCGAGGCCCTCGGCGAGCGGGCCTGCCTCGTGGTGGCCGACGACTTCCCGGCCTTCTTCCTGCCGCGCATGGTGGCCGCGGCCGGAAGCAGGCTCCCGGTGCTCCTGGAGGCCGTGGACGCGAACGGCCTGCTGCCGCTGCGGGCTGCGGACCGTGCCTTCGCCCGGGCCTTCGACTTCCGGCGCTTCCTCCAGAGGAGCCTCCCGCACCACCTGTCGCTGCCGGCTTCCGACCCCCTCCAGGACCTGCCCGGTGTGGCCCGGCTGCCGGAGGAGGTCGGACGCCGCTGGCCCGCCGCCCCGGCCCCGCTCCTCGAGGGCGACCCCGAGGCCCTGTCCCGGCTCCCCCTGGACCACGGCGTGGGGCCGGCGCCGATACGAGGCGGGGAGGCGGAGGGCCGGCGGCGCCTGACGGACTTCGTGGATCAACGCCTGGCCCGGTACGCCGAGGACCGCAATCACCCGGACCGGGATGCCACCAGCGGGCTCTCCCCCTACCTCCACTTCGGGCACCTCTCGGCCCACGAGGTGTTCGCGGCGGTGATGGCCCGGGAGGGCTGGGCGGGGGACCTCTCGGGCGCCCCCGCGTCCGGGAAGCGGGCCGGCTGGTGGGGCGTGGGGGAGTCGGCCGAGGCCTTCCTGGACCAGTTGGTCACGTGGCGGGAGCTCGGCTTCAACGGGTGCGCGCACGCCGCCCGGTGGGACCGGTACGAGGCCCTGCCCGGCTGGGCCCTGCGGACCCTGGAGAAGCACGCACGGGACCGGAGGCCCCACCGGTACGTGCTCGCGGACCTCCGCGCCGCCGGCACCCACGACCCCCTCTGGAACGCGGCCCAGCGGCAGCTCCTGACCGAGGGGCGGATGCACAACTACCTTCGGATGCTGTGGGGGAAGAAGATCCTGGAGTGGGCGCCGAGCCCCCGGGACGCGCTGATTGCCATGCTCGAGCTCAACGACCGCTACGCCCTGGACGGCCGCGACCCCAATTCCCTGAGCGGCATCTTCTGGTGCCTGGGCCGCTACGACCGGGCCTGGGGCCCGGAGCGGCCGATCTTCGGAACCGTGCGCTACATGAGTTCGGAGAACACCCGCCGGAAGGTCGAGGTCCGCCGATACCTCGACGCGCACGGGGCGTGACCGCCCGGTCCGCCCGGCCGCGGGAGGCCGGTCGTGGCAGCGCGCCACCCCCGGCCGAGGGCCGGGCCTTGGACGGAGCCGCGGCCCCGGCGTAAGATCGCGCGGTCGCTTCACCGCCCCTCCGGCCCGCTCGAGCGGGACGCCGAAGAGGGCTGCCCCCGGAGGAGGTCGCATGGTTCAGGCGTCGGATCTCAAGCGCTCGATGGTCATCCTCGTCGACGGTTCCCCCTGCCGCATCCTCGAGGTGCAGCAGCACGCGCCCTCGGCCCGGGGCGCGCACCTCCTGGTGAAGGTGCGCTACCGGAACCTCCTCACCGACCAGGTCCTCGACAAGGGCTTCCGCGGCGGGGACAAGGTGGAGGAGGCCGACTTCGAGCGCCGGAAGGGGCAGTACCTGTACACCTCCGGGGACTCCGGGGTGTTCATGGACCTCGAGAGCTACGAGCAGTTCGAGGTGGGCCCGGAGGTCTTCGAGGGGGTTCAGGGGTATCTCCTGGACGGCACCGAGGTGGTCCTGGGGCTCTACGAGGGCCGGGTGGTGAGCGTCGATCCCCCCCAGGTGGTGGAGCTCACCGTGGTCGAGACGCCTCCGGTGGTCAAGGGGGCGACGGCCCAGGCCCAACCCAAGGAGGCGGTGTGCGAGACCGGACTCCGGGTCATGGTGCCCCCCTACCTCACCTCCGGGGAGCGCATCCGCGTGGACACCCGAGACGGCCACTTCGTGTCCAGGGCGTGAAGGGCCGCGTCCGACCTCCCCGCGCGGCGGCTTCCGTCGCCGTCGACCAAAGGCGGAGCCCCCCGCCGCCCCGGCTCGTGGGACCTCTGCTGGGTGCCGCCCTCGTCGGGGTTCTCCTCGCGGGCCGCGCCCCCGCCCTGGAGCCCTCCCAGGTGCTGGTGGTGGCCAACCGGAACGCCCGGGGGAGCATGGACCTGGCCGCCTACTACCTGGAGCGGCGTTCCATCCCCGAGGAGAACCTTCTCCGCCTCTGGGTCGCCGACGCCGAGACCTGCTCGCGCAGGGAGTACGACGAGCGGATCGCCGGGCCCGTCCGCGAGCGCCTCGGGGCCGATCCGGGTCTGCGGGCCGCGGTCCTGATGTACGGGATGCCGCTGCGGATCGAGCCGCCCGAACCGAGTGCCCAGGAGCGGCGAACCCTGGCACGCCTCGAGAGGGAGCGCGACGAACTCAGGCAGGGG
>CAZJSF010000038.1:0-19153 GCA_964548515.1 uncultured Thermodesulfobacteriota bacterium
GCCGCGTCGGCCTCCGCTGCGGCGTAGATCGCCGCCAGTTCGGTGTGGGGCGCGCCCTCGAGCACGCCCGGAGCGAACACCACGGCGAAGTTGAGCGCCAGCGTCGACCACTCCACCTCGCGCAGGTTGGCGATGGTCGCCGTGATCTCACGGCCCAGCACGTTGAGGGTGAGGGTGTCGCCCACGTCCACCCCGAATCCCTCCGCGATGTCCGCAGCGAGGGAGATCAGGGGAGGGCCGGAGTAGTCCGCGGGCCACCACGTCCCCCTCGAGACCCTGCTGCCCTCCGGGGGGACGCCCGAGTGGGTGAGGAAACGGTCGCCCCGGACGGCCCAGGAGACCTCGGGCCGCACGCCGGCTTCCGCCACGGGCACCCCGGCGATGCGCACGATCCGCCCCCGCAGCGTTGGAACCCGGTCGACGCGCAGCACCCCCGGCACGTTCCGTGCGACTGCCTCGAATTCACCGGCCTGCTCGGGCAGGATCTCCACGGCGAAGAAGGAAGGAGCCTCCTCGGGGAGGGTGCCCTCCACCAGAGATGACAGGTTGGCCTGGACCACCGCCACAGCGACCAGGGCGGTGAGGCCCAGCCCCACGGAGAACACCATCGTCCGGGCCGGCCCCCCGGGGCGGCCGATGCTCCCGAGCGCCAGACGGACTCTCGGGTTCCGGGGGCGAGACAAGCGGCGGGCCGCCAGGACGAGGCCGCCGGCGAGACCCCGGAACAGGACGAAGCACGCGCCGGCCCCTGCCGCCGACCAGAGGGTCAACCGGGGATCACCCGTGGCGACCGCGGCCACGGCCACGAGGCCCGCCACCGAGAAGAGCGCCACGGCGCGGGAACGCCACCCCGGGGAGACCAACGTGCCGCTCCTCGTGCGGAAGAGCATCGAGGGAGGAACGCGGGAGGCTCCGTCGAGCGACCCCACCGAGAAGGCCAGTGCGACCAGAAGCCCGAAGACCGCAGCGGGCCACAGCGCCCCCAACGAAAGACCCGGCCTCAGGGGAACGGGCGAGTTCGGCCCGAGCACCGCGGCCACGCCCGACGGAACCGCTGCGCCGAGAGCCAGACCGGCCACCGACGCGGCGCTCCCGAGGGCCAGGATCTGGACGAGGTAGGCGCCGGCGACCACCCTGCCCTGGCCGCCCACGCACTTCATGACCGCGATGTGGGGAAGCTTGCCGGTGAGATACCCCCTCACCGCTCCCGCGACGCCCAGTCCCCCGACGAGGAGCGCCGCGAGCCCGACCAGGGTCAGGTTGGTCGCCATCCGGTCCAGGAAGTACCTCAAGCGGGGAGCGGCGCGATCCCAGGTCGCGACTCGCCAGCCGGCCGTGGGGAAGCGCCGGTGGAGGCCCTCGACCCAGGAAGCCAGGGCCTCGCGATCCTTGGGCAGGCCGAAGCGCAGACGGTAGGAGTACCGCACGAGGCTTCCGGGCACCAGCAGCCCGGTCGCGTCCAGGCTGCCTCGGGAGACGAGGAGTCGCGGACCCAGGGTGAACAGCCGCATCGAACGGTCCGGTTCTCGGAGCACGACCGCACGTACCTCGTACCGCCCCCCACCAACCGCGATGATGTCCCCCAGGGAAAGCCCCAGGCGCTGCAGCAGCGCATCCTCCGCCACGGCCCCCGCCATGCCTTCTCGCACCTCCAACGCCTCGGCGAGAGAACGAGCCCCCCGCAGGTCGATCCGGCCGACCAGCGGGTAGGACGGGTCGACGGCTTTGAGCTCGGCGAGCAGGGGCCGCCGCCCCCCTGCGCCGCTGGCTGCCATGACCCTCGTTTCCAGGACGGCGGACACCGCCCCCTGGGACTCCAACCAGGCCCTCTGATCCTCCGGCAGCGGCCGGTGGGACAGGGTCAGCTCCACGTCCCCCCCGAGCAGGGCACGGGCGTCGGCGAGCAGCCCCGACCTGGCCGCAGCCGCGAAGGACCCCACGGCCGCCACCGCGAACACCCCGAGGAACAAGCTGGCGAGAAACACACCGAAACCCCTCGGCCCGCCACGCATCTCCCGGGCCGCGATGGCGCAACTCAACCGGAGCCCGGCGGCAGGGTTCACGAGGGCCCTCCGGCCGCCGAGCCGTCGAGCCGCCCGTCCGCCATGACCAGACGGCGCCCACAACGGGCCGCCAGTTCCGGGTCGTGGGTCACGAGCACGAGGCTCGTGCCGCTCTCCTCCCGCAACTGGAACAGGAGATCTAGAATTCGGGCTCCCGTCCCCCGATCGAGGTTTCCGGTGGGTTCGTCGGCCAGCAGAAGGGCCGGGCGGGCGACGAAGGCCCGGGCGACGGCTGCGCGCTGCTGCTCGCCGCCGGACAGCTCGTGGGGGTAGTGAAGGAGTCGGTGCGTCAGCCCCACCGCTTCGAGGGCTTCGGCCGCCCGCTCCCGGGCGTCGGCCCGCCCCCCGAACTCCAGCGGCAGGGCCACGTTCTCCAAGGCGTTCATGGTGGCGACGAGGTGAAACGACTGGAATACGATGCCGACGTGACGCCGCCGGTACCGGGCCAACCCCTCCTCGTCGAGTTCCGCCAGGTCGATCCCGGCCACTCGCACGTCGCCTCCGCTGTGGCGCTCGAGCCCGGCGATCACCATGAGGAGGCTGGTCTTTCCGGCCCCGGAGGGCCCCATGATGCTGACGGACTCCCCCCGCTCCACCCGCAGGTCCACCCCGCGCAGCACATTGACCGCCCCGCCGCCTCCGGTTAACGTCAAGCGTACGTCGAGAAGCTGCACCAACGGATCGAGCATGGGACCGTCTCCCTCACCCACGACGCGCCTCGCCCCCACCCGCCGCCGGCAGGTGGGCAGAGGGCTCAGCATCGCACTCGCCCTGCTGCTTGTAAACGGCTTCGGGTCCGCCGAGGCCGCCTCCCGGCCTGTGCGGGTCCTCGCCCTCGGGACCAGTCTGACCGCCGGGTACGGTCTGGCGGCCGATGCGTCCTTCCCCGCGGTGCTCGAGAGGGAGCTCCGCGCCCACGGCATCGACGCCTCGGTCGTGAACGCCGGCGTCTCGGGGGACACCTCGGCGGCAGGCCGGGCACGGCTGCCGTGGTCTCTCACGGAGGCGCCCGACGTGGCCATCGTCGAACTGGGAGCGAACGACGCTCTGCGGGGTCTCGACCCAGGGGCGGTGGAGGAGAACCTGCGGGCCGTCGTGGACCTCCTGCAGCGGCGCGGGGTGAGGGTCCTCTTGGCCGGCATGCGGGCCCCCCTGAACCTGGGGGCCGACTACGCAAACCAGTTCGACGCCGTGTACCCGCGCGTTGCACAGGCCGAAGGGGTCCCGCTGTACCCGTTCTTCCTGGACGGAGTGGCCGGTGTCCCGGAGCGGAACCAGGAGGACGGCATCCACCCCAACGAAGAGGGCGTGCGGGAGATCGTCCGCCGCATCCTCCCGGCGGTCCTGGCCCTGATCCGGGCGCCCGGGGCTGCCGAGTCCCGATGAGTTCCCGGGGTGGCGGCCCGCCGCCGCCCCTCCCGAGAAAGGAGCCTCCATGAGCGTGACGGCGAAGAGCGCCGGTGGCCTCAAGGTGGAGATCACCGCGGGGCGGCACCGGTTCGTGGCCGACGAACCGGAGGGCGTGGGCGAGGACGCGGGTCCCAACCCGTACGAACTTCTGCTCGGGGCACTGGGCGCCTGCACGGCCATGACGCTGCAACTCTACGCTCGGCGGAAGGGTTGGCCCCTGGTCGGGGTGACCACGCGGCTCGAGCACGACAAGATCCACGCGCGCGACTGTCGCGACTGCGCCAGCGACCCGGAAGCGCGGGTCGACGTCATCCACCTGACGCTGTCGCTCGAAGGGGACCTGACCGCCGAGCAGGTGGCGCGCCTCCAGGAAATCGCGGGGCACTGCCCCGTCCACCGCACCCTGACCGGGGAGATAAAGGTCCGCACGGCCCTGGCGGAGGGATGAAACGGCGGTTCGGCCGCCGCGGGAGAAGACAGATGACGAGACTCCACGAACTGGCCGACCTGGGCCAGGCGGTCTGGGTGGACTACATCCGGAGGGCGTTTCTCGAGTCCGGAGAACTGCGCGAACTGGTTGCCCAGGGGGTGCGGGGAGTCACCTCGAATCCGGCCATCTTCGAGAAGGCCATCGCGGGCAGCGCCGACTACGACGCGCCCCTGGAGCGCCTGGTGCGCCGCAGGCTCACGGTGGAGGACATCTACGAGGATCTGGCCCTCGAGGACATCCGGCGGGCCGCGCACGACCTGCGCCGCGTCCACGACGAGACCGGGGGCACCGACGGTTACGTGAGCATCGAGGTGAGCCCGTCGCTGGCCCACGACACCTCGGGCACCGTGGCGGAGGCCCGGCGCCTCTTCGGCACCCTGGCCCAGCCCAACGTGATGATCAAGGTGCCGGCCACGGCCGCCGGCCTCCCTGCCATCGAGACGCTCGTCGCCGAGGGGATCAACGTGAACGTCACGCTGATCTTCTCCGTGTCCGGCTACGAGGCGGTGGCGGAAGCGTACCTGAGGGGGCTCGAGCGGCGCATCGGCGCCGGCGGCAGGGCGGAGAGCGTTGCCTCGGTGGCCTCCTTCTTCGTCAGCCGACTCGACACGGCCGCCGACCCCGAACTCGAGCGCCGGGGACGATCCGACCTGTGCGGATGCCTGGCCAACGACAACGCCAAGGTCGCCTACGCGAGGTTCCGCGAGATCTTCCACGGTCCGCGCTGGGAACGGCTGGCCCGGGCCGGCGCCCGGGTGCAGCGCCTCCTCTGGGCGAGCACCGGAACCAAGAACCCCGCCTTCTCCGACACCCTGTACGTGGACAACCTCATCGGCCCGGACACGGTGAACACCCTCCCCCCGGCGACGCTGCAGGCGTTTCTCGACCACGGGCGCGTGTCCCGCACGATCGACGAGGACGTGGAGGCGTCCCGCGCCCGACTGGCTGCCGCCGGGGCCCTGGGCCTCGACCTGGATGCTCTCACCCGGCGCCTGCAGGAAGAGGGGCTCGCGTCCTTCGCGAAGGCGTTCGAGTCGCTCCTGGCGAGCATCCGGGAGAAGCGCGAACGGCTGGCGGCCCACCGGAGTCCGGTGGTGCTGAAACTCGGGGACGGCCGGGCGAGCGTGGACCGCGCCCTTCGAGACCTCAAGGCCGATCGCGTCGTGGCCCGAATCTGGGCCAGGGACCACACCGTGTGGCGTCCCGACCCCCGGGAGATCTCCAACCGCCTCGGGTGGCTCTCCATCGTCCCGGAAATGCAGGCCCTCGTCCCCGAGTTCCGGGGCTTCGCGGAGCGTCTCGCCGCGGAGGGCTTCACCCACGCCCTTCTCCTCGGCATGGGGGGCTCGAGCCTGGCCCCCGAGGTCTTCCGCAAGACCTTCGGAGTGGCCCCGGGCGGGCTGGACCTGGGGGTGCTCGACAGCACGGATCCGTCCGCGGTGCTCGCGTGGGCCGACAGCCTCGATCTTCGCCGGACCCTCTTCGTCGTCTCCACCAAGTCGGGGGGAACGGTGGAGACCAACTCCTTCCTCAACTTCTTCTACGGCCGCGCCTTGGAGGCGCTCGGCCGGGAGGAGGCGGGGCGGCACTTCGCCGCGATCACGGACCCGGGGAGCGGGCTCGCAGCCACCGCCCGGCGACTGGGTTTCCGGCGCACCTTCCTCAACGACCCCGCCATCGGGGGCCGGTACTCGGCGCTGTCCTGCTTCGGGCTCGTGCCGGCGGCCCTGCTCGGCGTCGATCTCGACCTCCTCCTCGGTCGCGCGCTCGAGGCCGTGGAGAACGCCGAAGCGTGCAACTGCGTCGTGGACGGCGACAACCACGCCGCCCGCGTCGGTGCGGCCCTCGGGGAACTGGCGCGCCGCGGCCGGGACAAGGCGACCTTCGTCCTCTCCGACGGCCTGACGAGCTTCGGCGACTGGGTCGAACAGTTGATCGCCGAGAGCACGGGAAAGGACGGCACCGGGATCCTGCCCGTAGTCGGCGAGCCCCTCGGCCCTCCGGAGGTGTACGGGGACGACCGGGTCTTCGTGAACGTGACGCTCGCGGGAGACGGATCCCGAGACGAAGCCCTGAGCGCGCTGGAGGGGGCGGGCCACCCCGTGGTTCGGATCGAACTGCGGGATGCGGAGGACCTGGGCGCCCAGTTCTTCCTGTGGGAGATGGCGACGGCGGTGGCAGGGTGGCGCATGGGTGTCCATCCCTTCGACCAGCCGGACGTGGAGGCGGCCAAGGTCGCGGCCAGGGAGACCCTGGCCGCCTACCGCGCCCAGGGCAGCCTGCCCGAGGAAGCGCCGGCGATGGCCTCGGAGGGGGTGAGCGGGGACGGCGACGCCGCGGGCCGCGGGCCGCGGGAGGCGCTCGGGACGTTCCTGGACCGCGCCGAGGCAGGCGGGTACGTGGCGGTCCAGGCGTACCTGCCCCCGTCTCCCGAGACCGACCGCGCCCTGACCGCGCTTCGAGTGGCGTTGCGCGCGCGGACGGGGCTGGCCACGACCGCGGGGTACGGGCCCCGGTTCCTGCATTCGACCGGGCAGCTGCACAAGGGGGACGCGGGACGGGGCCTGTTCCTGCAACTCACCGCCGACCCGCCCCGGGACGTCGGCATCCCCGACGAGCCGGGGGGGGAGCAGGCCTCGGTGACCTTCGGCACCCTGGAGGCCGCCCAGGCCGCGGGCGACCGGCGGGCGCTCATCGGACGGGGGCGGAGGGTGTTGCGAGCGCATCTGGGCCGCGACGTCCCGGGGGGCCTGGCCAGGCTGTGCGCCTGGGTCGGTTGAGGGAACACGCCGTGAGGGCTCGGGGCATCGCCGCGACGAGCGCGGTCCTTCTCGCCGCCGCCCTCGGCGGCTGCGGAGGCAGCGGGGGAAGCGATCCGGCGCCGGTTTCCGATCCCGCGCCGGGTCCGGTCGCCGTGCGCGTGGAGCGGGTCTTTGCCGGGCTCGCCTTCTCGTCCCCGGTGGCCCTCGTGCCCGAACCCACGGCCTCAGGGTCGCGCTGGTTCGCCGTGGAGAAGGCCGGCGTCGTACGGGCCTTCCCCGAGGACCCCGGAACGACGAACGCCGACGTCTTCGTCGACATCGCGGACCGCGTCGAGGCGGGACCGGGCGAGGCCGGGCTCCTCGGGTTCGCCTTCCACCCCGCCTTCGGCGAGAACGGCGAGGTGTTCCTGTCCTACACGGCACCGGGTCCGGGCTCGGGGGTCGCGCTCGTCTCCCGGGTCTCCCGCTTCCGCTCCCCGGACGGCGGCGCCACCCTGGATCCGTCGACGGAGGAGATCGTGCTGGCGGTCGACCAGCCCTTCACCAACCACAACGGGGGCCAGATCGCCTTCGGGCCGGACGGGTATCTCTACCTCGGCCTGGGAGACGGCGGCTCCGGGGGCGATCCACTGGGCAACGGCCAGGACACCGGCACGCTGCTCGGCGCCTTCCTGCGGCTCGACGTGGACGGGGGAATCCCCTACGCGATCCCGCCCGACAACCCCTTCGCCGGGGGGGGAGGACGCTCCGAGATCTTCGCCTGGGGATTTCGGAACCCCTGGCGCTGGAGCTTCGACGCGGCCACGGGGGAACTGTGGTGCGGGGACGTGGGACAGGGCGAATGGGAGGAGGTGGACGTGGTCCGCCGCGGCGGGAACTACGGCTGGAGCGTCCGGGAGGGGGCCCACTGCTTCCCGACGCCCGGATGCGACGCGACCGGGCTCACAGACCCCGTGGCGGAGTACTCCCACGCGGAGGGATGTTCGATCACCGGGGGCTACGTCTACCGCGGGAGCGCGATCCCCGCACTCGCCGGGACGTACCTGTACGGGGACTTCTGCACCGGCACGGTCTGGGGGCTGCCGCCGGGGGGAACCCCGCGGGTGCTCGCCGAGAGCGGGCTGCGCCTGTCCTCGTTCGGCCAGGGCCCGGACGGAGAGGTGTACCTGCTCGACTTCGCCGGAGGGGGGATCTACCGGTTGGGTCCTTCCACGCCTTGAGCAGGCCCGCTCACGGCGCCGGGGAGTCCGCTCGAATCAGGCGCTGCGTGTCGTACCCCACGGAACGCAGGCGGGCCAGGATCGCCTCGTAGGTCGCCGCAGGCAGGTCCGGGGTGCGGCTGAGGATCCAGAGGTACCGCCGAGAGGGGTGCCCGACCACCGCGTACTCGTATTCCGGACCCAGGCCGATCACCCAGTAGTCCCCGTAGAAGGGCCAGAAGAAGCTCACCTTGAGCTTGGCGTTCGTGACGGGGTCCACCACCTTCGCCACCCCGTCGGCGGTGCGCAGCGGGCCGTCGGGGCCCCCCTGCCGGCACTCGTTGAGAACGCCGATGCGGCCGTCGTCCCGCAACGTGTAGGTGGCCCTGCTCCCGTAGCAGCCCTCCTGGAAACGGTGGGGGTAGCGGGCGATTTCGTACCAGACGCCGGCGTAGCGTTGGAGGTCGACCATCGGCACCACCGGGAGTTCCGGCCCGGCGTAGCGTGCGTGACATCCGCCGAGCAGGGCGGCGGCGAGACATCCCGCCAACCGTCCCAATCGAATCCGCGCCATCGTCTTCCTCCCATCCCGCAGCGGGCCCCAAGCGCCCCCCGCGGCCCTCGAGCCGCACCGCGCAACGAAGCGAGAAGCGGCGGGAGGCCGGCCCGGCCGGCCTCCCGCACGGGGGATCGCCTCGGAGCAGACGGATCAGCCCTTCGGCTTTCCGAGGACTTCCTCGAAGAAGGTCTCGTCCAAGAGTCTACCCTCTGCCGTCAGCTGCCGGTACTTGACGAAGTCGATCACGTCCTCGCCGGTGAGTTTCTTCGTGGAGAACGCGGTGAAGCCGAGGAAGGCTTCACCCATCATGTTGGCCGCCAGCCAGTGCCGGTTGGGGAGCTTGGCCTGGTCCCAGAAGAACTTCTTCTTGGCCCGGATCGAGTCGATGGACATCTGCAGGCACCCCGGGAACAGGTTGGCGAAGCGCCACACGACCTCGCCGACTGCCTTGTCGACGAGGGCGAAGTCGGTGGTGCATTGGGCCATGAGCTCCTTCCCGGCGGCGGCGTCCGCGCCGGTCTTGAACTCGCCGTAGACGATCTCGCCATCCTTCACGTAGGCGTCCGTGACCACCAGGGGGTTGCGCACCCACTGGCCGTCCTTCTTGAGCACCGGCACCGCCTTGGAGATGAGGTTCTTGGCCTTCATCTTGTAAGCCGACCAGGTCTCGCAGGAGACGCAGTTCCACATCGCGTCCTCCATGGTGAGGAACCACGGGAGGAAGTCGGTCGCTCCGCCCACCGGCGCGGAACCGTGCTTGGGGCCGGCCTGGCCGTAGACCGCCAGGTCCGAGGAGATCGCGATATCCGCCGCCATGCCGATCTCCTGGCCGCCGGCGACCCGCATGCCGTTTACCCGGCAGACCACCGGCTTCTTGCAGTCCAGGATCGAGTCCACCATCAGGTTGAACAGGTCCATGTACTCGCCGTACTCGTTGGGGCGCTTGGAATAGTACTGCGAGTACTCGACCGTGTTCCCGCCGGTGCAGAAGGCCTTGTCCCCGGTGCCGGTGAAGACCACGGCCACCACCGACCGGTCGCCGGACGCGGCCCTGAAGGCGGCGATCACGCCCTTGACCATCTCGGTGGTGTAGGAATTGTACTGCTTGGGGTTGTTCAGGCGGATCCACGCCACGTACAGGCCGGGCACCTCCTTGCCCTGGGGATCGGTCAGGGGACGCTTCTCGTACACCGTGCACGGGGCCTCGGTGCCCCAGTACTCGCCCTTCATCAGGCCGTGGTCCTTCAGGTGGTCGTCGCGGGGCAGCCAGTCCAAGCTCATGGGGTCTCCTTTCCGGTTTCGGTATCGAAGAAGGTGGGCTCTCGGCGGTCGGCGCTCAGCTGCCAGCCGGGTCTGGAACCAGCCGATCGCCGAGGGCTGACCGCTGATCGCCGGTCAGAAATCCGGCTCCAGGATCACGCGCTTCTCCACCTTGCGGTCGTGGATGGCGGCGAAGGTCTCGCGGATGGCGGACATGGGGCGCGTCTCGATGAAGGGCTCCACCTGCACCTTGCCCGCCTGCACGAGCTTGAGCACCTCGGGGTAGTACTCGGGCAGGCACCCCCAGGTTCCGATCATCTCGGCGTCGAAGGCCATCAACTTGGAGAGCATGTACTCGGTGGTGGCCATGGTGTACCCGACCACCACGAGCTTGCCCACGAAGGACAGGAGTTGGAGCGCGGTCTCCTGGCCCGGCTTGGAGCCCGACACCTCGAAGATCTTCCACCCCCAGTTGTGGGGCACGCCCTTTTCCTTGCAGATGGCCCGGAACGCCTCCTGCACCTCCTTGGGACTCCTGCCGCGGGAGTTGATGGTGGCGTCGGCGCCGTACCCCAGGGCTCGGGAGAGCTTCTCCTCGTCGATGTCGACGCCGATCACGGCCTGCGCCCCCAGCGCCTTGGCCATCTGGGTCATGTAGATGCCCACTCCGCCGCAGGCGCCGATCACCACGACCCGGTCGCCCGGTTTCAGGCCGGCCCGCATGGCCGCCTGGTACGGGGTGGTCACCGCGTCGGCGATCACCGCGAGGTGGGAGAGCGGCACGTCGCGCCGGTCCACGACACAAAGGTCCGCGAAGGGCACGGCGATGTGGCTCGAGAACCCCCCGTAGATGGCCAGGCTCGACCCGGGCATCTTCTGGGAAAGGCAACGGTTGCCGCGGCCGGCCTCGCAAATGGGGCAGGCGTTGCAGGGCATCACCGCCGGGACGATCACCTCCTTGCCGACCCAGTCCTTCGGTCCTTCCACCACGGTGCCGCTGATCTCGTGCCCCAGGCTGAGGGGCGGCTTGGTCACGGTCGGAACCCCGTCGTAGAAGTAGGAGAGGTCGGTGTGGCACACCCCGCAGCCCGCCACCTCCACCAGCACGTCCCCGGGCCCCAGGGCCGGGGCGTCGATCTCGGTCCGCTCCAGCACCCCCGTCTCCCCGGTCTTGGGGTTGGAGGCTCTCACCATCTGCCAGGTCTGAATCTTCTTCACCGCCATTGCATCCTCCTTTCCGGTCTTCCGGTCAGATGTGGAAAGACGCCCTTCGACAGGATGGCAGGATGAACAGGATCGAACGGCCGGGGGAAAGACGACCAAACCCGCCTCATCCTGCCCATCCTGGCATCCTGTCCCCGTCGCTTCCGCCTATCCCCCCGCCAGCACCCAAAGCCCAACGGCCAGGCTCACGGCCAGGCCCAGGGGCACCGTCTTGCGGAGGATGGCGCCCTCCTGTCCCACCGCATCGCAGAGGGGCGTGGCAATGGCGATCTTGAACGGGCTCGACACGCTTCCCACGCTCGCGCCGATGGCCAGGGCTGCCGCCAGGGACTCCGGAGAGGTCCCGAGGAGGCCGGCCGCGACCACCTGGAACTTCCCGAACAGCATGATGCTCGCCACTCCGTACCCCGTGAGGAACGTCCCCACCCAGCCCAGGAGCGGAGCGAACACCGGGTACAGGGACCCGGTGTAGCGGTACGTGCCCTGGGCCAGCACCCACGCCAGGTTCCGCCCCTCGTCCACCTCCCCGAAACCCGGAGCATAGCCGGAGTAGGCGATCATCTGCCCCATGGCCCCGAAGAGCGCCATGGCGAGGACGGGACGCCACGCCTTGCGGACGCTGCCGGCGAGGAGACGCGCACGCTCTCCCGCCTCGAATCGGAAGAGGAGGAGCGTCACGCAGAGCGCCGCGAACAGGTAGGTGTAGGCGTCGAAGAGCGGGCGCAGGGTGACCCGGTGGATGGGGACCACCGACAGGGTGGCCGACAGGGTCTCCCGGGCGGCCGCCCGGAGACCTGGGGCCAGGTTCACGGCGGAGAGGCCGACGATGATGACGGCGAAGGGCGCGAAGTCCTTCAGGATCGAGGGCTCGACGTGCAATCCCCGGCGTCCCCACACGATCAGCAGCGCGACGACGGCCAACCCTCCGAACATCGCCGACACCGGCACGCCGACCCAGAGCACCGTGGCCCAGGCGGCGAACCCGGCCGCGAGGCCCGCCGCGGCGAAGAGCGCGGCACGCACCGCCACGTCGCGCCGCCCCCCCGCGAACCACGGCACGGAGAGCGACAGGAGGACGGTCGGCAGCACCGAGAGGGCCGCCACCCGCAGCCCCAGTTCCAGGGCCGGCAGGCCGGTGACGTTGGCCAGCACGGTCACGATGATGCCGGCCAGGGCCAGGGTCATGAGCCCGGCGTACCCGACGATGGAAAGGGCGGCGGACGCCGCCGGAGACAACCCCGAGGCGCGGAGCATGGGGGCGAGCACCGGTTCGGCGATCACTCCGGCTCCCTCCATGAAGTTCCCCAGCCCCAGGGTGAGCAGGGCCGTCCGGTGCCACTCCCCCGCCACCCGCCCCTCGTACCAGTGGACGATGCGCTGAAGACTGCCCTTGGCGAGGCAAACCACCGAGAGCGCGATCCCCGCCACGATCACGAGCAGGAGCGGCAGCGTCGTCAGGATGCCGTCCAGGGCCGCGGCCAGGAGGACGCCGGTCGGCGTCCGGAAGGCCGTGGCGCACAGCGCGAAGGTGAACCCCAGGCCGGCCACGGAGAGGTCAAGCGCGGGGCGGCGGAAGACCACCGCGAGCAGCAGGACCAGCACGACCGGCGACCACGCCAGCACGTACGCTGCACCGAAGCTCACGGCGAGGACCCCGCGTCCACGGCGCCCAGGAAGGTCGCGCAGTCCTCCACCCGCAGCAGCGGCCACAGCGGGTTCTTCCGGTAGAGGTCGAGGCACGACCGGTGCACCTCGGGCTTGTGGGCGGCGGTCGCGTCCTCCAGGATCACGGCCCGGAAGTCCTGGGCCACCGCGTCGAGAGCCGTCGCGAGGACGCAGAACGGCGTCGTGATGCCGCACACCGCGACCGTGTCCACGCCCCAGGTACGCAGCGTCTGGTCGAGGTCGGTCTTGTAGAAGGCGGAGAACCGCCGCTTGGGCAGTACGAGGTCGCCGGGCTCGGGGGCGATCTCGTCTATGACCCGGGCGCCCGGGGTGCCCCGCAGGGCGTGGGGCGCCATCCGCCCGCGGAAGAGGGCGTCGCCCTCCAGGAACGAGTCGTTGGCGTAGACGACGGGCGCACCCCGGAGACGGCTCCCGGCCAGCAACTCCCGGAGTGCGGGCACCAGGGCCAGCCCCTCGCGTTCCATCGCCCCGTGCCGGCCCGTCTGCAGGTTGTCGACGAGCATGTCGACAACCACCACGGCCGCCCTCACGGGGCCTGCTCCCCGGCGTCCAACCCCAGCAGCCGCGCCGCGTTTCCCCCGAGGATGGCGCCCTTCGCCTCGGCGCTCAGGGGGAGGGCGCGGATGGCCTCCACGTTCCCCCGGATGCCGGGGTTGCCGGGCCAGTCGCTCCCGAAGACCACCTTGCGGTGGATGCGCTCCAGGTTCGGGAAGTACGAGAGCAGGTTCCTGGGCGGCAGCCCCGACACCTCCAGGTACAGGTTCGGGTGGAGTTGGGCGAGGAACTCCGCCGCGTCGTACCACAGGCCCCGCCCCCCGTGGACCATGAGGAGGACGAGGTCCGGGAAGTCCGCCGCGACGTCGTCCAGGAGGACCGGGTCGCCGTACTTGATCTTCGCCCCCCGGAAGACGCTGGACCCGGTGTGGACCATGACCGGCAGCCCCAGGTCCTGGCACGAGGCGTAGAGCGGGTACAGCCTCGCCTCGTTGGGGTAGTAGTGCTGGTACGTCGGGTAGAGCTTGACCCCGCGGAACCCCTGCCCCGCCAGGCGCTCGATCTCCCGGTCCAGGCGCGGCGTGAGCCATGGGTTCAGGTTCGCGAACAGAAGCAGCCGCTTCGAACTGCCGAAGCGCTCCCGAACGTACTCGTTGGTGGTCACGCCCGTGACCAGGGGGCTGAGCTCGGGCAGCCCCACCGCGTAGTCCACCCCCTCCGCCTCCAGGTACGCGTCGAACCCCTCGGCGCTCAGGAGGGCGTCCCAGTCGCCGCGTCCCGACCAGAAGCTGTCGCAGAAGGCTGCCGGCGTCGGGTTGAGGTGCTCCCGGGCCGCCAGGTGGACGTGGAAGTCGATGACCATCGGCTCGCTCGCCGGAGCCCCGCCCGGGCTCCGAGACCTTCACCCTAACGGTTCTTCCACTGGGGCGCGCGCTTGGCGAGGAAGGCGGAAAGCCCCTCGTGGGCATCCTCCGTGGTCATGAGCTCGTCGAGGTAGATGCGTTCGACCCGCGCCAGGGCCTGGGGGAAGGCCTGGCCCCGGGCCGCGCGGATCGCCTTCTTCGTCGCCCGCAGCACCGGGCCGGACAAGGTCGTGAAGATTCGCAGGAACTTCCCGAACTCCTCGTCGAAGGCTGCGAGGGGAACCACCCGGTTCACGAGCCCCAGGGCGAGCGCCTCCTGGGCGCGGATCACCTCGCCCCCGCAGAGCAGTTCGAAGGCCCGCTTCTCCGGCACCAGGTAGGGCAGCAACACGGCGGCCACCGGCGGGAAGACCCCGACCTTGATCTCCGGCTGCCCGATCTTGAGGTTGTCCGCTGCCACGATCATGTCGCAGGCGATGGCGAGTTCGCAGCCCCCGCCCAGGGCTCCTCCCTTCACGGCGCCGACCACCGGAACCTCGAGGCCGTTGATGGCGTGGAAGATCGAGTGGAACACCTCGATCATCCGCCCGACCTTGTCCTCGGTGTGGTCGGCCACGTCCACGCCCGCGGAGAACGCCTTCTCCCCCTCGGCCGTGATGACGACCGCGCGGACCTCGAGCTCCCGCGCCTTCACCGCACGCAGGGCCGCGTCGAGCTCCTCCATGGTCGGGATGTCCAGGACGTTGAGCGGCGGCCGGTTGATGCTGATCCACGCGGCGCCGTCCGCGTCCCACGTCTTCAGGAACTGGTAGTCGCTCATCTCGCCTCCCTTCGCTCGGCAGCGGTCAGCAGTCAGCCGTCAGCGGTCGGCCAAAGGCACCGACGACTGGTCGCTGAGAGCTGACAGCTGTTCGCTGAACGCTAAATGTACTGTCCCCCGTCCACCTTGATGACCTCGCCCGTGATGTGACGCCCGCACTCGGAGGCGAGGAAGGCGACCAGCCACGCCACGTCCTCGGGCAACCCGGCCCGCTTCACGGCCGACTCGTCGATGGCCGCCTGGCGGAATTCCGCGGGCATGCTCTCGCCCATCTCGGTGAGGATGAACCCCGGGGCCACCGAGTTGCAGGTCACCCCGAACTTGCCCAGGTCCTTGGCGGCCGCCTTGGTGAGCCCGATCACACCGGCCTTGGCCGCGGAATAGTTCGTCTGCCCGAACTTCCCGCGAAGGCCGTTGATCGACGTGATCGCGAGGAACCGGCCGTAGCCCTGCGCCTTGAACACGGCGGAGGCCGCCCGCAGGTAGTTGAAGGTGCCCTTCAGGTCCACGTCGATGACCCGGTCGAACTGCTCCTCGGTCATCTTCCATACCACGCCGTCCCAATTCATCCCGGCGTTGGTGACGAGGATGTGGAGCCCCCCGAGCTTCTTCACGACCTCTTCGACCATCCGCTGGGCGTCGTCGAAGCTCGCCACGTCGGCCTGCACGGCCAGGGCGCGGCGCCCCAACGACTCGAGTTCCTTCACCATGGCCTCGGCCTCGGTGGCGCTCTTGCGGTAGTTCAGGGCCACGTCGGCCCCGCACCGGGCCAGCATCCGCACGATCTCCGCCCCGATCCCCCGGGTGCCCCCGGTAACGATGGCGACTTTCCCTTTCAGATCAACCATGTTTCCTCCCTTCCGTCGGAAGTGACGGGTGACGCGTCACGGGTTACCCGTCACGTGTCACGCTTCACGCTTGATGATCATGGCCATGGTGGAGCCGCCGCCGCCGCAGATGGAGGCGACCCCCATCTCTTTGTCGTTCCCCTTCAGGGCGTGGTACAGGGTCACGAGGATGCGCGCCCCCGAGCAGCCCGTTGGATGCCCCAGGGCGATGGCCCCTCCGTGGACGTTGACCCGGTCGCGGTCCCAGCCGAGCATGCGCTCGTTGGCGAGAACCTGTGCCGCGAACGCCTCGTTGACCTCGATGAGGTCCATGTCCGAGAGCTTCAGGCCGGCGCGCTCCAGAGCCCGCGGGATCGCCACCCCCGGCCCCTCGCCCATGACCTTGCCGTCAACAGCCGTCTGCGTGTAGTCCACCACGGAGAAGAGGGGGGCCACGCCCCGGGCCTTCGCCTGCTCCCGGGTCATGGCCACGAGGAAGGCCGCCCCGTCGGTCAGCCCGCACGCGTTCCCCGCCGTCACGAGCCCGTCCTTCTTGAAGGCGCCGGGGAGTTTGGCCATCTGGTCCGCGCTCGCGCCGTAGCGGATCGACTCGTCCTTGTCGAACACCACCTCGGGGGTCTTGCGGTCGCCGGGGATGACCACCGGGGTGATCTCGGCGTCGAACCACCCGTTCTTCTGCGCCGCCTCGGCCCGTTGGTGGCTCCGGGCCGCGAACTCGTCCAGTTCGGTCCGGGTGAGCCGGTACTTGTCCACGAGGTTCTCCGCGGTGAGGCCCATGGAGAGGTCGGCGACGGGGTCGTGGGAGTCGGTCCAGCCGTCCTCGATGGTCACGGGCCCCATCCGGAAGCCCTGCCAGCGGTACCCCTTCACCAGGTGGGGGATGGTGGACATGCTCTCCATGCCCCCGCACAGGACGACCTCCGCCTGGCCGACCTGGATCAACTGGGTCGCCAGGCTCACCGCCTTCATCCCGGCGGGGCACGCCTTGTTGATGGTGACGGCCGGCGTCTGCGCGCCGCACCCCCCCTTGAGGGCCGCCGTGCGGCCCGGGTTCACGAAGTTGCCGGCCTGGCGGCAGGACCCGATGACGGCGTCATCCACCTCCTCGCCCGCCACGTTGGCCCGGCGCAGCGCCTCACGGATGGGGAAGGAGGCGATGTCGTAGACCTTCATGTCCTTCAGGGTGCCGCCGAACTTCCCCATGGGCGTGCGCACGGCGCTTACGAAGACCACGTCCTTCAGTTCCCTCACGGTGTCACCTCCATCGAACGGGTTGTTCCTGGTCAAGACCGACGCACGGGCGGGGCGGCTTCGCGCCCGGCCCGTCACACCACCCGGCACTCCAAGCTCAATCGCTGACTCGGCCCGAAGCCCATGTTCCCGAAGAACTTGAGCAGCCCGAAGTCCTTCCAGTCCACGATGGTGTAGATCTTCTCCACCCGGGCCACCTTCATGTTGGCTCGGAACTGGTCGAAGAGCGCCCCCCCGACCCCCCGGTCCTGGAAGGCCGGGCTCACGCCCAGGGTGTCGACCAGCGCGGAGCTCTCCGGGATCCCGAATTCGCCGAAGAAGAGGGTGCCCATCAGGAATCCGACGACCTCCCCGTCCACCTCCGCCACCAGAGAGGCATTGATCTGGGCCTCCCGGAGACCGGCCACGGCCAGTTTGTGGCGGTAGTACTCGGGCCGGGCCGTGCCCGTGATCTTCTCGTCGATGGCCACGATGGCGTCCATGTCCTGCGGCTTGAGCACGCGAACGACAATGTCGACGCTCATGGTCCTCCCCCTCCTCCGGTCCCCCGCCCGGCGCCCTCCGGGCGCCGGTCACTCGAAAAGATCGTCCGCCTCATCCGTCGCCCCTTCCCTCGGGCGGGTGTATATGACCTGGTGGCGCTCGGGGGACGCGTCCGCGTCGAAACACGCGGTGCAGGATCCGTCGGCGCCCTCCGCCGCGCACTCCCGGAGCAGGGGCACCAGGAGCACCTCGTAGCCCAGGTCCCTGTACATCGCCACGGCCTCGCCCAGGCGGGGTTCCGAGGCCACGCTCCGGCGCCGCCAACCCGCCGCAGTGAGTTCCCGGGAATCGAAGGCGCGTTGCTCTCCCATGACCCGCCAAACCTAGCCGTTCCCGAGGGGTCGTCCAGGGGCGCGCCCGGCGGCCCCCGCCGCGTGGGCCCTACCAGCTGTGGGTGACGGCGGCGAAGGGGCACGCCTCCACACAGGGCAGCGCGGGCCGGTCCCGGCTCGGCTTGCACGCGGAGCACTCGTACCGGAGTTTGTTGCGCTTCCGCCCGTCGACGGCCACCACCACGTCGCCGTACGGGTCCTCCTCCTCCCGGAAGAGCCCCCTCGGACAGGCTTTGACGCAGGGCTTCTCCTCGCAGCGGGCACAACGGCCCGTGTCGATGGTGATGTAGAACTCGCCCTCGGCGTCCGCATACCCGTAATTCGCGATCATCGGTCCGCTCTGCCCTGCGCGACGTCAGCGGCGACGAGTCACCGCTTCTCCTTCAGGCACAGGGTGTGGGCGAAGAGGGCGGCGCCCAGTGCACCGGCGATCTGGGTGTCGAAGCCGGTCTTCCTGGCTTCGACGCCGATGATCCGCTCGATCCGCCGGACCACCCCGATGTTCTTGGATATACCGCCGGTCACGAAGAAGTCGGGTTCCACGCCGATCCGCTTCAGGAGCGCGGCCACGCGCTCGGCCATGGCGCGGCAGTAGGCCGCGATCACCTTGTTCTTGCTCCACCCGTCCTTGAGTCGCGCCATGGCCTCGCTCTTGGCGAAGACCACGCACACGTCCGAGACGGCCGGCGGCTCCTCGTCGATGTCGAAGGACCGCTGGCCGAGCTCCTCGATCGGAACCTCCAGGAGATCCGCGATCACCTCCATGCCCCGCCCCGTGCCCGCGGCGCACTTGTCGTTCATGAGGAAATTGGTGACCTTGCCCCGTTCGTCGACGTGGATGCCCTTGCAGTCCTGGCCTCCCATGTCGAGGATGGTCCTCACCTTCGGGCCCCCCATGTAGTTGGCGCCCCGGCCGTGGCACGCGATCTCCGTGACCGCCTTGTCGGCGAAGGGGATGTTCACCCTCCCGTACCCGGTTCCCACCGTGTAGTGCACGTCCTCGAATTTGAGGCCGGTCTTCTCGAAGACGCCCCCCATGGCGCTCTGCGCGGACTCCGGGGAGTTGGCCCCGGTGCGCACCGTGCTGTACGCGTACAGTTCGCCGTCGAGGCAGATCACCGACTCGGAGCTGACGCTGCCCACGTCGATTCCCTGGGTGATCACCCGGGCGTCCTTCCAGTTCCGGTCCGGATCGACCCAGGTCTCCTCCTTCCACCTCCAGAACTCCCTCTTCGGCTCCCTCATCGGGCGGCTCCCCTGCCGGGCGGCACGACACCGGCCCTACTTCGCACGCTCGGCCGCAACCAAGGCGGCCCCGAGAGCACCGGCGAACTCGGGGTGGCCGGGG
>CAZJSF010000039.1:0-19099 GCA_964548515.1 uncultured Thermodesulfobacteriota bacterium
CCGTCGTCTCGCAGACCGTGATCTCCGATATCTCCCGAAGCTTTGTCATGGGTGTCTCCTCTGCTTTTCCAGGGCCCGTCCCGCCGGACACGGGATTGAACCATTCTAGTTTAGAGAATACCGCAAGACGGCCGGTCTGGGTAGGGGCGGAGGGGGGCCCCTGCAGGCTCCCTCAAGTTCTTCTCCCGGCCGTCCGATCCAGGGAGAGCCACGGGTGCGCTCTGGGGAGGGGGGGACGGC
This sequence comes from uncultured Thermodesulfobacteriota bacterium, assembly GCA_964548515.1. Taxonomy (GTDB): domain Bacteria; phylum Desulfobacterota; class Deferrisomatia; order Deferrisomatales; family JACRMM01; genus CAZGRT01. Next base: position 241 of record CAZJSF010000039.1, read on the forward strand.
CGCCCGGGGGCGGACGTAGCGACCACAGGAGGGACGGGGAGGCTTCATGGACGAAGCGGACCGGACCGCGGCGCAGTTCTGTCTCGGCGTGGTGCTCGCAGCACTGGTCGCCGGCTGTGTCGGCCCGACCACACCCCTCGGGGCGGTGGACGGCTCGGCCTCTGGAGAGGGGCCCGTCGTGCATGCCCGTCCCACCGCGCAGGAAGAGCCCACCGAACCCGGGGCTCGCATCCTCTTCTCACCCACCTACCAGCGAGTGCACGAGCCGTACACCTGGCACGTACTCGTCGTCGACCCCGCGGCGGGGGAACCCCTGGACGCAGATCGCCTGCGGGTTTTCTACAACGGTCTCGAGGTCACCGAGTCGGCCAAGTTCCAGTTTCGAGTGGAGCAGTGCCGGACCGCCGAGGGCTCCCAGGAGGCCCTCCGGCTGGAGATGCCGTACCTGCGTCTCGGCCCGATGGACGACCACGAGATCGTGGTCGAGTACGCACCGGCAGCGGGACCGACCCTGGCGGCCCGCTACCCCTTTCCTGCCGTGGAGGGCCTCGCTGGGGAGGAGGACGTGGCGACGACCTCCCCGTTCCGCGTTCCTGCCGAGGTGCTCGAGACCGTGTACGAGGCGAGTCGTCACTACCGGCTGAATCCCGTGCTGCTCGTCGCCCTGATCGCCCAGGAGAGCGGCTTCAACCCCCATGCGCTCTCGAAGGCCAACGCCATCGGCCTCACCCAGGTCACCCACCTGGCGGAGGCCGACATCGCCCCCCACTTCCGGGGCTGGCCGCGCTACCGCGGCATCCAGCAACTGTCGCGGCGAAAGCTGAGAAAGCTGATCCCGGCGAAGATCCACGGCGGCAACGAGTGGCGTCTGGATCCGGTGAAGAGCATATGGGGCGGGGCCTACTACCTCGCCTACCTTCGCGAGCGCCTATCGGTCGACGAGAATCGGCGCAGGGTCGAGAAGGTGGGGGAAGCCTGGGAGCAGTTGTTGACCGAGGCTGCGCTCGCCTCCTACAACAGCGGCCTCAACCGCATCCTCTACCACGCCGGCCGCTACGGGGACCGGTGGCTGGACCAGGCGGCCACGCGGGAAGCCAAACGCTACGTCCGCAAGATCTTGAGCTATTACGGAGCCTTTCTCGAACCCTCCGAAGTCGAGGCGGTCGTGCAGGGGGAGCGCTCGTGAAGGGGTTCGCCCGCAAACCCTCCTGGGTCCGGACCGGAACCTGGGCCTTGTGGGCGGTGGCCCTCTCGCTGCCCGTTCAGGTCATGGTCCTTTTCGGCCACCCGCCGCTGGAGGCGACAGCCATCTGGGCCAAGCTTGCGCCCCAGAACAAGCTGGTCATGGGGTTCGCCGCCCTCGCCGCGCTGGGTGTGGGGAGGGTGTCTCCCGTGGGATGGTGGGCGACGCTCTGCTTCGTGGCGGTGACCCTGTGGAACAACTGGATCCTGCTCAAGTTCCCGGGCCCGATTCCCCGCTGGGCCGTTTCCATCTCCAGCGCCCTGGCCTTGTTCGCGGCGCTCTGGATGCTCCGCCCCGCGGCGGTGCGTCTCTTCCACACGCCCAGCCTCCACTGGTGGAGGAACGCGGAGCGCTATCGGGTCACGGCGCCCGTCGAGTTGGAGAGCCCCTCGGGCCGACGGGTCCACGGCACGGTCTTCAACCTCTCCCGGACCGGCCTCTTCGTCGTGGGCGCTCCCGGGGACCTCGAACCCGGCGACCGGGTCCGCGTGACGGTGCGTCTCGAGAACCGCGTCTTGTCCGCGGCGGCTCAAGTCGTCCGCCGCGCGGAAGCCAGCGGGGTCTACCCCGAGGGGATCGGCTTGCGTTTCGCCCGGGTTCCCCTGGCCGACCGGGTCTGGCTGCGCCGCAGCCTTTCCTCGTTCTCCCTCCTGAGGTAGCGGCCCGTTCGGGTGCGGTGCCCGGCAAGGGCCTGACGATCCGCCGCCCGCATCGGCCTCAATCGGCTTCCCGCACCCGTTCGAGGAGGACGGCGTGCGCGGAAAGGCCGGCACCGAAGCTCAACACAACGCACGGTTCTCCAGGAGCGATCCCGGCGGCCATCAGGTCGCAGAGCACGAAGCCGACCGTCGCCGAGGAGAGGTTCCCGCAGCGGGCCAGCACTGCGCGGGAGGCGGCGAGTTGCCGCGGGGAGAGCCCCAAGCCTCTCCCGAGGGCTTGCAGGATCCTCTCGCCGCCGGGGTGGACGGCCCAGTGCGCGACGTCGGCCACACGGAGGCCCCTGGGGCCGAGGAGCCGCCCGACCACCGTCCGTGCGGCTTGGGCACAAAGCTCCGGCAGACGGGGAGTGATCTGATTGGAGAGCTGCCCGTCCCTGTAGACGAATCGGACGTCCTCGCGGTGCTCCGGAGCATGGTGGCTCCGGGAATCGAGGAGGCGCAGGCCCTGTCCTCGGGGCGCCAGTACCCAGGCCGAAGCGCCGTCCCCGAAGAGGGCGTTGGACACGATGAGCCCAGGGTCGTCGCCCATCCGGAAGGCGGCGGTGCTGATCTCCACGGAGACGCCGGCCGTGGGCCGGCCGGAGCCCTCGCAGGCCCGGGCCGCCACTTCCAGGTTGGGGATGGCCCCGCCGCACCCGCTGCCGACCAGGTCGTAGACCTTCAGCTCCCGCGGGAGGTCGAGTGCCTCGACGAGGTACGTCGAGATGCCGGGGCACAGGTAGCCGGTGCAGGTGTTGACGACGAGCGCGCCCAGGTCGCTTCCGCCGATCCCGGCATCGGCGAGCGCGGAAGTCAGTGCCTGGGAGGACAGTGCGACCGCCTCCCGAGCGAAGCGCTCGGCGCGCGCATCGGGGTTCTCGTCGAAGACGGTCTCCGCCGCCGGGGCGGCCACGTGGCGCCGGGTCACGCTCGGGTGAGAGAAGACCCGGCGGAGGAGTTCCACGCTGCCCGGTCGCAGCACTCCCTTGTAGCGCCCTTCCAGCAGGCGGTGTGCCGTCTGCTGGGAGATCCGCAGGGGCGGGAGCGCGGTCCCCATGGAGACGATGCGGGCTTGGAAGGACATCAGCCGATCCCCCCAAGCCCGAGAAGCGCACGAATACGGGCTGCGTGCCGCCACAGCGGGGGTGCGGCCCCCACGGCTCCAGCCACCCGCCGGAGAATCGGTATCAGCGACCAGCCGGGAGCCCCGCTGGCCAGGAACCGCCGGTCCGAGCTCACGGCATCCCGCACCAGCGCTTCGAGGGCCGTCCGCTCCACCGACGGGCTGAAGTAGAAGACGGGTCGCAGAAGGTCCTCGGATCCGGCCGGGATCTGCCCATCTCGGGAAGCGATGGCCTCCAGGGCCGTGCTTGGGTACACGCGCACCCCCACCCCGAAAAAGGCGGCGTCCCCGGGGCCCAGGGCCTCGCGGGCGAAGCGGAGGGTCTGCCTCGCAGTGTCCAGGGTCTCCCCGGGCCCTCCGAGGAGGAAGATCCACAGCACCGGGATGCCGCTTTGCCGGAGGACCTCCGCAGCCCGCCACACGTCGTCGGCCCCGAAGCCCTTGCCGAGACCCCGCAACACGGGGTCGGCCGCGCTCTCGGCCGTCACTCCGAGGGCGCAGAACCCTGCGCTGCGGAGCGCCGCCACCATGGGCGGGTCGAGCCCCGCCGGCGTCAGGTTGTGGGAGATCAACGCCGGCGTCGCCTTCCGGTTGGCCACGGCCTCGCAGACGGAGTGCGCATGTTCGGGGGGCGCGTTGAAGACGCTGTCCACGACCTCCACGTGGCGGATTCCCCGCCGCTTCAAGCCGGCCAGTTCCTCGGCCACGTCGTGCGGATCGCGCAGACGGTACGCAGTTCCCTCGAGGCGGGGGTAGGTGCAGTAGACACAGGCGAACGGGCAGCCGCGCTTGGTCTGGATCGGGGCGGCACCCAGGCGCCGCCGGTACGGCCCGAGGGAGATCCGGCGGTCCAGTCCGGAACCCGGGCCCGGGGTCGTCGCCTCCACTCGCTGAGGCCCCGAGAAACGCGCCTGCCGGCACTCCGCCACGCCGGGCAGCCGTGCTGGGTCTCGGCCCTCCTCCAGTGACTGCAAGAAGGCCGGGAAGGCGCTCTCCCCGGGACCCACGATGGCCCAGCGGGCCCCGGTGAACCGCAGCAGCGCCTCGGGTGCGATGCCCACGGCGCTCCCGCCCAGCACTACCTGCCCGGCGCCGGCCTGCCGGGCGACGTCGACGAGCGCACGGGCCTCCGTTCCGTAGAAGCGCGGGTCTCGGGCGTCGGCGTTGTCGAGGTTCCGGAGCGAGAGCCCCACCACGTCCGGGCGCATACGGCGGACGGTGCTTCGGAGCTTGGCCTCGGGGCGAGAGGTGAACATCAGGTCCAGCAATCGGACCCGGTGGCCCGCGAGCCTCGCCGCTTCGGCCACCAAGCAGGCTCCCAACGGCATCACGGGCTCCGGGTCCCGGCAGCGGTTTGCGGCGACGACCAGGATCTCCACGCCTTCAGCGCCGCCACGTGCTGGGAAAGAAGAGCGCCAGAACCGTGAAGAGTTCGAGCCGGCCAAGCAGCATGCAGAAGGTCAGCAGGAACTTCCCCGCCTGGGGAAGGTGGGCGTAGTTCTCCACGGGGCCGACGTCGCCGAGGCCGGGGCCGATGTTTCCGACACAGGCGATCACCGACGCGACGGCCGTCACCGGTTCCACGCCGGTGGCGGCCATCCCCAGAGAGCCCGCTCCGGTGACGAGAAGGTACAACGCGAAGAACCCGAGAACGCCCTGGAGCACGCCGGGCGGCACCGCGCGTTTGTCCAGCTTGACCACCCGCACCCCCCGTGGGTGGATCAGCGCCCACACCTGGGCGGCCGCGTGCTTGAGCAGGAGCAGGACGCGGCTGACCTTCATGCCTCCCCCGGTCGACCCGGCGCATCCTCCGACGAACATCAGCAGAACGAGCAGCACCTGTCCGACGAAGGGCCAGGTCTCGTAGTCCGCGGTGCCGAACCCGGTCGTGGTCAGGATGGACACGGCCTGAAAGGAGCTGTATCGGAGGTTCTGGAGAACGTTGGGGTAGGGGCCGGTCGCGTTGGCCGCCATCAGCACGGCGACCGCGCCGAGGGTCAGATACGTGTAGAAGCGGAGCTCCTCGTTTCGCAGGGCCTTCCAGGAGCGGCCGGCCAGGACGGCGTGATGGAGCGCGAAGTTGACTCCCGCCAGGAACATGAACAGCGTCACGACGGCGTCCACGTACGCGCTGCCGTACGCTCCGACGCTTGCGTTGCGGGTCGAGAACCCTCCGGTGGCGAGCGTCGCGAACGCGTGGCACAACGCGTCGAACCAGTCCATGCCGCCGAGGAGGAGCAGCAGAGCTTCCAGGCCCGTGAGCCCAACGTAGACGCCCCACAGGAGCTTGGCGGTGTCCTGGATGCGCGGCCGGAGGCGGTCCGCAGTCGGGCCGGGAACCTCGGCCCGGAACAACTGCATGCCGCCGACCCCGAGCATGGGCAGGATCGCGAGTCCGAGCACGATGATGCCCATGCCGCCCATCCAGTGGGTCAGGGCGCGCCAGAAGAGAAGGCTCCGCGGCACGATCTCGATGTCCGTCAGGATCGTCGCCCCGGTGGTGGTGAAGCCGGAGAGGGATTCGAAGACAGCATCCGCCAGCGTGGGAGCGACCCCCGAGAACCGGTACGGGAGCCCGCCGAGCACCCCGTACAGGACCCAGCCCAGGGTCACCACGGCGAACCCCTCCCGGTGGGTGAGTTCGGGTTTCGCCCGGCGGGCGGAGAAGAGCAGCGCAACCCCGAGCAATACCGCCAACACCGTGGTCGAGGCGATCGCCAGCCACACCCCGTCGTCGTCGGCCACGGACAAGGCCAAGGGCAGCAGGAGGATCCCGGCCAGGAACACGCTGAGGGCCCCGAGGACCCGGGCGAGAACGGGGATGTTCATCCGGCCCCGAAGAAGTTCTCCACGCTGACCACCGCCTCGGGCAACGCGAAGACCACGGTTCGGTCCCCCGCCTCCAGCACGGTGTCCCCCGTGGGGATGAATGCCTCCGCGCCTCGCACCACCGCGGCGACGATGGCACCTTGGGGGAACGTGATCTCCTTGAGGGCCCTTCCCAGCCAGGCGGCGCTCGTGGTGATGAGCATCTCCATCACCTCCGCCTGGTTCTCCTCCACGGTGGCCACGCTCAGCACGCCGCCCCGCCGCACGTACTTGAGGATGGCACTGGCCGTGGACAGGCGGGGACTGACGCAGGCATCGATCCCCAGCGCCGGAACGAGGGAGACGTAGGCGGGCCGGTTGACCACGCACAGGGCCCTGCGGGCTCCGTGGCGCTTGGCGAGCAGGGAGGCCAGGATGTTGGATTCTTCATTCTCCGTGGTGGCGAGCACCACGTCGGTCTTGTCGAGACCCTCCGCCACGAGCGCACCCACGTCCGTGATCTCCGTGTTCAGGACCGTCGTGCTTCCCAGTCTCTCCGCCAGTCGTTCGCAGACGGACCGGCTGGGGTCCACGACCGAGACCTGCATGCCCAAGGTCTCGAAGTGCTCCGCAACGCGGCAGCCCACCTCTCCTCCTCCCAGCACGAACACCCGGCGCACCGTTCCCTTGTCGAACCCCAGGAGGTAGCGGACGCTCGGGTGGTCCGTGCTCCTCATGACGAGGAAGATGTGGTCGCCGGGTTCGATGACCTGGTCTCCCCTGGGAATCAGGGTCCTGGTCCCTCGGGTGATGGCGGCGACCACGAAAGGATACATCGCGCGCAGTTCCCGCAGATCCGCCAGCGACAGGCCGCAGATCGGGTTTTCCGCGTCGATCGGGTACCCCACGAAGAAGATCCGGCCTTCCGCGAACTCCGCGACCTCGATGGCCGCCGCGTGTCCCGCGATCGCGGTGAGGTCGTGCGCCAGCGCCTCCAGGGGGTTGATGAGGAGTTCGATCCCCAGTTTCTCGGCGTCGAGAACCGCGTCGCGGGATGTGTACCCCAGCGACTTCACCCGGGCGATCTTCGTAGGCACCCCGTACTCGCGAGCCAGCAGGCACGCGATCATGTTGACCTCGTCGACGTCGGTGACCGCGATGAAGATGTGGCACCCCCGGATACCCGCCTCTTCCAGCGTATCCGCGTTGGCTCCGCTCCCGCCGAGGGCCATGACGTTCAGGCGCTCCTCGGCCTCGCGCAGTCTCTCGGGGCTGCTCTCCACGAGGACGACGTCGTGACCCTCCTGGGAGAGACGCTCGGCGGTATGGAATCCCACCTCGCCCGCGCCGACGATGATGACCCGCATGCTCCCGCTCCCGCAAAAAGGCCCCCCGAGGATGCACGATCCGGTCCAACCCGGCAAGAAGTGCCTCAAGCCCGGCGCTCGCGGAGCCGATCCAGAGTGTGATCGCGAGAACGTGCCATGACGGAAGCCGCACTGTACAACGACCCGCCGCCGCCCGACGCCGACTCCCTGGAACGGATCGGCGGCGTGGTGTACCGCCTGACCGGGATCCGGTTGGGCCCGGGGAAGGACTACTTCATTGCCGGCCGACTCAAGGGGCTGTACCGGCGGTTCGGCTGCCGGGGCTGGGGCGACCTGCCCCCGCTGCTCGAGGACCACGCCGATCTCGCGGAGATCCTGGTCCAGTCTGTCGTCACCGGGGAAACCAGCTTCTTCCGGGACCGAATCCCTTTTCGTGCCCTGCGCTACAAGGTCGTCCCGGAGGTTTCCCAGGGGAGCGGCGAACCGACACGGCTCCGCCTGTGGAGTGCGGGGTGCAGCAGCGGTCAGGAGGCGTACAGCGCCGCCATGTCGCTTTGGGACGAGGTGGAAGGGGGGCAGGTGGACCTGGACGTCTGGGCGACCGACATCTCCGCGGCGGCGCTCGAGAGAGCTCGCGAAGGTGTCTACGCGAGGGAGGAACTGCGGCGGGGGTTGGGGGAGGACGAGATCGAGCGGTTCTTCGACCCGGTTGGCGACCGGCACGCCCGGGTACGCCCCCGGGTGCGCTCCCGGGTGCGCTTCAGCCGCATGAACCTCATTTCGGACGACCCCCCGCGGGGATGCTTCCACGCCGTGTTCTGTCGGAACGTGGCCATCTACTTCGACACCGCCGCCCGCACCGCGGCCTACCGACGGCTCAGCGAGGCGCTCGTTCCAGGGGGCTACCTGCTCCTGGGCGCGGCGGAGACGCTCTTCCCTAGTCTGCCGTCGTTCGAAACCGTATATTTCGAGCGCCACCTCCTGTTCCGAAAGCGGTTGGATGCGCGCGACTAAGATCACCCCCGAAGAGGTCAAGCAGCCGGATCGTCGGGTCCACCCGAGGAGCCCCGTCGTCGTCCGCGAAGCACGCTGCATCTGCGGGATCGAGGTCTTCTTCGGGTACGCGTTGGACGTCAGCCGCGGAGGTCTCTTCATCTCGACGACGAAGCGGCGACCGATCGGGGAGATCCACGAGATCCAATTCGGCCTGCCCGGCCTGCAGCGGACCTTCCGCTGCCGCGCCCGGGTCGTGTGGAATCGGGGCTACCAGCCGGAGTCCCACCGGCCGCCGGGCTTCGGGCTCCAGTTCGTCGATCTCCCGGAAGAAGAAGCGCAGCTCATCGACGACTGGGTGCGGAAGACCTGCGAGGACTGAGGCCGAGAGATTCCTCACGCAGGCGCTGTCTCCCCGTCGTCTGCGCCGTTCCAGTTCCCTCCCAGACATCTCAAACACGACGCGAGATCTTCCGGAAGCGGCGCGCGAAACTCCATCCCCTGCCCCGTGGTCGGATGGGGCAGGGTGACGCGGTGGGCGTGGAGGAACATGCGGTTCAATCCCCCCACCGACGCCAGGTCGGCGTTGAGGTCCGGGTCTCCGTACCGGCGGTCTCCCGCCACCGGGTGTCCGAGGAATGCCAGGTGACGCCGAATCTGGTGCGTTCGTCCGGTGAGGAGCTCTATTTCGAGCAGCGTGGCGCGCAGGGGCTGCGGCAGACGCTCGAGGACGCGGTAGCGGGTGGCGGCCTCCTGGAGAACCGGCACGGTCCGCGGGTGTCCCTGGGGGAAGCGGGCCAGGTCCCGAGAGTCCGGCCGGCGCACCAGCGGCCGGCGGATCTCCCCTCGCACCGGCTGGATCGCACCGCCCGCAACCGTGACGTAGAACTTCTGCACGTTCCCCTTCTGCAGGTTCCGGCCGAGTCGCTGCTGGGCCGCGCGGCTCTTCCCGACGAGCACGATCCCCGAGGTCTGGATGTCGAGGCGATTGGCCAGGGCCGGTTGGAAGGAATCCCCGGCCTGTGTCCCGAGATGGGATCGTATCCGCTCGAGCAGGGTGTCCCCCTTCGTCCCCAGGGCAGGGTGGCTCGCGCACCCCGCGGGCTTTCCCGCCACCAGGAGGTCCTTGTCTTCCCACACGACCCGGAAGGGGCCCGCGGCGGTCTCCACCTCTTCTCCCTCCCGTAGGGGAGCCAGGGCGAGGGGTCTGGGGGGGCGGTGAAGGACGACCGTGAGGCGATCCCCGCGGTGGAGGGCCTGGAGTGGGCTGCAGGGGCGATCGTTGTGCAGGAGTTCCCCGAGTCTCGCCTTGCGGAAGACATCCCGTGGGGAAACTTCCGGAAAGGCCCTGCGCACGGCCTCGAATGCTGAGAGCCCGTCCCAGGCTTCGTCGATCCTGAGGTGCTTGGGGATCCGAACGGTGTCCGCCGCGGCCATCCTCAGGGAACGCTCCGTGCGGAGGAAGGGGGAGGGGGAGCTTCCCCGGCGACCCGGGCGGCCGGGCCAGGGCAGGCCCCGCGCACGGGGAGGAGGGCCGTCAGCAGCACTCCTCCGCGCGGTGGCCTCTCAGCCATGGGGGATCGTGCAATTCCGCCGCGGAGAGATGCCCGCGCTCGAGCAGTAGGTCCATCACGACGATTCCGCCGCAGGGAATCCCCTCCCGGGTCGATGCTCCGCTACGGTAGCGGCAGTCCTCCGGGTAGAATTCGCACCGGGAGCAGACGGTCCGCAGGAGCAGGGCGTCGGCCCTCAGCGGGAGAACCGGCCGGCAACCTCGAAGCCGCTCCAGCGGGTCCAGGATCCCCTCCGCCGCCTTTGCCTTCTCGAGCAGCCAGCGATGACCTCCGCACCGGCGGTCCTCCTCCCGCCACGGCTTGAAGAACCTGCAATGTTCCGCGCACACCAAGCGCTGCAGCTTTTCTTCCCTGGACCGCATGTCTCCTCCTCGAATCTCCTTCAGGCTGCGAGAAACGATACCCGAACGTTCCCGCCCCGCAAACCCTCCCGTGGCCCGCCCGCAGATCTGCGGGGCTTCCCCGTTGACGCGCGAGCAAAGAATCGCTATCATGTGCTCGTTAGAACTTTCACCATTCGAGAAGTGGTCCGACCTTGGGAGGGTGTATCCATGACGCAGGAATACACGATGTACCTTGCCGAGAAGTTCCTAAACGACTACCGGCCCCAGATCGTGGAGAAGCGCCTTGCGTTCGATGCATGGGCGGACCGCAACGGGTTCGGCCCCGACGCCAAGCGCCGGCTGTGGCGTGAAATCAAAAGCCTTTCCCGTCGTCAGGCAGCATAGGGTGCGGCGTAACCCCGGGTGTCCCGGCGGTCACACGGGATAGCCCATGGCCCGCCGCACGGCCTCGTAGTCGGCAGACCAGGACCCATCGGTCCGGCGAACGACCAGGGGATCCAGTGCCTCGTCCTTTCCGTCACCCTCCAGCGTTGCCCGGAACAGAGTAATCACGCCCTCTCGCCCCTCGCGAAACACCACGGGCCGCAGAGCCACCGAGGAAAATCCCGCGGCCCTCGCCGCCCGGAGGTTGGCGTCCGTGTATCGCGTGGCGTGGACCCACGCCACCAGGCCGCCCGTAGCGAGATGGGCGGCTGCCTCTTGCAGATAGGCATCGACGCCTCCGCGATCCTCGAAACGACAGGGTCCTCGCTGGGGCCGGTCGCTCCTGCGCCCTTCCCCCGCCACGAGGTACGGCGGGCTGGCGGTCACGATGTCGAACCGCTCCCGGTCGGCCAGCAGGCCGGGCGTGCGGAAGTCGCCCCACCGGATCTCCGCCCGGTCCGCAACCCCGTTGTAGCTGGCGCTCCGGCGGGCCAGGGCGACGCTGTGTCGCTGCGCTTCGACTCCCACCAGGCGGAGTTTCGGGAAGCGCCACAGGAGAAGCATGCCGATGGATCCCGTACCGCAGCCGAGGTCCAACTGCGTCGCCGGCACACTTCCCTCCTTCGACAGTGCGTCGGCTGCGAACCAGGCGGTCAGCAGGTCGTCCGTGGAGTAACGGTGGCCCCTCCGGAGTTGGAAGATCTTCCAGTGACCGCACAGGCAGTCCAGGGTCTCGCCGGCCTTCGGACCCAGGGAGGGATCTCCTTCTCCCGGAGCGGCCGGCCCCGGAGGGGTCCAAGCCGGTGGCCGCTTACGCAACCAACCCCTCCAGTTCCGAGAAGCCCAGCCCGAGGAGGGTGCGTGCAAGGTGCGGGGCGTCGACGAAAGGAACACCGAGCATGCCCGCGGCCGTGGCCGCTCGCGCGTATGGCTCCACGTCGTCGACGTAGACGAGGTCTTCCGGGGGCAGACCGAGGCGGTGCGCGATGGTCCCGTAGGTCCGAGGGTCCGGCTTCATGCAGCCGAGTTCGAAGCTGTACGCCCGTGCCCGGAAGCAGCGGAACTCCCTCGTGTTCTCGATGAAGTCGCGTGCATGCACCCGGCTCGTGTTCGAAAGGAGCCCGAGCGGCCGGTGCCGGGCGAGGTGCTCCACCAGCGCCCGCATTCCCGGGATGGGCGAAAACACGGCGAGGTATGCGTCGAGGAATCGCCGTCGCGGCGTCGGGAAGCCCACGTCTCGCAGCCGCCGGAGGACCTCCGGCAGCTCGAGGCGCCCGGTCTCGTACGCGATCTGGACCGGGGCTCCGACAAAGGCGGCCAGGAAAGAGGAGGCCCGCTCCCCGGCCAGGCGCCGCGCCATCGCCTCGTAGTCGACCCGGTACAGGACGTTGCCGAAGTCGAAGACGATGCCCTTCGGGTTTCGGACCACGGGCTACCCCTTCGCGCCCCACTCGGCCCCTCGCACCGGGGGCGGCGCGCTCAGTTCACGGTGCCGGGTCGCAGGCGGGTTCTTCCTCGGGGTGCGGATCTTCCTCCCTGCGTGTTGCTTCCGGAATGCCGTACCGGGAGAGGATTCGGCTGGTGGCCGTCTCGTACCCGGCTGCGTCGAGAACGACTTCCCGCCGGGTGGGGTTGGGCTCGAACAGGATCCGGTGCACGCCGTCAGCCGGTGCCCGGAAGCCCTCCTCCAGGGACGACAGCGATGTTGTCGGGACGCCGTTCACGCGCTCGACCACCAGGTTCGCGAGACCGTGGTAGCCCAGATTGTACGTGTCTGGAAGCACGTTCGTCAGGAGGATCACGCGTCGACGAGCCTCCGACTGGGCATCACGCCAGAGTTCCCAGTAGGTGACGAGCCGCGGATCGGCTCGCTCCCGCCACTCGCTTCCCCAGGCGGCCAGGTAGTCTCCGTCCAGTTCTCGAAAGACCAGGCCGCCGGCTACCACGTACGGGGGCGGCCGGTCGGTGCGGCGTCCCGGGACGAGGCGCAGGTCTTCCGGGTAGCGTCGGAGGGTCAGTTCGATGTCTCTGGTCTCGCCGCCCCGGATCACGCGGGCGCTGACCCGGTCGCCGGCGGCGTAGCCTGCGGAGATCAGGTGCGGAAGCAGGAGCCGCCCGTAGACGGGATGCTCGAAGTAACCGTCGGCATCGATGTCACGTCCCGCGACGGAGAGAAGCAGGTCGCGAGGCTTCAAGACAGCGCACCCCGTCGTGCCCCACGGAACCTGAAGGACCATCACCCCGCGAGGAGGCCCCTCGAGGCCCAGGTAGCCGGCCAGGGCCGGGTTGCTGGCGGCCTGCCACGAGAAGCCCAGTTGCGGAAATCCCCGGTACCGGACCCCTTCCCGGTGCTGGGCGAGGTAGGCCTGGATCAAGTCCACCGGGATCACGTTCGCGAACTCCTCGTCCTGCGACGCCGTAACGCCGACGAGTCGCCCCTGTGCGAACACGGGTTCCGCCCAGCCGCCTCCGCCCAGGTCGCTCTTGACCCGAAGGAAGGCGTGGGCCATCTCGCTGGTCGGCCCCGAGCGTACCTCGAGACGTCCCACCCGGCTGTTGGAGACCTCGAGCCGCCCGTTGCTCCAGCGGGCCGACTGCACGGTGCCCTCCCGGGGGACCCGCTCCGCCAAGATGACGTGCTCCAGATCCTCGCCGAAGGAGGGGTCCCCGACCGAGATCAGCGCCAGATTGACGTCGAGATCGACGTGGACGACCGCTGCCGGCACGCGGGGCGGCAGGCCGTGCTTCCCGACGCGGACGAGGGTGGCGTCGGCCACCATCTGGGCGGAGGTGAGGAGGAGGCCGCCGCCGACCACCACCGCCGAGGCGCTGCGGACCCCCGGCGTTTCCTTGCTCCACGGCTGGCGAGGGTCGTACGCCTGAAACGTGACGGCCAGTTCCACCACCGCTGGCTCGAGGGAGGTGTCCGCGTGGGACGGATCCGCGGCGAGCACCAGCGAGATCAGCAGAACGACGAAGGGCCTCCTCACAGCCGACGATCCCCGGTGAGTCCGTATACCGCCAGGATCCCTTCGTGGGCCTCTCTCGCCGCCCTCCGGTCGAGAACGTCCAACCCTCCCGCTCCCGAGAACTCGAACACGTCGTAGCGGCCCGCGCCCGCGTCGAGCGCCTCCGCCAGGTCCTCGAGACGGCGGATCTCCCGGCCGTTCACCCGCTCCAGGAGTTGCGGCGGCCGCCATGCGAAATTGGCGTTGACCGCGTGGTCGAGCCGACGGATCAAGACGACCGGTTCGTCCAGCATCCTCCGCGGCTCCTCGAGAAAGCGGAAGAAGAACTCATGGAGGAGCGGTTTGCCCGCCTTCCTCGCCCACCCGTGCCCGAAGGTCTTCAGCACCTCGCGGTCCAGCGGGACGAAGACCAGCCCGGCGTACACGTAGTAGCGGGGGAGGTGGTCGTAGCGATTGGCGAATCGCTGGTGGGGCCGATACGACCGAAGTGGCACGGAGACGTCGAGCCTCGTTCCGTTGCGGAGGATCTGCAGGGACAGGGTATCCCCGACCTGGAGGCGGTCGGCCAGAACGCCGAACTCCAGGCGGAGGCTTTCCAACTCCACGGTGCCGTCGTTCGCCACGGGCGCTCCCTCCACGGAGAGGACGACGTCTCCCTCTCGGAGGGTTCCGTCGGCGCTGCTCTCCGGGAGCACGAGGAACACCGACACGCCGGACTCGCGGTCGGCCAGGCCCGCAGCCCGCCGGGCGGCGGGGTTCTCCAGGCTCTCGGTCAGCACGCCGAGCTCGGGATAGCCTTCGTAGGAGCCGTCCGCCGCGTCCTCGAGGAAATGGCGGACGACCTCCGCCGGGATGAAGAACCCGACGTTCTCCAGGCGGGAGAACCCCTGGAAGGCTACGCCCACGACGCGGCCTTCCTGTACGACCGGACCGCCGCTGTTCCCGGGGTTGATGGCCGCGTCCGTCTGGACCGTCAGGTGGCTGTCCAGCCCGGAGTGCACGTACGGCTGCACCTCGATCCGAGAGACCACACCACGGGTGGAGGAAAGGGTCTTCCCCCCTCTCGGGTACCCGTAAGTCTCCACGGTCGAGCGCAGTTCCGGCAGCCCCCCGAATTCGAGGGGCGGTATTCCGTCCAGGAGGCCCTTCTCCAAGGGCTCCAGCAGGGCGAGGTCGCAGTCGTGCCCGATCACCGAGACCCGGGCCGGATGTGGTGCCGGGTCGTTGTGCAGGAACAGCACGCACATCCGCGAATCGCTCACGACGTGGGCGTTCGTCATGACTCGTCCGCCGGCTACGACGAACCCGCTCCCGGTCTCCTCCTGCGCGGGCCCCAGGTTCCAGGGCGCGGACCAGTCCGCCCGTTGGGAGTGGTTGAAGATCCTCACCACCGACTCTTCGATGGCCCCGGTCACTGCAGCCGCAGCCGCTGGAGCGAGGAGAACGGCGAGAAGGAATCCCCGGAGGAGTAATTTCAACGGGACCTCGTGGTAGTGGTCGTGGTCGAGGGCCGCCGCGTGCCCCCCGTTCGGCACGATCGTACCATCGGAGCGGCGCACACCCCATGGCGAAGCGCTCCACCATCGCCTCGAGGTCGAATTCCAGCCGGTCATGGGGTAGGATCCCGCCTCGACTCGCCGCCACGATCGACGGCAAGGCCGCCCATGGGGAGAGCAACGATGAGCGCAGAACAGGTTTCCGCGGATCTCCGCGAGCTCGAGGTGGATGGGAACAACCTGTATCGGGAGGAGACCTTCACCGACCTCAAGGTGGCATGGATCCGCCGCCTCACGCCCGTGACGCCGGACGGCAGCCCGGACCCTTCCCGGACCGCGGTGTTCTCGGGAGAGACCCAGTTGATGTCGCCCGCGGGGCCGATTCCCGTTTCCTGCCCGATCGATGCGGAGAGTCTCGAGCAGGCCATGGAGCGCTTCCCCCAGGCGCTGCAGCGGGCGGTGGACGAAATGATGACGGCGGCCGAGGAACTGAGGCGTCAGGAGATGACCCGCCTCGTCATCCCGGGCCGAGAAACGGCCAGCCGCCTCAAGCTGTGAAAGCCGCCGGCTACGGGAGCTTCTGATAGGTCCCGACGAGCTCGGCTTTCGCCAGGACCTTTCCTTCCATGGCTCGCTCCAACTGGGCCTTCGTCGGGCCGCGCAGATCCGGGAGAACCTCGCTCAGCGCGTAGAGTTTGTGGAAGTAGCGATGCCGCCCGATCGGAGGACAGGGCCCCCCGTAGCCCGTGCGTTTCCAGTCGTTGACCCCCTCCCGCGTCCCTCCCGGCAGTTCCTTGACACCCCCGGTCAGCCCCGGGCTCGACGGTGGGAGGTTGTAGAGAACCCAGTGCACCCACGTCATCCTCGGTGCCGCGGGATCCGGGGCGTCGGGGTCGTCCACGACCAGCGCCAGACTCTTCGCCTCGGGAGGCACCCCCGTCCAGGCCAGGGGAGGAGAGCGGTCCGCTCCTTGGCACGTGTGCTCTCGCGGGATCTCGCTCCCGTCGGCGAAAGCCGGCGATGTGATCTTCAGGGCCATCGAGGACCTCCTTTCCAGAGACACGCTCGTGAACCGAGGCGCCGCGGCGTGCCGGGCCTGCGGCAGGGTATCGGCAAGATGTTCTCGCACCAGCGTCAGCGATTCTGGACGGCCGCGAAGAGAAGGGCGATCAACCCGACGGCGAGGGCCGTCGCGAGGGCGAGAAGGCGGGCGAGCCAGACGCGCATGTCCGCTCCGTCAGACCAGGTCGAAGAGTTCCGAGTGGATCTTCTCGAGGGGAACCCGCTCCTGCATCAGGATGCGCTCCACGGCCCGAGTCATGGGCACCGGCCCGCACACGAAATACTCGCGGCTGCCTCGGTGGTCCGGCAGATAGCGCGCTAGAAGGTCCCGGGTGACGAAGCCCGTCTCCCCCGGCCAGTTCTGGGGCGGAGATGCCAGCACGAGCACCAGCCGAAGGTTCAGCCGGTCCTTGAGCTGCTCCAACTCCTCGCGGCCGGTGAGTTCGTCCCAGGAGCCGTAGGCGTAGATGAGCAGCAACGGGCGGTGGTCGCGGCGGTCCGCCAGCGTCCGCAGCATGCTCAGGACCGGTGCGATGCCGATCCCCCCAGCGATGAACACATACCCCGGCGCGTCGTGGCGGTCCAGGGTGAACGCCCCGTATGGGCCGTCGAGGTAGGCCACCGTGCCGGGGCGGAACGTTCCGACAAGGCGCGTAAAATCCCCGAGTTCCTTGATCGTGAACCACACCTCGCCCCTGCGTTCGGCGCTCGACGAAATCGAGAAGGGGTGCTCCTTCATGGCGAAGGGAGATCGGCCGAGCGTCAACCACGCGAACTGCCCCGGCAGGAACGAGAAGCCATCGTGCCCGACCGGCCGCAGAACGAGCGTCCAGGCCCGCCCGTGCTCGGGGCGAACCTCCTCGAGGCGATAGGGGCGGCGCAACATCGACGCGGGCTTGACGACGCGGACGTGGAGCACGAGCCCCACCAGGCAGAGGCCGATGAAGGCCCAGAGGAACCGTTTCGGCGGGGTGTCCACGTAGTAGCCCGCACCCTCCATGTGCACCAGTGCCAGGGTGACGGCCGCCACGGCCAACACCGCGTGCCAAGGCCTCCATACGTCGTAGTCGATTCGGAGCCGACGGCGCCAGAACGAGGTGACGAGCAGGGCCGCGAGGGCTGCCGTTGCCGCGACTCCCGCGCGCAGGTGCCACGGCATGGCCGACGGTTGGAGCCATGCGGCCATCCCCGGCGCCGCGAGGAACGGGATGCAGGCGTGGCCCGCGAGGGCTGCCACGATGGCCACGGACACCGCCCGGTGGAAGTAGTAGATGACGTCGATGCCGAAGGGCAGACTGGCGCGCTGGAACCGGCAGGTGAGCACGAACATCACGCCCATCATGCTGGCCGCCGAGAACCCCAGACCCATGGCGAAATCCCACCAGAAGCCCCGTCCCGGGGGGGAAGGGCTCACGAGCAGGACGAACACCGGGGTCACCACCAACCCCAGGTAGACGCCCAGCCACAGGACTCCCCGGAGGAGGTAACCCATGCGTGCGGCCTCGGGAGTAGGGGATGCGCCGCCTGACCTGGGTTCCTGTCTGCCGCAATCGGGTGCGGGGGTCAAGTCGCCCCCGCGGGGTCAACATTCCTTCCCCGGAGCCCAGGAAGGCGGGGGGTGGGCGGCGAAGAGGCTCCGGAAGGCGGTTCGTCTCCGTGGGTGTGCTGGTCGCCTGGGCCGGCGCGGCCGTCCCCGCGAACGTCGTTGCCCGGCGGACGTGCGAATGGCTGCGCAGAAGCCCGCTCCCCCGCTCATGCGGGAATCCCCCCGTGCCGATTCATGGGAGGTCCACTCCAGCAGACAAGGAGGTCTCAATGCGTCGGACCCTGTATGCCGCCATCCTGTTGGGCTTTGCTCTGTCCGCGTGCTCGGCGCACCTGCACGGGACACCAGGTCACTCCCAGGCGAAAGTGCACGCCAATCCCTCCCAAGCCAAGGTTCAGGTGAACCCGGCCCAGGTGAAGGTGAAGATGAAGTAGGCCGGACCCGTCCTGGTTCGCGAACCCGACCTCCCAGACTCCCAGCCGCCTTCCCCGGATTCTTGCTTGCCCCTGCGGATCGGGAGAGTCTCCGGAGTTCAAGACCCCCACACCCCTGGCCTGCCGGAACGCCGACACGGGGGTCGCTGCGGAGTACGGAATGGTAGGCAGGATGCGAACGTTCACGCTGTTCTCGATCGTCGGAGCACTGGCCCTCTGCGGTTGCAGCAAGGTGACGGCGGAGAACTACGAGAAACTGAAGGTGGGGATGACCTTCGAGGATGTCACCGGTCTTCTGGGCTCCCCCGGGGAGTGCGGAGAGAAACTGGGCTTCAAGAACTGCCGCTGGGGAGTCGACTCCGCATACATCCGCGTCAACTTCGTGGGAGACAAGGTGGCCGTCTTCTCCTCCAAGAACGTGCGATAGAAACCACCGGTCCTTGCCGCTCGGTGGGCCGCGGGGCGGAGACACCGGGCGTGAAGCCGCGGGCATCCTCGACGCGGTGGCAGGGAGTCCGAACCGCCACGGCAAAGGGGTTAGAGCGAGATGCTCTAACCCCTTGATCGTACTGGCGCGCCCGGCACGACTCGAACGTGCGGCCTACGGATTCGAAGGCATAAGTCCAGGGTTTTCGGGAAGCCTGCAAGCACGGCAACTTACCGGTATCATTGATTTTTAGATTCGCCATCTCTTGACGACCTTGTGTGGGATTTGGCAGGTTTCCACGGAAAGTCCCATACCGAGTCCCACACAAGACAGGCGAGGCGAGAGGGCCCTGCGGCCGGCCAGGGTCTTCCCCGAAGTCGAGGGCCCCCGG
>CAZJSF010000040.1:0-19066 GCA_964548515.1 uncultured Thermodesulfobacteriota bacterium
GGCGTCGTCCACGGGTCCGCTCACGGGGACGCGGCCGTACACCTGAAGGGCTGGGTCGAAGAGGGTGACCACGGCCCCGTCGTAGCGCAGCTCGCGGCGCTCCCCGTCGTCGCGCACGCGCACGGCGCGGAGCCGGTCGGGCCTGCGCACCGCCACCTCAGTGGAGGATTCGAACTGGAGCTTCTCGCCGTCCTCCTGCACCACGTCGGTGAGTACCCGTGCGTGCACCCGGAAGCGCGGGAGGCCCTCGAGGTAGTCCGTGGCCCGGCGCAGGGCGTCGAAAGCCTGCGGCTCCACGGCCGGGGTCGCCCGCGGTTCCTCCCCGGGCGCGGGCTGCGCGATCCCGGAGAGCAGGCCGACTGCGGCCAGGGCTCTCATCGCCCCTCGAAACCGTCCCATTCCGTTCCTCCGCCGTGGTCTGCCGCCCCCATCCCGCGGCATTATAGGCCGGGTCACACCCGGGGCAACTCGCGCCCCCCCCGGACCGACCCGCCGGACTGGCAAGAGGAGGAGCCCCGTGGCCCGACGTCGCTCGTCGCCCAAGCCCGTGAACCTGGCTCTCCAGGGAGGCGGGGCCCATGGCGCCTTCACCTGGGGCGTTCTGGACCGCCTCCTCGCGGAGCCTCGGATCGAGATCGAAGGCATCAGCGGAACGAGCGCCGGTGCGATGAACGCGGCCGTGCTCGCGGACGGCTACGAGAAGGGGGGGCGGGAGGAGGCCCGCCGGGCCCTGGAGCGCTTCTGGAGGGCGGTCAGCGAACGCGGCTCCTTCGGGCCCGGCGGCGGCGCGGGCTGGGGGTGGGCGGAGTGGTCCCCCATGGCGGCCTGGGTGGAGTGGTGGTCGCGGCTCTTCTCGCCCTACCAGGTCAACCCCTTCGGCCACAACCCGCTGCGGGACGTTCTCGAGAGCGCCATCGACTTCGGGCGGCTGCGGGGCTGCGAGTGCATCCGGCTCTTCGTGTCCGCCACCAACGTGCGCACGAACCGCCTGAAGATCTTCACGAGCCGGGAGGTTTCCGTCGAGGTGCTCCTCGCCTCGGCGTGCCTGCCCCAGCTATTCCAGGCGGTGGAGGTGGACGGCGAGCACTACTGGGACGGGGGGTTCCTCGGCAACCCGGTGCTGGAGCCGCTCGTGTCCCATTGCACCGCCGCCGACATCGTGGTCGTCCAGGTGAACCCCACCGTGCGCCGGGAACTGCCCCGCACCGCCGATGCCATCGCGGACCGGGTGAACGAGATCACCTTCAACTCGAGCCTGATGCGGGAGATGCGCTCCATCGCCGCGGTGACCCGGCTGGTGGAGGCCGGTGTGATCCGGGATCCCCGGTACGCCCGGACCTACTTCCACCGGATCGCCGCCGAGGAGATGCTCGAGGGGCTCGGGGTGCGATCGAAGTTCGACACCCGCTGGGAGTTCCTGGTGCGGCTCCGCGACCTGGGGAGGGCGAGGGCCGAGGGCTGGCTCGCCGAGAACCTGGATGCGGTCGGGGTGCGGTCGACGCTCGACCTGCGGGCCTGGGACCCCACCGACGCGGCGCCCGAGACGCTCTACTGCAAACTGTGACGGCGTGGGCCGGAGGGTCTCCCCGCCCCGCGTCGCCCGAACTCATCCGAGGAAGCCGCGGATCCGCGCCGCCTCCATCAGAACCGGGCGGAGGCGCTCGGGGTCGTCGAGCAGAGCGGGCACGCGGCCCGAGGCCTCCCCGTGTGCGGCGTCCACCGCCGCGTCGCCTGCCCACGCGCGTGCGGCCTCTCGGTCGCGGGCGAGCAGCGGTAGCCGGTGGCGCTCCGAGAGCCGCCGGGCGTTGTCCTCGTTCTCGAACCGGAGTTCTTCCCGAACCCAGCCGAGCAGGGTGGGGCACGTCCGCTCCACCAACGCCCGCTCGTCGTCGCCGAACTCCTCCCAGGCCCGGAAGCCGAGCACGCCGGGCGGAAGACCCAGGGTGTAGCACGAGGCCGCGTACTTGATGGCGCGCACCGCCGGCAGGCCCGCCACGCTTCGGGCGCTTCCTGCGACGTCCACGTTCTCGTACCGTTCCCGGTGGCTCGGCACCGCAGACGCCACCTGGGAGACCAGGGGCAGGAGCTCGCGGTAGGAGGCCTCGTAGGCCCGCTTCCAACGGCCCACGATCCCCCGCAGCGCCTCGACCTCGGCGTCGTCCGGGCCCGGGGGGATCGCGCCTCGGTCCAGCCAGCCCCGGGCCAGGCGCTCCTCGAGGGACCGGGCCGCAGTGATCACCGTGTCTTCGGCGTGGTCGTAGCGGAACGCCGACTGGACCGTCAGGGTGGCGGCGCCCGGGTAGGTGCCCAGCACGGCGTCCAGGCTCTCCGCGGTGGGCGCGAGCCCGCCCCGAAAGGGCGCGGAACCGATGCCCAGGATCTGCGGGACTCGGATGCCGGTGCGCCGCTCGTAGCTTCGCCCCCTGTGGAGCGCGACGGTCGCGGCGACGAGCGCGGGCCCCAGGCCGGCCTTCAGGGCCGGGTCGCTCCGGGCGATGAAGCTCCGCTGCACGAAGGTGTCGCGCCCGGTGAGCTGCCGCCGCGCCCGCACGAGTTCGTCCCAGATCCGCTCGGGGAAGAGCAGGTCCTCAACGGTCTCGATCAGCGGGATCCCCTGGACGAAGAAGTCCCCCTCGAAGGGGAAGGCGGAGCGGTCTCCGAAGCGCGGGTACTGGACCGCCTCGAGGCGGAAGCGCTCCGCGACGGCCTGCTCGATCCGGGCCAGGGTCTCCCCGGAGGAGGCGTCGGGCACGATGAACTCGGAAAACGCCATCCAGGGCAGGTCCATCCGGTGCATGACGAGGAGCGACGAGGTGAAGATCCCCAGGCTCTGCCAGAAGTAGGGGTCGTCACGGTCGGTGTCGGGGTTGGGGATGCGGGGGGTGACGTGGAAGTCGCGGCCGAGGACTCGCTCCTGCAGGCACGTGGGGCACTTGTGGAGCCAGTCCCACAGGGGCGTGCAGCCCCCGTGCTTCTTCTCGTAGTCGATCATGAGCTCCGGGAGCCCGAGGACCGTGACGTTGTAGAGGACCTCCTCCTCCTCGAGGTTGCGGTCCACCCGGGGACCGGCTCCGAAGGGCACCCGGGACACGTTGTCCGGGTGCTGCGTTCCCATTACGTGGGGGAGGAGCCGGGCCAGTTCGGCGTCGTCGAGGTCGCGACGGTTGTACATGGGGTTCCTCCGCAGGTCGTCGGCCCACTCTACCGCGTCGGGCGGTTTCGGCCACCGGCCCCCGGTTCCGCCGAGGGTCTTGGAACGCCTCCGGTGCCGGAGTACAATCCGCGTCGTTAGGGCCTAGGGGCCCGAGAGGACCGAACGTATCCGACGCACGTGCAGCCGTCGTCCGAAGGGCCGAGCCGGGAACTCCCGGGCCGGCCCTTTCTTCGTGTGGGCGGGGAGCCTGGGGAGAAAGTGGGCATGTTCCGGAAGATCCTGATCGCCAACCGCGGCGAGATCGCCGTCCGCGTGATCCGGGCGTGCCGGGAGCTGGGCGTGGAGACCGTCGCGATCTACACCGAGGCGGATGCCCACGCGGTGCACGTGGCCAAGGCCGACGAGGCCATCCTCGTGGCGCCCGGACCCCGGGCCGGCTACCTGGACGTGGGGCAGATCGTGGAGGCTGCCCGGAAAAGCGGGGCGGACGCGGTCCACCCGGGCTACGGGTTCCTCTCGGAAAACCCCCGGCTGCCCCGCGCCCTGGAGGAGGCCGGCGTCGGCTTCGTGGGACCCCGCACCCGGGCGATGGAGTCCATGGGCGACAAGGTGGAGGCCCGCCGCATCGCGGCGGCGGCCGGGGTTCCCCTGGTCCCCGCTTCGCCGGTGCTCTCGGACGCGGACGAGGCCCTGGCCTGGGCAAAGCGCATCGGCTACCCGGTGATGCTCAAGGCCGCGGCCGGCGGCGGGGGGAAGGGCATGCGGGTGCTGCGGGAGCCGGGGGAACTGGCCCCGGCGTTGCAGCTCGCGAGCTCCGAGGCGTCGAAGGCCTTCGGGGACGGCCGCGTGTACCTGGAGCGGTTCGTCGAGGAGCCGAAGCACATCGAGATCCAGGTGGCGTGCGACCGGCACGGCCACCGGGTGCACCTTGGCGAGCGCGACTGCTCCATCCAGCGCCGGCACCAGAAGCTCATCGAGATCGCGCCGTCCCTCGCCCTCGACGCCCGGACGCGCGAGGAGATGGGCGCGGTGGCCCTGCGGCTGTGCGAGGCCGTGGGCTACGACTCGGTGGGGACCCTCGAGTTCCTCATGGACCGGGACGGCCGGTACTACTTCCTGGAAATGAACACCCGCATCCAGGTGGAGCACACCGTCACCGAGCTCGTGACGGGGGTCGACCTGGTGCAGGAGATGATCCGCTCCGCCGCCGGCGAACCCCTGTCGTTCTCGCAGCAGGACGTCGTCATCCGCGGGCACGCCATCGAGTGCCGGATCAACGCCGAGGACCCGCGCCGCAACTTCATGCCGTCGCCGGGCCGGATCACCCGCTACCTGTCGCCGGGGGGCGTCGGCGTGAGGCTGGATTCCTGCGTGTTCGCCGGCTACGAGGTGCTGCCCTTCTTCGACCCGCTGATCTCGAAGCTGTGCGTCTGGGGTCGGACGTGGGACGAGGCCCTGCGGAGGCTGGGGCGCGCGCTCGACGAGTACGTCATCCGGGGGATCCACACCACGGTGCCCCTCTACCAGAAGATCCTCGGGGACCCCGACTTCCGGGCGGGGCGCTTCACCACCTACTTCATGGAGCAGAAGATCGAGAGCTTCCGGTACGAGGATCCGGTGGAGGCGCTCGACCCCTTCTTCGTGGCCGGCGCGACCCTGTTCGGGCACTACCTGCTCGGCGGTCTGCCCGGGGGCGTCGCCGGGCCGGGAGGGGACGAATGAAGAGGCCCATCGAGATCCACGACACGAGCCTGCGGGACGCGGTGGGCGACTTCGTCACCCTCCACGTGACCTCGGCCGAGCTCTCGGAGGTGCTGCCGCTGCTCGACGGGGTCGGCTTCGCGAGCATCGACGCCTTCGGAGGGTCGACGTTCCTGCCGACGCTCACGGTGCTCGGGGAGAACCCCTGGGAGCGCCTCCGGGCGATTCGCCGGGCCGTCCACCACACACCCCTGCAGGCCGTGCTGCGGGGGCGGCTCGCCTTCGGGATGCGGCCGGCGGCGCCGGGCACCCTGCGGGCGCTGCTGAAGAGGATCAGGGCCGAGGGCGTGGAGCGCCTCAAGATCGCGGACCCCGGACTCGACCTCCAGGGTGCCTACCAAGTGGTGGAGCTGGCGAAGGACCAGGGACTCCACGTGACCGCCGCCGTGGTGCTCTCCTGGGGAGACGCGCCCGACGCGGGCGACCTGCTGGTGAGCGCGGCCCGCGACTACCGGCTCGCCGGGGCCGACGCCATCGCCCTGCAGGACCCCTTCGGCCTGCTCACGCCGGTCCAGCTCGCCGCCGTGGTGGAGGCGTACGCCTCCCACCACCCGCAGCCGCTCCGCCTGCACCTGCACGACATGAACCTTCTCGGCGGCGCTGCCCTCGAGAGGGGGTTCCTGGCGGGCGCCGCCGGGGCGGACACGACGATCTCCTCCCTGGCGTGGTCCTACAGCCCGCCCCAGACGGAGTCGGTGGCGATGGCGCTTCGCGGAAGCGTCGACGACCCGGGCCTGGACCTGGACCGCCTCGAGGAGGCCGCGGCCTGGTTCGAGGCGCTCAAGGCGAGGAAGGGCTTCCGGTACCGGGCCGTGCACGGGGTGGACCACGGCGTGTTCCGGGGCGAGATGCCCGGAGCGGTCCGGCGGGCGCTCCAGGAGGAACTCGGCATGCGGGGGCGGCGCGACCTCCTGGACCCCGCCTGGGTGCAGGTGCGAGCGGTGTGGGAGGCCTTCGGGCGCCCTCCGCTGCTGAGGCCCTTCGTCCAGGCGGTCTGCGGCCAGGCCGCCGAGAACGCCGCGGCCGGCGCCCCGTTCGTCCGTCTGGACCGGCGGGCCGTGGCCTACCTGCGGGGCGAGTACGGGCCGCCGAGCCCCGGGGTGCGGAGCGACCTGGTGGCCCGGGCGGAGTTCACCCGGCTGCCGCCGGAACCCGCGCTGCCCGACGTCGAGGACCTGGACCCGGCGGCCTACGCCTCGGAGGACGAGCGCCTCACGGCCGCCCTCTTTCCGGAGGCGGCGAGGGGGCTCCCGCGGCCCGGGACCCATGCCCGCGGCGTGCCCCTGCCTGAGCTGTACGCCGAAGGTGAGCCGGTGCAGGCCGGACCGCCGGCGGTGCCCCGGCGGATCCGCCTGAACCTGCACGGCGAGGACTACGAGGTCTCCCTCGAAGCCATGGGACCGGCCGACGCCCAGAGCCGCATCCTGTTCCTGCGGATCGGCTCGGAGACCGCGACGCTCCGGGTGGACTTCCCCCGCCCCGGGGCCCCCGCCGTGTACGGGATCCACCACCACGGGCGCCGCCACGAGGTCGAGGTGGTGGAGGTCCTCCCGCCGGGCCACCGCAGCCTGCCGGTCCTCCTGCGTGAGGACGGGCACCTCCGGGAGGTCCTCTACTCATTGCCCCGAGGCCGGCGCTGAACGCGGCGAGGGAGGGGCTGGCTCCCGGTGCCGGCCTCGCGTAGCATTCGCGCCATGCCCTCGGTGGAGTTCTACGACGTGAAGGCCGGCCGGCTCGATCTCGCCCTGTGCCGGCAGGTGCAGGCCGCCTACGAGCAGGGCCAGCGGGTGTACGTGTGGGTCAACTCCCAGGAGGAGGCCCGGCACCTGGACGACCTCCTGTGGACCTACCGGGAGGATGGCTTCGTTCCCCACGACCTCTGGGCCGGAGGGGAGCCAGTGGGGGGTCCCGTGGCCGTGGGCTGGGCGGAGGGAAACCCCAACGGCGCCACGTGCCTGGTCCTCGCCCGGGACGCCTCTCCCGACCAGGTGCGGGCCTTCGCCCGGGTGATCGACTTCGCCCCCGCGCAGGACGCCGCCGGGCTGGCGGCGGCACGCGCCCGGTTCCGGGCTTTCCGCGACGCCGGGATGGCGCCCACCTTCCACCCGGCCGGCTAAGCGACTTCTAATTCTTTCCTAATCCCCGTCTAATTTCGCGGTGCGACCTTTAGCGGTCGTTCCAGGCGCCGCGACGGGGCGCGTTCTCGGGCCACGAACAGGAGGGAGGCATGATCCAGGCGGAAAACCTGACCAAGTACTACGGTGAGGTGAAGGCCCTGGGCGGGGTGTCGTTCCACGTCGAGAAGGGGGAGGTCGTCGGCCTGCTCGGGCCCAACGGTGCGGGCAAGACCACGGCCATGAAGATCCTGACCTGCTTCATCCCGCCGACGTCGGGAACGGCGAGCGTCGCCGGCCACGACATCTTCCAGGACCCGCTGGCCGTGAAGCGCTGCGTGGGGTACCTGCCCGAGGAGCCGCCCGTCTACACCGAACTGACCGTGGACGAGTACCTGGACTACGCCGGCCGCCTCAAGGGCCTGTCCGGCGGGGGCCTCAAGGCGGCCCGTCATCGGGTGCTGGAGAAGTGCGGGCTCGCCGACGTGGCGGGCCGCCTGATCGGCAACCTCTCCAAGGGCTACCGCCAGAGGGCGGGCCTGGCCCAGGCTCTGATCCACAACCCCGACGTGCTGATCCTCGACGAGCCCACGGTGGGGCTGGACCCGGTGCAGATCGTGGAGATCCGCAGCCTCATCCGCGAGCTCGCCCAGGAGCACACGGTGGTCCTTTCCACCCACATCATGCAGGAGGTGGACGCCGTCTGCCGCCGCGTGATCGTGATCGGCGACGGGAAGATCCTCGCGGTGGACACCCCCGAGAACCTCAAGCAGAAGCAGCAGGACGGCATGAGCCGGCGGATCCTGCTCAAGGTGAGGCGGCCGGGGCAGGCGCTGGTGGACCGCCTGCTCGCGCTGGACGGGGTGCTCGACGTGGAGCCGGAGGCCGACGGGGCGTACCGGGTGGAGTCGCGCCTCGACCAGGACCTGCGCGAGGAAGTGGCCCGCGCGGCCGTCGAGAGCGGGGCGGGGCTGCTGGAGCTCGCGGGCGTGGCCGTGAGCCTCGAGGAGGTGTTCCTGCGCCTCACCACCGAGGAGAAGGAGGTGGCGGCATGACCCGCACGTTCACCATCGCGGCGAAGGAACTGCGGACCTATCTCGTCTCCCCCGTGGCGTGGGTGGTGGCGACGGTCTTCCTCGCGGTGACGGGGCTGCTCTTCTACAACATCGTCGCCTGGTACAGCATGCAGAGCTTCCAGATGATGCAGTTCCAGGGGCAGATGGGTCAGGTGGACGTCAACCGGATGGTCTTCCAGCCCACCTTCCACAACATGGCTGTGACCCTGCTGCTGCTGGTGCCCATCGTGACCATGCGGCTTCTGGCGGAGGAGAAGAAGGCGCGCACCGCCCAGCTGCTCTTCACGTCGCCGGTGCGCCTCGGGGAGATCGTGGGCGGCAAGTACCTGGCGGCGGTGGCCCTGCTCTCGTTCATCGTGCTGCTCACCGGGTACATGCCGTTGCTCGTGTGGGTCTACGGGTCCCTCGAGTGGGGGCCGATCCTCACCGGCTACCTGGGCCTGATCCTCCTCACGGCCGCCTTCGTCTCGCTGGGGCTCTTCGCCTCCAGCCTCACGGAGAACCAGATCGTGGCCGCCGTCCTGACCTTCGGGATCCTCCTGGTCTTCTGGCTGCTCGGCTGGGCGGCGCAGACGGGGGGCGAGGGCGCCGCGTTCTTCGAGCACCTCTCGATCATCACCCACCTGGAAGCGTTCGTGAGCGGTGTGGTGGAGCTGAAGCACGTGGCCTACTACCTGTCGGTGTCGGCGTTCGGTCTGTTCCTCACCCACCGCGTCCTCGACTCGAGCCGCTGGAGGTAGCCCATGTCGCAGCTCGACCGACCCCGTCTCACCATGAAGGACACCAGCAAGCTCGCGGGCATCGCCGGCGCGCTCCTGGTGCTCGCGGCGCTGTTCGTCTTCAACTACTACCCGGACCAGCAGGCGATCTTCGCCGTCCTCGCCGTGGCCGGCGGCGCCACCCTGCTGTTCTTCTTCATCGCCGAGCGCCGTCTCGTGGCGCGGGTGCCCGGGAGCCGGGCCGCCCGCCACGGCGTCAACGCCGTGGTCTTCACGCTGGCCTTTCTCGGCATCCTCACGATCCTCAACGTGCTGTCGGTGCGCCACAACCTCAAGTGGGACCTGACGGCCGATCGGCGGTTCACCCTGTCGGAGCAGACGGTGAAGGTCCTGCGGGGCCTCACCCGCGACGTGAAGGTGCAGGCGTTCTTCGCCGACGGCGTGCCGGAGCGCGCGGCCATGAAGCGCCTTCTGGACGACTTCTCGGACGAGACCCCCCGCCTCGACGTCAACTTCGTGGACCCCGACCGGAATCCCGCCCTGGCCCAGCAGTACGGCATCCGGGAGTACGGGACCACGGCGTTCGAGAGCGGGGACCAGAGCTTCCGGGTCACCGAGACCACCGAGGAGGCGGCCACCAACGCGCTGGTGCGGGTCAGCCGGGAGAGCAGGAAGACCCTGTGCTTCCTGTCGGGGCACGCCGAGCATGCGCTGGAGGACAGCCAGAGGAGCGGGTACTCCTCCGCGAAGCGGGCACTGGAGGACCAGGGGTTCGCCACCCGCGACCTGCTGCTGCTGCGCGAGCCGGAGGTTCCCGGCGAGTGCGCGGTGCTCGTCGTGGCCGGGCCGACCAAGCCGCTGATGGAGCCGGAGGTCGAGTCCTTGCGAGCCTACCTGGACGGGGGCGGCAAGGCGCTGGTGATGCTCGATCCCCAGACCCGGACCGGGCTGGAACCCCTCCTGGCGGAGTGGGGCGTTGCCCTGCGGGACGACGTGATCATCGACACCATGAGCCGGCTGTTCGGCGGGTCGTACACGACCCCGATCCTCACCGAGTACCCCGACCACGAGATCACCCGGAACTTCGAGCTGGCGACCTTCCTGCCCTTCGCCCGCAGCCTCGAGCAGGGCGACGTGCCCCAGGGCGCCACGTTTCACGAGGTGGCCCGGACGACGGCCCAGTCCTGGGGGGAGACCGATCTCGGCAACGACCGCGCCTCCTTCGATCCGACCCAGGACTACAAGGGGCCGCTCACGGTCGTCGCCCTGGTGGAGAAGGCGGAGGGAGGGGCCCAACTGCTCGTGGTCGGCGACTCGGACTTCGCCGACAACACCTACTTCGGCTTCTCGGGCAACGGCGACCTGTTCCAGAACATGATCAGCTATCTGAGCAAGGAGGGGGACCTGATCTCGATCCGGCCCAAGGACGCGAAGCCCTCTCCCCTGATGCTCACCCGCGCCCAGGGCGCGACCCTGTTCTACGGGAGCGTGGTGGTGGGGCCGGTGATCCTGATCCTGGCCGGGCTCGGGATCTGGTGGCGGCGCAGGAACCTTTGACGGCCGTGAAACGTGAAGGGTGAGACGTGAGACGGCCCCGCCCAGAACGTCTTGCGCTTCACGTCTGAGGCTTTGCGAGCGAGAAAAATGAAGTTCAAGAGCACCTGGATCGCCATCGCGGTGTTTGCGGCCTTGGGAGCCTACCTCTACTTCGTGGACGAGCCCCGGGAGAAGGCGAGGCAGGCGGCCCGGGAGAAGGAAGGCCTCCTGTTCGCGGAATTCGACGCGGACCAGGTGACCGAGGTTTGGCTGGAGGGGAAGAACCGGGACACCGTCCACCTGAAGAAGGGCGAGGAAGGGGCGTGGGCCCTGCTCGAGCCGGTGCAGGACCGGGCCGACGACGGGAAGGTCCGGAACCTCCTGGAGGACCTCAAGGCGCTCAAGGGTCAGCGCGAGGTGGCCGGAGCGGACGCCGACCTCGCGGCTTTCGGGCTGCAGGAGCCGGAGGTCGTCGTCCGGACGGCGGGCGCGGTTGCCGGCGTGGCGGTCGGCAGCGAGAACCCGGCGGGCGACGCCCGGTACGTGCGTGCGGAGGGGGGGGCCGTGAAGCTCGCGGCGAGTTCGGGGCTGGGCTCGTTCCTGGCCGGCTCCGGGGAACTGCGCAGCAGGGACCTCCTCGAGGGATTCCCGTGGGCGAAGCTCCGCTCGGTCTCCATCCGGCAGCCCTCCGGGGAGACCATCGGGCTGTCGAAGGCGGGGGATGCCTGGGAGATCGAGACCCCCTTCGCGGCCGAGGCCGACGGGGAAGCGGTGGACCGGATGGTGGAGAAGGTCCGATGGGCGCGCGTGGAGTCGTTCCTCGACGAGGGGCGCGACGAGGTGGAGACGGCGCTGGAGGGCGGGCTCCGGATCGACCTGGAGGCCGAAGGGGACGGTGCCCCGGTCACGCTGCGGATGGCGGAGACCGAGACGGGCTCGGTCTGGGCTGCCCGGTCGGCGCGCGAGGCCCGCTTCACCCTGTCCAAGGACGTGTTGACGGCGCTGCAGACCTCCGCGGATGCGCTGCGGCGGAAGAAGCCGGTACTGGTCAAGCCCTGGCGCCTGAAGGCGTTCGACCTCGAGGTCTCCGGGAAGAAGCTGGCCTACGAGAAGGTCGAAGGGAATTGGAAGCGCGCAGGCGCCGCGGTGGAGGGCGAGGAGGCCACGGCCCTGGACGACTACCTGCGGGTCGTCGAGACGTCCCAGGCCACGGAGGTGCTCCCCGTGCCGTCCGACCCGAAGGAGGTCGGCCTCGACGCGCCATGGCTGACGGCGCGTTTCACCGGCAACGAGGGGGGCGAACAGATCCTGCGGGTCGCCCGCCGGGACGACGCGATCCTGGCTCGGGGCGGCGACGCCGGCCCCGTGTACCGGATGCCGGACGACTACGTGGACAAGGCCGAGGCCCTGGTGCTGGCCGGCGAACCGAAGCCCGAGACTTCCGGAAAGGCTGCCGGCGCTGAGCCGGCAGCCGAGAAGTAGAGCCTCCCGGACCGGCCGCTACCCGGGCAGCAGGCCGGCCACCGCGCCGAGGTCGGCGATGCACAAGGGGCCCGGGGGACAGGTCCCGTCCCGGTCCACCAGGGCGGCCTGGAGTCCCGCTCCCCGGGCGCCGAGCCAGTCGTCCCGGACGAGGTCCCCGACGTGCAGGACCTCGTCCGGCTCCAGCCCCAAGCGCGCCGCCCCCTCCCGGAAGATCGCGGGGTCGGGTTTCTCGGCGCCGAACTCCGCCGACGTGAGCACGAACCGGAACCGGTCGGCCAGCTTGAGCCCCGCGAGGACCGGGTGGAGACGGCTGTCCCAGTTGGAGACCACGGCCGCGGGCACTCCTCTCGTCGCCAGCACGTCGAGGCAGGGGACCACGTCGGGGAAGACCCGCCACCGGCCCGGTGCCTCGAAGGTGCGGTAGAGTTCGTCGAAGAAGGTGTCGAAGCGGTCCCCGAACCCGGCCAGCGAACCGGTGGCCCCGAAGACCTCCCGCACCAGCTCTCTCCACCAGGCCCTCTCCCTCTCGGGCGAGTGGGGCCGCGCCACTCCCCGGAGGAAGCTGCCCTTGCGTCCCCGGAACGCCCTGCGGAACGCCTCTTCGAGCTCCTCCTCGCCGACCGTCACCCCGTGGCGTCGCGCCACCTCGGCGTACACCCCGCCCACCGAGCCGCGCACCCGCAGCAGGGTGTTGCCCGCGTCGAAGAGGACCCCCCGGATGGGTGCCCCGGCCATGTCGATCGCCTCCGCGTTCCGCCCGTTCGCTGGCTTGCCGTGCCTCCAGGGTACGACGACTCCCGGAGGTGCCGCCACGGGCGGTGGGGACGGCCGCGGAGGCGGGCCTTTCTTGACACACCCCGCGCACCTCTTTACCGTTAGCTGTCGGCCTTTCACCCGGTTCGCCAGGGGCCGCTCCACGCCCCGTGGCGGAAGGTCCTCCCCTGAACGCTGACGCCTTCTCTCCCCGACCGCCGTCCCCGTGGGAAGCGCTCGGGCGCGATCCGACATGCTGATCCTCGAGCACGCCCAGCTTGCGAGGCCGCAGTTCCCGGGGTCGGTCGCGACCGTGGGGAACTTCGACGGGGTGCACCTCGGCCACCGGAGCCTGCTCCGGCAGGTTGCCGGGCGCGCCCGCGAACTGGGTGTCGCGTCCGTCGTCTACACGTTCCACCCCCACCCGCTGAAGGTGCTCAACCCGTCCCTGTGCCCGCCCCTCCTGACGTCCTTCGAGGACCGGGCGGCGCTGGTGGCCGCCGAGGGGATCGGCGCGCTGGTGTGGGCGCGGTTCGACCGCAATTACGCGGCCCAGGAGCCGGAGGCCTTCGCGCGCGACACGCTCGCGGCTTCGCTGCAGGCCAGGGAACTCTGGGTCGGCCCGGACTTCGTCTTCGGACGGGGCCGTCGGGGGTCCATCGCGATGCTGCAGGAAGCGGGCGGGGCTCTGGGGTTCCGCGTGCGGGTGATCGAACCCCTGGCCGCGCAGGGCGAGGCGGTTTCCTCCACCCGCATCCGCCAGGCGGTGAACGAGGGAGACTTCGAGACCGCCGAGCGGCTCCTGGGGCGACCCTATTCGCTGCACGGCCCGGTGGTGCACGGCGAGGGGCGCGGTCGGGGCCTGGGGTTCCCGACGGCGAACCTGCTCCCCCGGGAGGAGTGCATGCCGCCCCCGGGCGTGTACGCCGGATGGGCCCTGGTGGAGGGCGTCCCGCGGCCGGCGGCGGTCAACGTGGGCCCGAACCCGACCTTCGAGGGCTGCGAGAACTCGGTGGAGGCCTATCTCCTGGACTTCTCGGGCGACCTGTACGGTCGGGAGGTGGAACTGCGCTTCGTCTCGCCCCTGCGGGGGGAGGTCGCCTTCCGGTCCGCCGAGGACCTGTCCCGGCAGATCCGGAGGGACGTGGAGAGCGTGCGGCGAATCCTGGGCATCGAGGGGCTCTCGGAAGGAAGGCGCCCGTGACCGCGGCGGGAGCCCACGCCCCGGTTTCGGCCGCCACGGCCTCGTACGCCGTGGTGGGCCATCCGGTTTCCCACAGCCTATCGCCCGCGATGCAGGGTGCGGCCTTCCGGGCTTGCGGCATCGATGCCTGCTACCACGCCTTCGACGTCGCCCCGGATCGACTGGCGGCGGCCCTGGCCGGAGCGAGGGCCCTGGGGTTCCGTGGGCTGAACGTCACGGTGCCGCACAAGCAGGAGGCACTGGCCCTGGCGCGCTCGGCGGATGCCGGCGCGGAACTGGTCGGCGCCGCGAACACGCTGGTGCCGGAAGGCGGCGGGTGGCGGGCCCACAACACCGACGTGGAGGGGTTCCTGAAGGCGGTGTGGCAGGATCTGTCCTTCGTCCCCCGGGGACGTCGTTGCGTCGTGTTGGGGGCGGGCGGCGCCGCCCGGGCGGCCGTGGTTGCGCTCGCGCGGTCCGAGGCTCAAGAAATCCGAGTCCTCAACCGAAACAGAGAGCGGGCCGAGGAACTCGTCCGCGATCTGCGCTCGAGACTCGGGACCGAAGCGCTCGCGGCCGGCGGCCTGGAGCATGCCCCGGAAGAACTGGGCCCGGATGATCTGGTGGTGAGCGCCACCCCCGTCGGGCTCGATCCCCAGGGATCCTGGCCCTGGGAGATGGGTCGGGCACCGCATGGGGTGCTCGTGTACGACATGGCCTACCGGCCCGGGGGCGAGACGCCCCTGGTTCGCCAAGCGAGAGACGCCGGCCTCCGGGCCGCCTCGGGGCTTTCCATGCTCCTGTGGCAGGGGGCGTTGGCGTTTCGGCTGTGGACCGGACGGGAGGCCCCCCTGGAAGCGATGGAAGGAGCCCTGCGCCTTCCCTGACCGGCTGGCCGTGCCAACCGGAACCGCCGTGAGAGGTGAACATGTCGAGGAAGCTGGGGGAACTCCTGATCCGCGAGAACCGCCTGTCGCCCACCGACCTCCAGCGGGCCAAGGAGGATCAGCGGGCCAACGGCGGACGCCTCGGGGAGGCGCTGGTGCGTCTGGGTCTCCTCAAGGAGCAGGAACTCGTCAACCTCCACTCCAAGCAGTACGGGATCCCGGCGGTCAACCTCGAGAGTTTCGAGGTCGATCCCGAAGTGACCAAGCTCATCCCCGAGGACCTGGTCCAGAAGTACCGGGTGATGCCGATCAACCGCGTGGGCTCCACCCTGATCGTGGCGGTGGAGGATCCGTCCAACATGTTCGCGGTGGACGACATCAAGTTCCTCACCGGGTACAACGTCGAGGTGGTCGTGGCGGCGCCTTCGGCGATCAAGGGGGCGATCGACAAGTACTACGACTCCTCCGCGACGCTGCTCGACGTCATGAGCAACTTCGACCTCGAGGACCTCGAGGTCGTCTCGTCGTCCGAGGAGATCAACGTCGCCGACCTGGAGAAGGCGGTCGACGACGCCCCGGTGGTCAAGCTCGTGAACCTGGTCCTCTCCGACGCGATCAAGAAGGGCGCGAGCGACATCCACATCGAGCCCTACGAGAAGGCCTTCCGCGTCCGCTTCCGCATCGACGGCATCCTCTACGAGGAGATGAAGCCGCCGATGAAGCTCAAGAACGCGATCACCAGCCGGCTCAAGATCATGGCGAACCTCGACATCGCCGAGCGACGGCTGCCCCAGGACGGGCGCATCAAGCTGAAGATCTCGAAGGACAAGGACATGGACTTCCGTGTCTCCGTCCTGCCGACGCTCTTCGGCGAGAAGATCGTGCTCCGCCTCCTCGACAAGTCGAACCTCCAACTCGACATGACCAAGCTCGGTTTCGAGGAGAAGCCGCTGAAGGACTTCAAGGACGCCATTCACCGGCCCTACGGCATGGTGCTGGTCACCGGCCCCACGGGTTCCGGCAAGACGACCACGCTCTACTCGGCCCTGTCCGAGCTCAACACCCTCGAAACCAACATCTCCACGGCGGAGGACCCCGTCGAGTTCAACCTCCCGGGGATCAACCAGGTGCAGATGCACGAGGAGATCGGGCTCAACTTCGCGGCGTCGCTGCGAAGCTTCCTGCGCCAGGACCCCGACATCATCATGGTCGGCGAGATCCGTGACTTCGAGACGGCGGAGATCGCCATCAAGGCGGCCCTGACCGGCCACCTGGTGCTCTCCACGCTCCACACCAACGACGCCCCGAGCACCGTGAACCGCCTGCTCAACATGGGGGTGGAGCCCTTCCTGGTGGCCTCCTCCACGAACCTCATCCTCGCCCAGCGCCTCGCCCGCCGCATCTGCCCCAACTGCAAGGAGAAGGTCGACGTCCCCGCCCAGGCGCTCCTGGACATCGGCCTTCCCGAGGAGGAGGTGGGCACGTTCGCCTGCTACCGCGGCACGGGCTGCGCGAACTGCAGCGACACGGGCTACCGCGGGCGCGTGGCGTTGTACGAGGTCATGCCCATCACCGACGAGTTGAAGGAGCTGGTCCTCAACGGGGCTTCGGCGATGGAACTCAAGGACCTCGCGGTCCAGCAGGGGATGAAGACGCTCCGCATGAGCGGCATCAGCAAGATCCAGGAAGGCATGACCACCGTCGAAGAGGTGGTGCGAACCACCATCAAGGACTGAGAGCCGCGACCGGCCAGGGAGAAGGAGTTTCCATGATCACGCTCCACCAGCTGCTGAAGACCATGATCGAGCGGGGCGCCTCGGACCTGCACGTGACCACGGGCAGCGCGCCCCAGTTGCGCGTGGACGGGCGGCTGTTCCCGCTGGATCTCCCGGCCCTGGCTCCGGCCGACACCAAGCGCCTGTGCTACTCGGTGCTGACCGAGGCCCAGAAGCACCGTTTCGAGGAGGAGAGCGAGCTCGACCTCTCCTTCGGCGTCAAGGACCTGTCGCGCTTCCGCGCCAACATCTTCATGCAGCGGGGTGCGGTGGCCGGCGCGTTCCGGGCGATCCCCTTCAAGATCATGACCTTCGACGAGCTCGGGCTGCCTCCCGTCATCAACGAGATCTCCATGAAGCCCAGGGGTCTCGTCCTGGTCACGGGGCCCACGGGGTCGGGCAAGTCGACCACCCTGGCCTCCATCATCGACAAGATCAACCAGGAGCGGCACGAGCACATCGTCACGGTCGAGGACCCCATCGAGTACCTGCACCCCCACAAGGGGTGCATCGTCAACCAGCGGGAAGTGCAGTCGGATACCCAGAGCTTCAAGAAGGCCCTCAAGTACATTCTGCGCCAGGACCCGGACGTGGTGCTGATCGGCGAGATGCGAGACCTGGAGACCGTCGAGGCCGCCCTGACCACGGCGGAGACGGGCCATCTGTGCTTCGCCACCCTGCACACGAACTCCGCAGCCCAGACTATGAACCGGATCATCGACGTCTTCCCGTCCCACCAGCAGCCCCAGATTCGCGCCCAGCTGTCCTTCGTGCTCGAGGGCATCCTGTCCCAGCAGCTGATACCGAGGATGAACGGCCGTGGACGCGCGCTCGCGGTGGAGGTGCTGGTGCCCAACCCGGCCATCCGGAACCTCATCCGGGAGGACAAGATCCACCAGATCTACTCCCAGATGCAGGTGGGGCAGGACAAGTTCTCGATGCAGACGATGAACCAGTCGCTCTACCACCTGTGGGGCAAGAAGCTCATCAGCCTGGACGAGGCCCTGGGTCACAGCTCGGACCCCGACGAGATCCGGCAGATGATCGCGAAGGGAACCCCCGACACCCTGCAGGCGCGCCGGGTCGTCCGGGCCATGTGAGGTGCTCGGGGATGATGCTTGGCTGAGCGTTGTTGAGGGGGGAGTCGTTGACGATGGAGGGTCCGGTGGCGGCGTGCATGGGTCGCCGCCGGTGAGGAACTCGTAACCAAGTCCCGAGAACCAGAGCCAAAGCGAATCGAGGACGCCGATGCCGGTCTACAAGTGGGAAGGTCGCACGCGGGACGGGGCGATCAAGAAGGGCACCATGGAGGCCCCGAACGAGGCGACGGTAACCGCCCAACTCCGGGCCCAGAAGATCACGCCCTCGAGCGTCAAGAAGAGCCTGGGAGCGGTGGAGATCAAGATCCCCGGCCTCAAACGCAAGGTGAAGACCAAGGACCTGGTGGTCTTCACCCGGCAGTTCGCCACGATGATCGACGCCGGGCTTCCCCTGGTCCAGTGCCTCGACATCCTCAGCAGCCAGCAGGAGAACCCCACCTTCAAGGAGATCCTCCTGAAGGTGAAGGAGGACGTGGAGGCGGGGAACACCTTCGCCGATTCCCTCGCCAAGCACCCCCGGGTCTTCGACCGCCTCTATACGAATCTGGTGAACGCCGGCGAGGTCGGCGGCATCCTCGACACGATCCTCAACCGGCTCGCGGCCTACATCGAGAAGGCCATGAACCTGCGCAAGAAGGTGAAGGGGGCCATGGTGTACCCCTCAACGGTCGTGGGCGTGGCCGTGATCGTGATCGCGATCATCCTGGTGTTCGTCATCCCGGTCTTCCAGCAGATGTTCGGCAGCATGGGGAAGAACCTGCCGGCTCCCACCCTGGTCGTCATCGCCCTCTCGGAGTTCACGAAGAAGTACTTCCTCTTCATGTTGGTGCTCGTGTTCGTCGCCGGGATCGCGTTCAAGAGGAGCTACCGGACGGAGAAGGGGCAGCTCTTCTTCGACAAGATCTTCCTGCGCCTGCCCATCTTTGGTGCGCTGATCCGCAAGGTCGCCGTGGCCAAGTTCACGCGCACGCTGGGAACCCTGGTGTCCTCCGGTGTGCCCATCCTGGAGGGGCTCGACGTGGTTTCCCGGACCGCCGGCAACCGCGTGATGGAGTTGGCGATCCTCAAGACCAAGGACTCCATCGCGGAGGGCCGCACCATCGCCGAGCCCCTCAAGGAGACCGGCGTGTTCCCGCCCATGGTGGTCCAGATGATCGCGGTGGGCGAGGCCACGGGCGCCCTGGACCAGATGCTCTCGAAGATCGCGGACTTCTACGACACGGAGGTGGACGAGGCCGTCAGCGCCCTGACCGCGTCGATCGAGCCCCTGCTCATGGTGTTCCTGGGCGGGGCGATCGGCGGTATGGTGGTGGCGATGTACCTGCCGGTGTTCCAGCTGGCGGGGACCATCAGCGGAAGTTGACCGGGGCGCTCCGCACCAAGGGCTCGCGGCCCAGGGCCCGGCACCAGGGCTACCTCGCCGGCCGCTCGGCCGTGCTGCTGGCGCTGCTCGTCCTCGCGGCGCTGCTGCACGACCGGGTCGGCTCCGGCGTCCCGTTCTCCTGGTTCTTCGGGGTCACGGC
>CAZJSF010000041.1:0-18993 GCA_964548515.1 uncultured Thermodesulfobacteriota bacterium
CACGCCTCGCCGCAGGCGCACACGTAGGCCCCCGAGGACTTGAAGGCGCGCGCCTTCTCCCAACCGTCGGCCTTCACGAGCACCTTCCCGTCCTCGATCGCGGTGACTTTGGCCTTCACCAGGTCCTTGCCGCAGCTGCACGGGCCCGCCTTGTAGGAGATCGTGAGGCAGTCGCAGGCGTCTCCGCAGCCGCAGGCGTACACCTCGTCACCCGCCTTGAAGTCCACCTTGCCCGCGGAGGCGAAGGCGATGGACCCGGCGGCCAGCGCCACGGCCAGAAGGGTTGCCAGGATGGCGTTGCGTCTCATGCGTGCTCCTTTCCGGGAACCCGCCGGGTTCCCAATCGAGAATGGATCAAGACCATAATGTCGCCCCCGTCCGCGGTCAAGGAGGCCCGGCCCGCGTGCGACGGAGGTGCGCCGTGGCGATTGACGCCCACCCTTCCCCGCTGGTACAACCTCCGGACCCTGAAAACCGCGGCGCCCCGACTGCGACTCCCTTCCCTCCCATGATTTCCGGTCCGCACCGCCCGGGCCCACGGCGCCGCTGCCGAGACACCCCTGGAGGACAGCGTTGAGCCTGACGTCCCTGGTCTTCGTCAAGCAGGTCCCGGACACCAAGAACATCTCCGGTGAGGCGATGAAGCCGGACGGCACCGTGAACCGCGGGGCACTGCCGGCCATCTTCAACCCCGAGGACCTCAACGCCGTCGAGCTGGCCCTGGAGCTCAAGGAGCGCTACGGCGGCAAGGTGGCCGTGTGCACCATGGGCCCGCCGGGTGCGGTGAACGCGCTCCGCCACGCCCTCTACATGGGCGCGGACGAGGCGATCCTGCTCACCGACCGCAAGTTCGCGGCGGCGGACACCCTGGCCACCAGCTACGCGCTGGCCTGCGCCGCGCGCAAGTTCGGGCCCTTCGACCTGGCCCTGTGCGGCCGGCAGGCCATCGACGGGGACACCGCCCAGGTGGGGCCCCAGTTGGCCGAGAAGCTCGACCTTCCCCAGATCACGTACGTCGAGCAGGTGCTGTCGGTGGAGGGTGGCCGCGCCCGGGTGCGGAACCTCATCGAGGGCGGGTACGAGGTGGCCGAGGTTCCCCTGCCGGCGCTGTTCACCGTGCTCTCCTCGGCCAACACGCCCCGACCCGCCGGCGCCAAGCGGCTCATGCGGTACAAGAAGGCCGTCACCCGCTCCGAGCTCCTCTCCCGGCACACGGGCCGCACCTACGAAGATGCCGAGGCCCTGGCCGCCGAGGAGGAACGCCTCAAGGCCCGGGGGCTCTGGATCCACGAGTGGTCCGCGGCGGACGTGGGCGCGGACGAGGGCCGGGTGGGGGGCGCCGGCTCCCCCACCAAGGTGAAGAAGGTGGAGAGCGTCGTCCTGGCGGGGCGCGACTTCGTGGAGATCCCCCCCACCGAGCAGGGCATCCGGGGGCTGGTGCAGGAGCTCATCGCGGATCACGTGTTCGTGTGACCCGTGCGGACGCGGCACACAGAGAGCGGAAAAAGAACGATATGAGCGACAAGCGCGGGAACGTCTGGGTTTTCGTGGAGCAGGACGGCGGCAGGATCGCCGACGTGAGCTTGGAACTGGTCTGCCGGGGGCGCGAGCTCGCCGGGGAGCTGGGTGTGCGGCTCGAGGCCGTCCTGCTGGGCGGGGCCGTGGCCCCCCTGGTCCGGGTCCTCCACGAGCACGGGTGCGACAACGTGTACCTGGCCGAAGACCCGCGGCTGGAGCCGTTCACGGCGCTCCCCTACACGAGGGTGATCGTCGGCCTGGCACAGGAGAAGCAGCCGGACATCTTCCTGTTCGGGGCCACCGTCACCGGGCGCTCGCTGGCGCCCCGGGTCGCCTCGACGCTGCTGGCCGGCCTGACCGCCGACTGCACCGACCTGGAGATCGACGACTTCGAGGACCGCATCGCCAAGCGCTCCTTCAAGGACCGGCTGATGCAGATCCGCCCGGCCTTCGGGGGCAACATCATCGCCACGATCGCCACGGGCTGGGACGGACCCCAGATGGTGACGGTCCGCGAGGGCGTGATGCGGCTGACGCCGGCGGAGCCGGGGCGCACCGGCCAGGTGACGCCGGTGCCGGTGGAACTCACCGAGGCCGACACCGCGGTGCGGATCATCGAGCGGGCCAAGGAGGAGAAGACGGTCAACCTCAAGGGCGCGCGCATCATCGTGGCCGGAGGGTACGGGGTGGGCAGCCGGGAGAACTTCCAGCTCATCCGCGACCTGGCCGAGACCATCGGCGCAGAGGTCGGCGCGTCGCGCGCCGCCGTGGACGCGGGCTGGATCGACCACGATCACCAGGTCGGGCAGACCGGGGTCACGGTGCGCCCCAAGCTCTACATCGCCTGCGGCATCAGCGGTTCGGTGCAGCACCGGGCGGGGATGGCG
This sequence comes from uncultured Thermodesulfobacteriota bacterium, assembly GCA_964548515.1. Lineage (GTDB taxonomy): Bacteria > Desulfobacterota > Deferrisomatia > Deferrisomatales > JACRMM01 > CAZGRT01. The sequence continues at coordinate 2,406 of CAZJSF010000041.1, forward strand.
GGCAGCTCGAAGATCATCGCCATCAACACCGACCCGGCGGCACCGATCCTCTCCATCGCCCACTACGGCATCGTGGGCGACCTGAGCGACGTCATCCCGAAGATGATCAAGGCGTACCGCGAGAAGGCGTGACGAGGGGCAGGTGACAGGTGACGGGTGACGCGTGACGGGTAGCTGGTGACGAGTGACGAGTTCACCGGTCATACCAACAACCAAAGACCAATAACCAACCACCAATAACCAACCACGGACACACACATGGCCGAGAATTTCTACCGGGACAACCCGGACCTGCGTTTCCACTTGATGCACGTCGACCTGCGGGATGTCGTGCGGCTCCGGGAGCGCGACTACGCCGAGGCGGAGGAGTTTCCCGAGGCGCCCGAGTCCTACGAGGACGCCCTGGACAGCTACGACCGGGTGCTCGCGATGGTGGGGGAGCTGTGCGGGGACCACATCGCTCCCCGGGCCCGGGACGTGGACCTCCACGGCGCCACCTTCCGGGAGGGTGTCGTCTGCTACGCGCCGGGCACCCAGCAGAACCTCGAGGACATGCGCAAGGCGGAACTCGGGGGCGTGACGCTGCCGCGACAGTTCGGGGGCCTCAACTTCCCGACCACGCTCTACACCATGATGATGGAGATGGTCTCCCGGGCCGACGCGAGCCTGCAGAACCTGGTGGGTCTCCAGGACATCGGCGAGACGATCTACCGCTTCGGCGACGAGGACCAGCACCGCCGCTACCTGCCCCGGTTCGCAAGCGGCGAGGTGGACGGGGCCATGGCCCTGACCGAGCCCGAGGCGGGAAGCGACCTCCAGGCCGTCCAGATGAAGGCGTGGCAGGACGAGAACGGCCAGTGGTATCTCAACGGCATGAAGCGGTTCATCACCAACGGGTGCGCCAAGGTGCACCTGGTGCTGGCCCGCTCCGAAGAGGGGAGCAAGGACGGCCGGGGCCTCTCCATGTTCGTGTGCGAGAGCGGGCCGCGCCTCAAGGTGCGGCGCATCGAGGAGAAGTTCGGCATCCACGGCTCCCCGACCTGCGAGCTCCAGTTCAACGACGTGCCCGCCGAACTCGTCGGCCAGCGGCGGCGGGGGCTCACCCGGTACGTGATGAGCCTCATGAACGGCGCCCGGGTGGCGATCAGCTCCCAGGCCGTGGGCGTGGCCGAGGCGGCCTACCGCTCGGCCCTGCTCTACGCCCGGGCCCGGGAGCAGTTCGGCCACACCATCGACAAGTTCCCCGCCGTGTACGAAATGCTCGTGCGGTCCAAGGTGGAGATCGTCGCCGCCCGGACCCTCCTGTACGAGACCACCAAGTACGTGGACCTGCGAGACGTCTACGAGCACAGGGTGGACCACGCGGAGGGCGACGAGGTCACGGCGGACGACCGCCAGAAGGCCAAGCTCTACGCCCGGATCGCGGCCGTTCTGACCCCGCTCAGCAAGGCCATGAGCACCGAGATGGCCAACCGGGTGGCCTACGACAGCCTCCAGATCCACGGGGGCACCGGGTACATGAAGGACTTCAACGTCGAGCGGTACTGCCGCGACGCGCGCATCACCAACATCTACGAGGGGACGACCCAGCTCCAGCACGTCGCCGCGATCGGAGGCGTCATCCAGCGGGTGCTCGAGCCCCGCATGGAGGAGCTCTCCCACCTGCCCTTCGAGGGCAAGCTCCGCCGGCTGGCGAGTGCCGTGGACGTGGCCCGCCAGAAGCTCAACCGGGCCGTGAAGTTCGTCAACGACCGGAAGGACCCGGAGTACCAGGACCTCATGACCCGGCGCCTGTGCCAGATGGAGACGGCGGTGTTCGTGAGCTACCTGATGCTGCGGGACGCCCTGACGGACCGGGCCCGGGAACTGGTGGCCGAGCGCTACGTGCTGGACGCCATGCCCCTGGTGGACATGGAGTACGACGTGGTCACGGCCGGCGACTTCACCCTGATCGACCGGCGGGAGGAGATCCTGGCGCTCTAGTGTCGCGTTCTCGAAGTAGGGTTACGTACCGAGAGCGATCCGGTGCCCGGTCCCGCAAGGCGCGAGGAGCGAGAATACCGGGCCGTATTCGACCGACGAGCAACGCAGCGGGCCGGGATGCCGGGGCGTTCGAATACAACCCTATTTTGGGAACGCGACACTAGCGTTCAGGCCGGATCCTCGAGCACCTCGTGGAGGGTCCGGAGGAACTCCGACATCCGGTAGGGCTTGGCGATGCGGCCCCGGAAGCCGTAGCGGGCGTACTCCGCCATCACCGGGTCCCCGGAGTATCCGCTCGACACGATCGCCCGCACCCCGGGGTCGATCTCCCGGATGCGCCGCATCGCCTCCAGCCCTCCCATGCCGCCGGGGACCGTCAGGTCGAGGATCACCACGTCGAAGGGCTCCCCTTCCTCCCTCGCCTTGCCGTACGCTTCCACGGCCTCGCCCCCGTCGGCGACCGTGAGGGCCCCGAATCCCTGGAGCAGCAGCAGCTCCCCCGCCACGTCCCGGATCATGGACTCGTCGTCCATGAGCAGGATCCGGCACTTCGTCCCGTTGCAGCGGACGGCAGCGTTCGGATTCGGCCTCTCGGTGGCCGGGGTTTCCTCGGAGGGGCCGCCGTCGGCCGGAAGGTAGATGGAGAAGACGCTCCCCTGCCCGGGAGTGGACTCCACGTGGATGTGCCCCTCGTGCTGCTTCACCACCGCGTAGGATACGGTGAGCCCCAGCCCGCTGCCCCCGGCCTTCGTGGTGAAGTACGGGTCGAAGATCTGCGGCAGGTCCTCCTCGGCGATGCCGCAGCCCCGGTCCTCGATGGTGATCCGCACGTAGGGGCCCGGCGGGAGCGGGAGCCCGGAGTCCTCGGAGACCTCCGCGTTCTCGCACGTCACGGCCACGGTGCCCCCCCTCGGCATGGCCTGCTCCGCGTTGATGACCATGTTGCTGACGACCTGCGCCATCTGGCCGGGGTCGATCGCGGCCGTGCGCAGATCGTCGACGATCCGGAAGTCGCAGACCGCCTTGGTCCCGGTAAGGGCGAAGGCGGCCGCCTCCCGCACCAGTTCCCCGACGCCGAGCACCCGTTTGACCGGGCGCCCCCCCTTGGAGAAGGTCAGGAGCTGTTGCGTGAGCCCCTGGGCCCGCACCGTCGCCTTCTCCACTTCCAGGAGCCGCTGGGCCACGCGGTCGTCCTTGTCGACGAAGCTCTGGGCCAGGGAGACGTTGGCCAGGACCCCGGTGAGGAGGTTGTTGAAGTCGTGGGCGATGCCTCCTGCCAGGAGTCCGACCGACTCGAGCTTCTGGGCCCGCTGAAGGGCCGTCTCGCTCTTCCGGCGCTGCACGTGCTCCCACAGGCCGTGCAGGAGGAGTTCGAGCTGGCGGGCGTCGGGCCTGCCGTAGTCCTCCCCTCGGTTCGCCACCGCCATCACCCCCAGGACGCGGTCGTCCTCCACCAGGGGCACCACCAGCAGGCGCCCGAGCCGCGGGTGCCCCGCGGGCAGGTGCGGCGTGGGCCGGGTCGTCTCGTTGCGGATGAGCGGCTGCCGGGTGCGCACGGCCTCCGCCCACAGTCCGGCCCGGTCGGCGGGGGCGTGCTCGGCGCCGTCGCCCATCACGGCACACGGGTCTTCCGCCGCGGTGCGAAGGGCCTGCCGCGAGAAGAGCCGGCCGTCCTCGCTCAGCGCGACGAACCCCACGGTGCTCTCGGTCAGCCGCAGCGCCCGGTCCAGCGTGAAGTCCGCCACCTCGGCCGTGGAGGCGCGCGGCATGCGGGCGAGTTCGAGCAGGGCCTGGAGCCGGGCCTCGTCGCGGCGCAGTTCCTCTTCCGCCCGCCTCCTCTCGGCCACCTCGCTGCGCAGTTCCTCGTTGGCGGTCCGGAGCTGCTCGTACCCGTCCCGGAGGCCGATGCTCATGCGGTTGAAGTTGTCGGCCAGTTCCGAAAATTCCGTGCCGTCCTCCCACGTCACGGTCCTGCCGAGATCGCCGCCCGCGATGGAGCGCGTGGCGTCGAGGAGGCGGGCCACCGGCCGCGTGACGGAGCGCGCAAGCTGGAGGGCCGCCAGCAGGGCCACGAAGAAGGTTGCGACTGCGGTGAGGATGAGGACGAGCCGCACGCGCTCCAGGCGATCGCTGGCCGCCCGGGTGAGTGCCTCGAGCCGTTGGCTAGCCTGGACCGACATCTGCTCGGCCCGCATCAGGATGCGGTCGCCCAGGGCGGCCGCTTCCAGCTGGAACCGTTCGAGCCTCTCGCGGTTGGCCCGCGCGGTGATGTAGTAGCTCAGCGCGGTCTGGTAGTCCCGGATCAGGGCCTCGATCTCCTCGAATGCCGCCGACAGTTCCAGGGGGTGGTGACACGCGCTGCAGTCCTTCGCCGCCGTCTCCAGGTGCAGGGCGTTCTCCACGATGGCGTCGAGGTTGCGCGCCATCGGCGTGCGGACCGTGAAGAGGTCCCCCTGCACGCTGTGCACGTCGATGACGAGATCGCGCCGCAGGTTCTCGATCTTGTGCAGTTGGATCAACCGCTGGAGCTCGTCCCCGGTGCGGCCCATCTGCACGAGCGCCACCACCCCCCCCAGGGCGAAGGCCCCGAACAGGACCAGGAAGGCGAGCAGGATGCGGAGCTTCATCGCCGGCGGGCTACTGGTTGCGGTAGTCGTAGGCGGAGAGGTCGATGCCGGCCTTCGACGCCATGTCGAACACCGGCGCGTAGTCGGCGCGGCTGGTCTTCACGAACTTCAGGGCCCCGAACGACGCCAGCACCTCGCGCCCCTCGGGGTCGGAGGTCATGGCGAGGAGGGCCGCGCGCAACTTCTCCTTGAGCTCGCCGGGCAGGTCGGATCTCACGCCGAGCGCGTTCGAGGGCACGTCGGGGGACCGGGCGAGGATCACGAGGTCCCGCTCCACCCTCGGGTCCCGGGCGGCCAGGGAGCGGAAGATGGTGTTCTTCGCGCACCCGACGTCTGCCTTCCCGTCCAGGACCGCTGCGATGGCGGCGTCGTGGCTGCCCGCGAAGAAGGTCTCCTGCAGGTGCGTCGAGAGGTCGGCGACCCCGTTCTCGCGGAACCAGGCCACGGGGAAGATGTATCCGGCGGTGGTGGCCCGGTCCACGAACGCCAGGGTGCGGCCCTTCATGCCGGCGGCCGAAGAGATCCCGCTGTCGCGCCGGACGAAGATCAGCCCGTGGTAGGTGGAGGTGCCGTCCTTCCACACCGGCCTGGCCAGGGGTTCCACCCCCAGCCTCCGGATCGCGAGGGCGCCGGTGAAGCTGCCCCAGAAGGCCCCGTCCATGCTCTTCTCCTGGAAGCTCTCCAGGATGTTCCCGTACCGGGACAGGATGGTGAAGCGGACCTCCACGCCGGCCTGTTTCCCGAGCCACGCCCCCAACGGGTCGTAGAGCTGCTTCTGGCGGAAGACGTTCTGCTCGGGGATCAGCCCGACGGTGAACTCGGCCGCCGGTGCGGATGCCACGACCGAGAGGGAGAGGAACAGGGCACAGAAAAGCCTCATGACGGCCTCCGGAAAATCCCCCCACCCTCAGATCGGCGAAAGCGTCCCAGGCTTGAGGAAAACCCGCCGGGGCAGCGGCGTCTGCCCCCGGCGGCGCCTCACTCGACCCAGTCGGCGACGAAGATGTCGGTGGCCCTCGGCTTCCGGGGGTTCCGGTTGGCCCCGAAGACCAGCTTCCGCCCGTCCGGGGAGAACATCGGGAAGCTGTCGAAGGTGGCGTTGTACGTGAGGCGCTCCAGACCCGTGCCGTCGGCGCGGATCAGGTAGAGTTCGAAGTTGTGGCCGAACTTCCCGATGTCGTCCCGCCAGTCGTCCATGTTGCTCGAGAAGACGATCCGCTCTCCGTCCGGATGCCACGAGGGAGCCCAGTTGGTGGCCCCGTTGTCCGTCAGGCGCCGGGGGTTCGAGCCGTCGGCGTCCATGACCCACAGGTCGAGGGGCACGGCCACGATGTAGTCGTTCGCCATGCAGTCGCGCCACAGGGCCTTCTCCTCGTCGCTCTCCGGGTACCAGGCCCGCCAGACGATCCTGGAGCCGTCCGGCGACCACCAGGGGCCCCCGTCGTAGCCGACCCGGTCGGTCAGGCGCGTCACGTTCGACCCGTCGGCGTCCATGGCGTAGATGTCGAAGTCCCCGTCGCGCTGGGAGCCGAAGACGATCCTGCCGTCCCGGCGGGCCACCGGCTCGGCGTCGTACTTCGGGTTGTCGGTGAGGCGGCGGGGGGCCGAGCCGTCCGCCCCGGCGGCGTAGATGTCGTAGGGGTAGAGTTGCCAGACGTAGCGGTGCCGGGGGTCCGCCTGGGCCTTGGGGGGGCAGTCGCCCTCCAGGTGGCTCGTGGAGGAGAAGACGATCCGGTCGTCCCCGGGGAGGAAGAAGGCGCAGGTGTGGGCGCCTCGGTCCGGGCTCACCCGTCCCTTGTTCGAGCCGTCCGCATCCATGGTCCAGATCTTGTCGCACGCCTGCCCGCCCCGGTTCGACTGCCAGATCAGCCTCCTGCCGTCCCAGCTCCAGTACGCCTCTCCGTTGTCTCCCTCGTCGGTCAACTGCACGATGTTCGTCAGGTGGCGCTCCCGCGCAGCGTCGTCCGCCGCCCGGCTCAAGGTGTTGCCCGGGGCGGAGAGGACCAGCGAGATCGCCAGGAGGGTGAAGCCAGGGCGCATGGAGGACCTCCGCGCGAGAGGGTTCAGAGAAGGGTGATGACGCCTTCGACGGTGCGCAGGGCGGCGTAGACCGCCCGCAGTTCGTCTGCCGATTCGATCCGTGTGCTCAAGGTGACGGACAGGTAGGTGCCGTTCCGGCTCAGCCGGGTGCGCAGGTCCAGGCGGCGCTCCGCGCCCACGACCTCCCGCACGGCGGCCAACGCGCGGTCGGGAAGGGCGAGGGAGTGCTGTCCGATCGCCTTGAACGCGAACGCCGTGGGGAACTCGAGGAGTTCCTCCACGGGGATCCTGGGGCTCGTCCGTTGGGCCATGGCGTCCTGAAGGGGTCCGGGCGGCGGTGGCGCTCGCGTCACGGGGCCGATTCTACGACAGGCTCCGCCCCCGGTGCCACCGGAGCGGCTCCGACCTTCCCGCTCTCCCCCGGGACGTGATACTCCTGTTCCGGGCGCCCTGCACCCGGCGCCCCGGACCCTTGCCCCGAGGAGGGTGACCGTGCTCCCCGCTTCCCCCATCCCCCACGCCACCCCGGAGAGGCTCCGGCGGCTCTTCCTCGAAGGCTTCACGGTGCTCGACATCGCGGAGCCCCTGGTCTCCTTCGACGCCGAGGCGAGCGCCGACGCCGTGCGGGAACGGTTGAGCGAGCGCGGCTTCGACCTCGTGGGGGTGCGCCGCGAGGGCCTCGTGTGCGGCTACGCCGTGCGCGAAGAACTCGGGAGGGGGCTTCTCGGCGACCACCTGCGGGCGTTCGGCCAGGACGACTGCGTCGACGAGGGAGCCAGCCTCGTGGAGGCCATCCAGTCGCTCGGCGTCAACGGGCGCTGCTTCGTCACGGTGCTCGACCGGGCCGGGGCCATCGTCACCCTCGCGGACCTCGAGAAGCCTCCGGTGCGCATGCTCCTCTTCGGCATGATCACGATCGTGGAGATGCTGGTCGCCGAGCGCATCCGGGACCGCTTCCCCTCGGGGGGCTGGGAGGACCGGGTGGCGGAGGGACGACTGGCGAAGGCCCGCGAGCTGCAGCAGGAGCGGGCCCGCCGGGGCGAGTGCGTGGACCTGCTGGAGTGCCTGCAGTTCTCGGACAAGGGGCAGATCCTCCTGCGCGATCCCGCCGAGAGGGTCGCCCTGGGCCTCGCGTCCCGCAAGGAGGGCCTGCGCAACCTCAAGGAACTGGAGACGCTGCGAAACAACCTGGCCCACAGCCAGGGCATCGTCGCGTCGAGTTGGGCGAGGATCGTGCGGTTCACGGGGAACCTGGACCGGCTCCTCGCGGCGCAGACCGGCCGGGGGGAACCCCGGGCGTGGGAGGGGGCGTGACCCCGGCCGCGTCGCGGGGCGGCTCGTTTCGGGAACTGGAGGCGGTCCTGGCGGCCCGTGAGCCGGGCTGGTGGGACCGGATCGTCGAGGGCATCCCCGAGCTCGAGGCCCTGGCGGGCACGCCCCAGCCGGCGCGCTACCACGGGGAGGGGGATGTGGCGGCGCACACCCGACTGGCGGTCGAGGCGTGCCCACGGGAGGGCGATCCCGACCTTCTCTGGGCCGCGCTGCTCCACGACCTGGGCAAGCCCGCCACCACCCGCGTGCGCGACGGCGAGATCCGCTCCCTGGGGCACGCCCGGGAAGGCGCGGCAGCTGCCGACGAGGTGCTCGAACGGCTCGGCATGCCACGGGAGAGGCGGGAGCGGATCGTCTGGGCGGTCCGCCACCACACGTTCCACCTCTCCTGGGGCCTGGCGAGGCCCGACGACGCAACCCGCCGGCAGCGCCGCTTCGTCGCCGACCCCCGTTTCCCCCTGCTGCTCGGGCTGCTTCGCGCCGATTCGCTGGCCTCGCTGGGGAACCCCCGGGGTCTGGGGGCCTACGAGTTCTACGCGGCGCTCCGGGCCCGGGTCGCCGAGTCGTCGGGGTAGGCCGCCCCCGGGACCCTCGTACCCCGCCCGGGGAGGTGCGGAGGGGGACGAAGGTCGAGGGCCCCACGGGCCCCCCGCGGGGGGAGCCGGCAGGAAAGGGTTTTTCTGCGTCACGAGAACGGAAGCACCGGGAGCCGAAAGGGGAGAGCCGTGAGAAGAGTCGCCGTCGTGTACGCGAGCCAGACCGGTGAGACGGAAAAGATGGCCGAGGTGATCGGGGAGGGCGTGAAGGCCGCGGGGGGCGAAGCGACCCTGATGCGGGTCGAGGACGTGGAGGACGTCTCGTCGCTGGAGGGTTTCGACGCCATCGCCGTGGGGACTCCGACCCAGGAGGCCAAGGAACTGCCGGCGGTCGCGGAGTTCGTGGACCGGATGGTGGCGGGCGGGGTCCGGGGGAAGTACGCGGCCGCCTTCGGCTCCTACGGGTGGAGCGGAGAAGGCCCGTACAAGGTGGCCCTCCGCCTCGAGCGGGAGTGCGGGATGCGGATGGTGCAGGAGCCCCTGCGGGCGAAGCAGGGGCTCAAGGGGTCCGAGTTCGACGTGTGCCGCGCCTTCGGCATGAAGCTCGTCTTCGGCGGCTGACCGGGTGGGTCGCCGCCGCGCCTCCGTCCTCGGAGGCCGCGGCCGCCTACGGGGTGCGGAAGAACGAGCGCAGCCCCTTGCCGGCTCCCTTTTCCGCCCCGTCCGGTCCTGCCTGCTCCGAGCGGATGTGCTTGCGCACGGTGCGCCAGTCGAGCTTGGTGCGCCGGGCGACCTCCTCGTAGGTTCCGTAGCGCTTGTACAGCATGGCGCAGTACCCCGACACGAGTTCCTCCACGGTCACGTCCCCCTGCTGGATGCGGGACAGCAGCCCGATCTCGCCGCTCGGTGCCGCCAGGGCGGTGTCGCCGGGGTAGGTGCTGATGAGGAGCGCGCTGCGCACCGCCTGCTCCAGTTCCCGCACGTTGCCCGGCCACGGATAGTCGCGGCCGAGGTCCCGCTCGAGGATCTCCCGGAGCCAGGCGACCAGGGCCGGCTGTTCCTCGCCCATCATGCGGCGGACCGTGAAGCCCAGCATCAGGTCGAACTCCCGGGGGTCCTCCCGGAAGCGCTGCCGCAGGGTCGGCAGCACGATGGTGTTCGAGCACAGGCGGTAATAGAGGTCGTCCCGGAAGTGCCCGCTGCGTCGCAGGTCGTCCAGCCGCCGGTTGGTGGCCGCGATCACCCGCCCCCGGAACCGGAGCTGCTCGTGGCTCCCCACCTTGGCGAAGGTCCGCTCCTGGAGGACGCGCAGCAGCTTGATCTGGAGCGGGCCGGAGAGGTCGCCGATCTCGTCGAGGAAGATGGACCCGTGGGGCGTGCACCGGGAGAAGATGCCGTCGTGGTGCTCGAACGCCCCGGTGAAGGCGCCCTTCCGGTGGCCGAAGAGTTCCGACTCGATGAGGCTCTCCGGGAACTGGGAGAGGTTCAGGGAGATGAAGCTTCGCGTGAAGCTCTCGGTGAAGCGGCCCTTGCGCGGATCGAAGGGGATGAACCCCGACTGGCCGATGGCCGCGGCCGCCGTTCCCTTGCCCGTGCCGGTGTCCCCCAGGAGGAGCGTCGAGAAGTGCTCCATCCGCTCCCAGAGGTACAGGCCGTACCACTCCAGGTTCTGCGAGAACACGTTGTTCCACAGCGCGAAGCGCAGCTGCCGCATCGCGGGGCTCACCCCCACCAGGTTCCGGTGGATGAAGTAGAACGCCCGCCAGGCCTGGTAGCTGATGCCGAAGAGGCGCACGGCCATCTCCTCGGACAGGCCGCGGCGGAGGTAGTTGGCGACGGCCTCCCGGGCGAAGCGTACCGGCAGGGGGTCGTCGCCCTCCCGGATCTGGGCCTTGATGAGGTCGCGGAACTCGTGGCGGAAGCGGTAGAAGACCTCGAAGGCGTACACGTTGCGCATGGTCGAGGCCATCTCGCCCCGGTACAGGTCCAGGCGGGCCTTGCCGGCCCTCTCGAGCTCGTCCACGCGCTGCAGGATGCGCTCGATCGCCCGCTCCATGGTCTCCTCTTCGGACTCCCCGCCGACCCAGCCCGCGATCTTGCGGTCCAGTTCGGTCCTCTCCTGCCCGAAGGGGTTGCTGAACAGGGCGCGGGAGACCACCTGGAAGAACTCGCGATCGCCCGGCGAGAGCTGGGTGGTCGCAGCCATGGGTGCCTCCTACGGGAAGCCCGCCCCCCGCCCGGGGGTGGGCGGGGCGGCGTCGTCCTCCTGCGCGTGCAGGTCCAACCTACACGCGGCGCCGCCCGGAAGCGAGGGGCGAAGTGCGGCGGCAACACCCCGCAACGGATTCCGCGGGCGTTTCCGGCCGCCGGGCGGTTCCATGGGCTCTTGGCAGGCCTCTTGCGTTGGAGCGGGAGCGTCGACCGCTTTCTCCCCAGGCAGGAGGTGAGCCATGGAACCCACCGTGCCAGGCCCCGTTCCCGTGCCCAGCGAGTCCCGGCAGGGCACCGCCACCCGGACCGACCCCCGGGGGAGAGGCGCTCCCCGAAAGGCTCCGCCGCAGACCCGTCCGCTCGCCGTGCTCGTCCTGGCCGCGGTGGCGCTCCTGGGCGCTCCGGCTTCGTGGGGTGCCGCTCCCGGGGAGAGCTACGTGGAACTCTACGGGGGCGCGGCGTGGACCTCGGACGACACCGTGGAGGCCGAGGTGGAGACGCTCTTCTTCCCCTTCGGTACGTCGACCCGGCGCGGGGAGCAGGACGTGGAGTTCGACCCGACGTGGCTCGTCGGCGCCCGTTACACGAGGTTCTGGGGGCCGGTCGGGGTCGGTGCGGACCTCTGGTACTACGCCCCGGAAACCGACGGCGGCGTGGACGTGTGGCTGGCGCCGCTGTCCCTGCTCCTCTACCTCCGCAAGGGGCTGTGGGGCACGGCCGAGATCCCGGACCGCGTCGAGGGGTACCTGGGAGCCGGCCTCTCCCTCGTGACGTACGGCATCGAGGGCCGCTTCCGAAACGAGGCGGGGGGTGCGCAGGGAGACGAGTTCCGCGTCGACGAGGTCGACGTGGACGCCGGGGTCGACCTCCGGGTCGGCCTGCGGTACCGGGTGTCGCGGGGGTTCCACCTCTTCTCCGAGTACCGCTACCTGCACGCGGACCTGAGCTCCGAGCCGGAGGACGACTACTGGTGGAGTTCCACGGCGAAGGCCGCAGGCTTCACCCTGCGGTCCCAGTTCGCCGTCTTCGGGGTCGGGTGGGCCTTCCGGTGAGGCTGCCGCGCGGGGGTCGGACTCGTGTGGCGGCGTCGACAGGCCGAAGAGGCTCCTGCTATCCTCGCGGGGTGAGAGCGGCGGCCCAGTCCGGGCGGCGAGCACCGAAGGCGAGGACGGGAGGCGAATCATGAAGAGAAGCGACAGGGGTCTCGTGGCCCTGGCCGGCGTGGTGGCCCTGGTGCTGGTGGGGGGGTGCTCGGGGAAGACCCTCGTGGAGAGCGACCTCGGGGTGAAGGGCGCTCCCGACTGGGTCAACGAGGGCACCCAGATCCTCAACGACCGGGGGGGCCGGCTCTTCCACGGCGTCGGGCAGGCGCCGGAAATGGGGGACGAGTCGCTCCAGGTCTCCACCGCCGACAACCGCGCCCGGGCCGAGGTGGCGCGGGTCCTGACCTCCTACATGGACGTGGTGAGCACCGACTACACCGCCGCCGTCGGGGCGGGGGAGGGGCGCGCCAACGAGCAGTCCGTGACCCAGCAGATCCAGGCCCTGACCAAGGTCAACCTGAGCGGGGCGAAGATCATCGCCCACTGGAAGGATCCCAGGACCCGGGCGGTCTACTCCCTGGCCGAACTCGACCTCAAGCAGATCAAGAGCGCGACCGGCGCCGTGGAGGACATGACCCCGGGCCTCCGGCAGTACATCGAGGCCAACGGCGACAACGTGTTCGACCGCCTGAGCAGGGAGGGCAAGTGATGCGGCCCGCCGCGGCCCTGTGCGCCGCCCTGGCGGCCGCCGTCCTGGCCCTGTGCGCCGCCGGGTGCTCCACCAAGGTCACCCGCCTCGACGCCGGCGAGGTCCGTGACCTGAGCGGGGCGTGGAACGACACCGATTCCCGCCTCGTGTCCGAGGAGATGATCGGCGACATGCTCGAGGGCCTGTGGCTGCGCGAGTACCCCGGCGGCGGGCGCCCCGCCGTCATCGTGGGAGAGCTGCGGAACCTCAGCCACGAGCACATCAACCTGGCGACCTTCGTGGCCGACATCGAGCGGGCGGTGATCAACTCGGGCCGCGTGGAGTTCGTGGCCTCCCGGTCGGAGAGGGGCGAGATCCGGGACGAGCGGAAGGACCAGGACCTCCACGCCCGGGAGGACACCCGCAAGCCCATGGGGCAGGAGCGGGGCGCCGACTTCATGCTCCAGGGGTCGATCAACACCATCATCGACGCCTCCGGCAAGACCCAGGTCCGCTACTACCAGGTGGACCTCACCCTGATCAGTCTCACGGACAACCGGAAGGTCTGGGTGGGGCAGAAGAAGATCAAGAAGCTGGTGGAGAACAGCAAGCTGCGGTCCTGACCCGGGCCGCCGGCGGGACCGCCCCATGGGGTTGCTTCGCGGACGGGGCGCCGGGTGGATGGCGCTCGGAATGTGGGGCGCGCTGACGGGCTGCGCGACCTACAGCGGGTCCTTCGCCCCGGTGGAGCGCTGCCTGGCCGGCCAGCGCCCGGCGGAGGCCCTGGAGGTGCTCGACGGGCAGCGGCACCCGGCCAGGGACCGGATGCTCTACCTGCTCAACCGGGCGATGCTGCTCCGGCAGACGGGAGACTACCGGGCGAGCAACGAGGAGTTCGAGCAGGCCAAGGCGCTGCGGGAAAGGCTGACGGCCCTCAGCATCACCGAGCAGGCGGCGTCCTTCCTCCTGAACGACGGGAGCCGCAGCTACGAAGGGGAGCCCCACGAGCAGGTGTTGATCCACCTGTACGAGGCGCTCAACTACCTGGAGGCCGGGGATCCGGAGGAAGCCCGGGTCGAAGCCCTCCAGGTGGATCTGCTCCTGCGCCGGCTGGCCGACCGGGCCCCGGAGAGCCCGTTCAGCACCGACCCCTTCGCGCGCTACCTGGCCGGGCTCGTCTACGAGGAGCAGGGCGAGTGGAGCGACGCGATGATCTCCTACCGGAAGGCCTACGAGGCCTACCGGGCCCACGCGGAGCGCTACCCGCTGCGGCTGCCGGCTTCCTTGCAGCAGGACCTCGTGCGGATGGCGGAGCGGGTCGGCCTGCACGAGGAGGCGGAGCGGTACCGGGGGGAGTTCGGGCTCGACGGGCCGGGTGCCTCCCCGCTGGAGGGGGGGCGGGGAGAGATCGTCTTCCTGTTCCACCGCGGCCTGGCCCCGGTGAAGCGGGAACAGATCCTGCCCTACCTGGACCCGTCCTCGGGGGTCGTGGTGACCCTGGCGCTGCCGCGCTACGAGGTCCGGCGCGAGGTCGCGAGGCGGGCGCTGGTGGCCGCCGAGGGGCAGCGGGGCGAGACCGAGGTCGTCGAGGACATCGAGGCCATCGCCCTGGCGAACCACGAGGCGCTCCTGCCGGGGATCACCGCGAGGGCCGCGGCGCGGGCCGTGGTCAAGTACGCGGTGGCGCGGAAGGCCCGGGACGAGAACGCCGCCGTGGGGGCGCTCCTCAACCTGGCCGCGGTCCTGACCGAGCGGGCCGACACCCGGAGCTGGCTCTCCCTGCCGTCCGAGATCCAGATGGCGCGGCTCCCCCTGCCCCCGGGCCGCCACCGGGTCTCCGTGGATGTTCTCGGGGCGGGGAACGCCGTCCTGTGCCGCCGGGAGTTTGCCGGGGTCGTCGTCGAGGAGGGCCGAAGGACCTACCTCTCCTACCACTGGGTAGCCCCGTGAGCGAGGTGTTCGCCATGCCGAGAACCGTGTCCTGCACAGCCGTCCTGCTGATCGCCCTCGCCTCCGGGTGCGCGGGCGCGCCCGAGAGGCCCGACTGGATCGCAGCGAACAGCGCGAAGTACCCGGCCACCCGGTACCTCATCGGCCGCGGCCAGGGCGAGAGCCCGGCGGTGGCCCGGGACCGTGCCCGGGCGGACCTGGCCAAGAACTTCCGCGTGAGCGTGTCGGAGGAGAGCCGGGACGTCCTGGTGCGGTCCGCCCGCAGCGGGGGGACAGAGGCCGAGGGGGCCCGGCTCGAGTCCGAAGTCTCCCGGTCGGTCTCCGCACGGACGGACCAGGTGCTCGAGGGGGTCCGGATCGCCGAGTCCTGGGAGGAGCCCGAGGGCGGAGGGCACCACGCGCTCGCGGTGCTCGACCGGCTCCAGGCCTCCGGCTCCCTGCGCCAGCGGGCGGCCCAGTTCGACGCCGCGACCCGGGAGGCCGTGGACCAGGCCCGCGGCGGCGACGACCTGCTCTTCCGCGTCGGCGCCGCCACCCGCGCGGTGGAAGCCCAGCGGGAGAGGGCGGCGCTCCAGGTCCACCTGGTGGTCCTGGACCCGTCCGGCGTCGGCGCTCTCCCGTCCTACGACCTGGCCCGGTTGGAGGCGGACCGCATCGAGCTCCTGCGCCGGGTGCGGATCGCCCCGGCGGCGGTGGCGGATCCCCTCGGGGGGCTGGCGCGGGCCGTGGGCGCGGCCCTCTCGGCCGCCGGATTCGATCCGGGGGCCGGGGATGCCGCCGACTACCGGCTCGACGCCGGCCTGACGGTCACGGAGCACCCGGGCGAGGCCGGCTGGCAATGGGTGCGGGGAACCCTCGAGGTCACCCTGCGCGACCGGGGGGGGAAGGTGCGGGGGGCCCACCGCTGGGACGTGAAGGCCTCCGCCCAGCAGCCGGAGCTGGCCCGTCAGCGGGCGGCCGACCAGGTCGCGCGGCTGCTCGAGGCTGAGCTCGGCCCCGTGCTGACCGGCTTCGCCACCGCCGGAGAGCGGTAGGGCGAGCCGTCTCCCGGGCCGCCCCGGTCCGCCGTCAGCCGCACTCCGAGTAGCCGCAGCTGCGGCACAGCACGCAGCCCTCCTCGTGCTCCACGGCATCGCCGCACTCGGGGCACGCCCCGCCGACCGAGACGTGCTTCTCGGGTTCGCCGTCGGGGTCGAGGTGGGTGCGCACCGCGATCGCCAGGGCGTCGGCGCACGACAGCACCCGGTTGCCGCCGAAGCCCGACGGCTTGTGGCACGAGATCCCCTTCAGCTGCTTCACCACCGGGCCCGGGTTGAGGCCGGAGCGCCACGCCAGGGAGACGAGCCGGCCGATGGCCTCGCACTGGCTGGCCGCGCACCCTCCGGCCTTGCCCATGGTGGTGAAGACCTCGAAGAGCCCCCGGTCGTCCTCGTTGATCGTGATGTAGAGGGGGCCGCAGCCCGTCTGCATCTGGTAGGTCTTCCCCTTGAGGACCCGCGGCCGCTCGCGCTTGGCCGGCCTGGGCGCCTCGGCCGCTGCCGGCTGCGCCTTCTCGGCCTTGGCCGGGGTCGAGAGGACCTGGTTCTCCCGGCTGCCGTCCCGGTAGATGGTGACGCCCTTGCAGCCGAGCCGGTGGGCCAGCCAGAACACCTCGGCCACCTCCTCGCGCTTGGCGGAGCGCGGGAAGTTCACGGTCTTGGATACCGCGTTGTTGGTCCTGCGCTGGAAGGCCGCCTGCATCCGGATGTGGTCTTCCGGCGTGATGTCGTGGGCCGTGACGAAGACGCGGCGCACGTCCTCGGGCACTTCGGCCATCTCGGCGATGGGCTCCCCGTTGGCGACCCGACGCATGAGGCGCTGTCCGTGGAAGCCCCTCTCCCGGGCGGTCTCCTCGAACACGGGGTTGATCTCCACCATCTCGGTGCCGTCGAGCACGCGGCGGACGAAGCCGAGCGAGAAGAGGGGTTCGATCCCGGAGGAGCAGCCGGCCAGGATGGAGATGGTGCCGGTGGGGGCGATGGTGGTCCGGGTGGCGTTGCGCACGGGCTTGGCGCCGGGAACGTCGTACACGGACCCGGCGAAGTTGGGGAACGCGCCCCGCTCGGCGGCCAGGTCCTCCGAGGCCGCGCGCGCCGCCTCGTCCACGAACGCCATGACCTTCTCCCCCAGGTCCAGGGC
>CAZJSF010000042.1:0-18841 GCA_964548515.1 uncultured Thermodesulfobacteriota bacterium
GCCCTCTCCTCGACCTGGCGTGCGGCCTCGGGCAGAATGCCCTGTGGACCGCATCCCTCGGGGTGCCGTCCACCGGTGTCGACGCCTCCCGCGAGGCGGTCGCCCTCGCAGCCGCCGAAGGGGTTCGGCGCGGCCTACCCACCGAGTTTCGGGCCGTCACGCTGGGGCCCACGGTCCCGCCACCGCCTTCCGCCGCCTCCGGCTGGGGAGCGATCCTCGTGTTCCACTACCTGGACCGCGATCTCCTGCCCGCCCTGCCCGAAGCCCTCCTGCCCGGCGGGTTGCTGGTGTACAAGACCCACCTTGCCCACGCCCTGCGCGGCGCAGCGTCCCGTCCCCGGCGCCCCGCGTTCCTCCTCCGGTCCGGAGAACTGCTCGGTTCGTTCCCGACCCTGGACGTCCTCGAGTACCAGGAGTGGGGGCGGCCCGGGGAGGCCTTCGCCGCTCTGGTGGCCCGGCGGGACTACTCCCGGTAGGCCACGACGCGGACCATGCCGATGGTGGCGCCCTTGTCGTCGGCCACCGGCATGTCGCTCACCCCCACCAGTTCGGCTCTCGGCCGCTGCGCGAAGAACCCGTTCACCTCCTCGTCGAGGCGGACCAGCTCCTTGTGCACCTGGAACATCTTCATGTCGGTACCGAACGTCTTCACCTTGTACACGACGCACCTCTCGCGCTAGTCGACCCCCACCACGCTCTTCACCCCGGGAACCGCCGTCTTGAGCGCGCTCTCGATGCCCCGCTTCAGCGTCATCTGGCTCATGGGGCAGCCGCGGCACGCACCCTTGAGGCGCACCTTCACCACCCCGTCGTCACCCACCTCCACCAGCTCCGCGTCTCCGCCGTCTGCCTGCAGATTGACGCGAATCTTGTCCAGCGCCGCCTGAACCTGGTCCTTCATGGCTCGCTCCTCTCCCGCGTTGTCCGCTTCGTGCACGGAATCTACGCCGCGCCCTTACGGGTGTCAATTTGGCCGCCCCTTGCAGAACCCGGCTCCCGTGCTAGGGTGCCCGCGCGCGGGGCGTACGGCTCCTTGACAATTATAACCATCCTGGTTAGTGTTCGCACCCGTTTCCAGTCCCTTTCCTGGACCCCAACGAGGAGGAAGAGACCATGGCGAAGACGATGGACAACCTGATGGCCGCGTTCGCGGGCGAGTCCCAGGCCAACCGCCGATACCTGGCCTTCGCGAAGAAGGCGGACGAGGAGGGCCACGCCCAGGTTGCGAAGCTCTTCCGGGCGGCCGCCGCCGCGGAGACCGTGCACGCCCACAACCACCTGCGGGTGGCGGGCGGGGTGAAGTCCACCGCGGACAACCTCGAGGCGGCCATCAGCGGCGAGAGCCACGAGGTCCTCAACATGTACCCGGAGATGATCCAGGGGGCCGAGGCCGAGGGGAACCGGCAGGCCCTGCAGAGCTTCAAGTGGGCGTGGGAGGTAGAGAAGACCCACGAGGCCCTCTACCGCAAGGCCAAGAAGGCCCTGGGGCAGAAGGGGGACTCCTTCGACTACTACGTGTGCCAGGTGTGCGGCCACACCCACGAGGGGACGGCTCCGGACAAGTGCCCGGTCTGCGGCGCTCCGGCCTCCCGCTTCGAGCGCGTCGCGTAGGCGGCGGCCCGATCCCGAACACGACGAGAGGCGCCCCCCGGGGCGCCTCTCGCACGTTCCGGGCAGGACGATCAGTCGACGCCGGCCGGGAACTCGGGGAGCTGGATCCCCGCCATGCGCTGCAGGAGCCGCATCACCTGGCAGGCGTAGCCGAACTCGTTGTCGTACCACACGTAGAGGACGACGTTGCAACCGTCCGAGCCGTTCACGATGGTCGCCTCGCCGTCGACCACGCCCGCGTGCCGCGAACCGATGATGTCCGAGCTCACGATGTCCGGGGAGGTCGTGAAGTCGATCTGGTTCTGCAGGGGGCTGTTCAGGGCGATGCGCCGCAGGTAGTCGTTGATCTCTTCCTTCGAGGTCGACTTGTCGAGGCGCAGCTGAAGGATCGCCAGGGACACGTCCGGGGTGGGCACGCGGATGGCGTTGCCGGTGAGCTTGCCCGCGAGCACCGGGAGCACCTTGGCCGCGGCGCTCGCCGCACCGGTCTCGGTGATGACCATGTTGAGCGCCGCCGAACGCCCTCGCCGCGCCTTCTTGTGGAAATTGTCGATCAGGTTCTGGTCGTTGGTGTAGGCGTGCACCGTCTCCACGTGGCCGGAGACCAGTCCGAAGCGCTCGTGGACCACCTTGAGGACCGGGACGATGGCGTTGGTCGTGCAGGAAGCCGCCGACACGATGCGCTCTTTGGGGTCCAGCCCGTCGTGGTTGATCCCGTACACGATGTTCGGGATGTCCCCCTTCCCCGGAGCGGTGAGGAGCACCGCCTTCACTCCCGGGGTCGCGAGGTGGCGCCCGAGGCCGTCGCGGTCCCGCCACTTGCCCGTGTTGTCCACGACGATGGCGTCCTGGATGCCGAACTGCGTGTAGTCGAGCTGCTCGGGCCCGTCCGCGTAGAGGACCCGGATCAGGTTGCCGTTGGCCACGATGGCGTTCTCCGCCTCGTCGATCTGGGTGGTGCCCGCGAAGGGCCCGTGCACCGAGTCCATGCGGAACAGGGCCGCCCGCTTCTTGATGTCGCCGTCCTTCTGGGGGCGGACCACGGTGGCGCGCACCCGGATCTTGTCGCCGCGCCCGGTCTTGTCGACGAGGATGCGGGCGAGGAGCCGCCCGATCCGTCCGAAGCCGTAGAGCACGATGTCCTGCGAACGGGGCAGGACCCCGCGCACGCCGGTGCACGCGCTCGCCAGTTCCTTGGCGACGAAGGCGTCCACCGACGCGTACTCGGCCGCGTGGGTCTGGAACTTCACGGTGAGCTTGCCCAGGTCGATCCGGCACGGCCCCAGGTCCAGACGCCCCACGGCCTGCAGCACGGGATGGGTGTCCTGCACCGTCAGCTCCCGCCCGAGGACGAGCCTCGCGTGGCGGTGGACCTTGAGGATCTCCACCGAGCTCACCTTCGCGATCGAGCGGCCGCACACATGCACCAGCACGCCCCGCTCGACCCGCAGGTCGTTGAGGATCGAGAGCATCTTGACGGTGATGCTCTCGGACTCGTTCCACTGGCTGAAATAGGCGTCTGCCCGGGTCGGATCCATGACGGGCCTCCTCGGATGGGTTGCAGGCGTTCAGGGCCGGAGCCGAGGCCGGGAAGATAGCACGGTCCGAGCCCGGCGAAAAAGGAAGCCGGCGAGGCCGGCTTCCGGGGGGCGAAGGGGAGACGGACGGGTCAGCGCCCGGCGAGCTCCGGCAGCAGGGCGGCCGCGCGACGGACCTCGTCGAAGATGAGGGCGGAGCTCATCGTGGCGCTCGTGACCGCGTCGACCTCCGGGTCGAACTCCAGCTCGGCCACGGCGCGCCCCCGGAGCGCCTTCTCCATCCGGGCGCTGTCCTCGGCGCTCCAGACCTCGTTTCCGTACTTGGTGACGTGGATCGGCTCGAACCCCCGCGCCCGCCCCTGGGAGTCGAAGGCGAAGAGGAAGTGCACGGCGTGGCAGAGATCGCACACCGGGTCCCTGCTCCCGATCCTCGCGTAGAGGCCCAACCCCTTGCCGTCCGAGCCCAGCGCCTCGAACACCGGGCCCCGACCGGACACCTCCACCGTGCGGACCTCCACGGGCGCTCCCTGCACCCGCGCCAGGAAGGCCCGGGCCCGGTCCTGCTGTTCAGACCGGGACAGCCCGAGCGGAGGGTGCTTCTCCGGCCTGGGTTCGTCGGGCTCCGGGGGGCGTAGATCGGACGCCCCCTCCAGGAGCACCCGGGAGCGGGCCATCAGCTCCGTGTCTCCCTGGAGGCCCATGTGGTAGTCGGCCAGGATCCACCCGGTTCCCCTCCGCAGGAGGAAGAGCGAGAAAGGCGTCCCTCCCGGATCCCCCACCTCGAGGAACCGGTCGAAGAGCGGGTCCGGCGCGATGGGGTAGGACGCGGAGAACTCCCGGCGAAACGCCTGGAGCGCCTTGGGACGGTTGCCCACGGCCACGGCGAGCACGCGCACGCGGCCGGCCAGGTCCCCCGCCTCCACGGCCCCGAGGAAGGAGTCGAGGTACGGGGCCTGGCGCTGGCAGCTCATGCAGTACTGGTTGAAGAACTCCAGCACGAGGAGGTCCCCCGGGACCTGCGAGAGCCGGAAGGAGCCCTCCGTCGCACCGAGGCCCAATCTGGCGTAGTCCCCCGGCGCCAGGAGCGCGTCGAAGGCCATGTCGGGAAAGGCGTCCCCCACGGCCGTGTTGAGCTGGCTGCGCACCGCGCCGCAGGGCAGCGCCCCCAGGGCGACGAGGGCCACGGCCGCGAGCAGGGTGCGGAGCTTGTCCACGACGGTCATGCAGTCCTCTCCTCGGGCCCCGACTCGGGGCTTTCCTTGACGATGAGCACCGGCTGCTTGCAGGTGCGGAGCACCTTCTCCGCCACGCTCCCGAAGACGGCCCGCTGGAAGCCCGAGCGGCCGTGGCTCGCGATCAGGATGAGGGAGGCGTGGACCTCCCCGGCGTACTCGCAGATGACCCGGGCGGGGTTGCCGTAGCGGAGGACCTTCACCAGGGTCACCCCGGGCAGTTCCTCGCCCCGCAGGTAACGTGCGAACTCCTTGTCCGCCCAGTTCCCGGCTGCCTCCTCGATCTGCTCCCGGCTCGGGAGTTCGATGTGGAACGCGCTCCCGACCTCGTACTCCGGCACGACGTGGAGCAGGTGCACCTCGATGGGGCTGCGCCTGCCCAGCTGGGCGGCCGCCCGGAGGGCGTACTTCGAGATGGGCGAGAAGTCCGTCGGCACCACCACGCGGTCGGGCCTGTCCACGCCTGGTCTCCCCTTGTTTCCCTGTGGTACAAGGTCGCCAACAAGGTACCCATTGGGGCGGGCGTGTCAACGATGGAATCGAACCTGCGCGAGCTCTACTCGGCGGCAGACATCGCCTCCGCGGTGGACCGCCTCGCCGCCGCGATCGCGGCGGACTACGCCGGCCGCCCGGTCCACTTCATCGGCATCCTGAAGGGAGCCTTTCTCCTCCTGGCCGATCTCCTCCGCCGCCTCGACCTCGAATGCTCGGTGGACTTCGTCCGCCTGTCCTCCTACGGCGGGACGACCTCCTCGTCGGGGACGGTGTCCGAGCGCCTGGCGCGGCTCGACCCGGTCCGCGGCCGCCACGTGATCGTGGTGGACGAGATCGTGGACTCGGGCCTCACCCTGGCGCGGCTCCTGCGGGACCTCGAGGCCGAGCAGCCGGCCAGCCTGCGGGTCTGCACGCTGGTGGACAAGGTCGGCCGGCGGGAGGCGCCCGTCCCCGTGCACTACCGGGGGTTCACCCTGGACGACGGATTCCTCGTGGGTTACGGTCTCGACCTGGACGAGCGCTACCGGAACCTCCCCGCCATCTGGGTGGCGGGGACTCCCGACTAGGAAGGAGAGCACCATGGCCGAGTGGAAGTGCCCGGACTGCGGATTCTCCAAGGACTCCCGCTGCAAGCCGAAGAAGTGCCCCACCTGTGACAAGCCCGTGGCCTTCGAGAAGAAGGAAGCGCCCGCGAAGAAGAAGTAGCCACGCCGCGAGCATCAGGGCGGGGCGGCCGCCGGCCCCGCCCCCGGTGCGCGCCTGGACCTTCGCCTCCGCCGGCTGCGCGTCCTCCTGCGCGCAGCGGCGGAAACGTAACAACGCCCCCTGTACCCCGGGTCCCGGTTGAGGCAAGTCGCCGCGCGCTGCCCGGTTGACCCGGCGCCGAAGTGCGGCATCCTTTCCGGACGGTTCCGCGCGCGGCTGGAAGAAGCCTCTTCCGCCGAGATCCGGGGCCCGGCCCGGGAAGGGAGAGGGATCCTATGGAGGACAAGACCGCCGCCTACTTCCGCGTCTTCCTCGAGGCGAGCCAGGCGGTGCTCGCGTCCCGGTCGCTGCACGAAGTGCTCAAGCTCCTGGTCAAGCGCAGCGTGCACGCGCTCGGCGTCAAGGCGGGGAGCCTGCGTCTGGTGGACGAGCAGACCCAGCGCCTCGAACTCGTCGCGTCGCACCTCCTGAGCCGTCGGTACCTGGCGAAGGGGCCGCTCCATCTCGACCGGAGCATCCCCGAGGTGCTCGAGCGCAAGCCGGCCGTCATCCGCGACGCGTGGTCGGATCCCCGCGTCGAATACCCGGAGGAGAAGAAGGCCGAAGGGATCCGGTCCATCCTTTCCGTGCCGGTGGTCGCGAAGGGAGCCGTGATCGGGGTGCTCCGCCTCTACGGGGCCGAGCCCAGGGACTTCACCCCCGAGGAGGTCGAGTTCGCCTCGGCCCTCGCCGAGATGGGGGGGCTCGCCATCGCCAACGCCCGGGTGTACGAAGCGCAGGGAGTGGAGCTCTCCACCCTGCTGGAAGGCATCGGCGTCGAGCTTCCGCGGGCAGCCCCCACCAAGCGCCGCTTCCGGTCCTTCGCGGTGAAGCCCACCTCCCCGGCCCAGAGCCTCCGGGAGTTCCGCACGCTCCACCAGGTGACCACCGCGATCCTGGCCGCCCTGGACTCGAACGAGGCCATGGCCCTGATCCTGGAGAAGGTGACGGAGCTTTCGAGCGTGAAGGGGGGCAGCCTGCGTCTGCTCGACGAGACCACCGGCCGCCTCGATCTCGTGGCGTCACGGGGGCTGAGCCGCGAATACCTCGCCAAGGGGCCCCTCCACGCCGACCGCAGCATCCAGGAGACGCTCGCGGGCGTCCCCGTCCTCGTGCGCGACGTGCGCGACGACCCGCGGGTCGAGTACCCGGAGGCGGCGGCCCGGGAGGGGATCGCTTCCATCCTGTCGATCCCCATCGTGGCGCGGGAGCGGGTCATCGGCGTGCTCCGGCTGTACGCTTCCGAGCCCAGGGACTACACCCAGGACGACGTGGTCTTCCTCTCCGCCCTGGCCGAGATCGCCGGCATCGCCCTCATGAACGCGCGCCTATACGAGAGGACGAAGTACGACCTCTCCTTCTGGCAGGCGACGGTGGAGTACCTGGGAGGGGAGGCGGGGAAGGAGTGACCGCGGCGGTCACGAACGCAGGTAGAGCAGGAAGTCCAGGTCCCCGGGATTTCGACCCAGTTCGGCGAGGCGCAGCCCCGCCTCCGCCCGGTGGTGGGTGCCGTGGTTCACCACGTGCACCAGCACCTGCCAGAGCACGGCCTCCCGGCCCTCGCCCCGGCGCGAGGCGTAGCGCACCGGCTCGTTGAGCCGCCCGTCGGTGAGCGTTCCCAGGAAGGCCCGGGTGGCCTTCTCCTCCTCGGCCCACGCCACCTGCACCGACTCCACGCCCAGAAAGCGCTCCGGGGGGATGTAGCGCGGCGGCGAGTCGCCCTTCTCGCAACGCGTCCGCCACATCCACTCCACCGCCAGCGTGTGCACCAGGGTCGCCAGGAGGCTGCCGTGACTCAGGCCGGCCGGGGCGCCGAGCTCCTCCGCCCCCATCCCCGCGGCGGCCGTCAGGATCTTCCCGTTCGCCCAGTAGTTGTAGTCGAACAGGGTGCGGATTTCGTCGGCGTTCACCGTGCACCTCCCGCTCTGTCGTCGCGTGCGCCGCGCCGGGCCCCGGGCCCGCCCGCGATCAGAAGAGATCCTCCTGCAGGGCCCTCGCCACCTTCTTGCTCTCGCCCCGGGGCTCGGGGAGGGCCGCGTTCCTCGGCAGGAGCCGGCCCCGGGCCCCCCGCTTCCGTTCGTAGGCTTCCAGGGAGGCGCCCGTGAGGTTGATGTCCTGCTTGCCCCGCCGGGGCGGGAGAGCCACGGTGTCGGAGAAGAGCGAGAGCCGCCCCAGTTCCTCCCCCCGTCGGAGCTGGATGAGCTTGTTGCCCTTGCCCTTCGGGTACTCCTGGATGTCGGCCAACGGGAAGACGAGCATGTAGCCCGCCGTGCTCACCGCCGCCACCCTCTCGGCCCCGGGCACGAGGGGCGCCGCCGGCAGCGCCTTGCCCCCTGCGGTGTTCAGCACCGCCTTGCCCGCCCGGTTGCGCCCCACCAGGTTCTCCACGTCCGTCAGGAAGCCGTACCCCACGGTGGAGGCCAGGAGAACCTTCGCCCCCTCCACGACGGGGAACACGGAAACGATCCGCGCTCGGTCCTGGAGTTCGATCAGGGAGGTGACGGGGATCCCGTCCCCCCGCCCGCCGGGGATGGCGGAGGCGGCGAGCGTGTAGGCCCGGCCGTTCTCGTCGAGGAGCACGAGGGAAGCCGCGGTGCGCGTCTCCACCACCGAGTGCAGCCCGTCGCCGTCCTTGAAGGCGAGCCCCGCGAGGTCGAGGCCGTGCCCGCTGCGGCTGCGGGCCCAGCCCTTCTTGGACAGGATGATGGTCGTCGGCTCGTCCGGGACGACCTCCTCGAACTGCGCGGCCTCGGCCTCCTCGATCCGCGTGCGCCGCGGGGTGCCGAAGCGCTTCGCGTCGTCCTGGAGCTCTTCGACGATGAGCTCCACCATCGCCTCCCGGTCCCCCAGAACCCGGAGCAGCGCTCCGCGCTCCTCCCGCAGGGAGGCGAGCTCCTTCTCGATGGCCAGCTCGTCGAGCCGCGTGAGCTGGCGGAGCTTCACGTCGAGGATCTTGTCGGCCTGGACCCCGGTGAGGGCCCAGCGCTCCATCAGGGCCGCCTTCGCCTCCCGGTCGTTCTCGGAGCGCCGGATGAGCCGGATCACCTCGTCGATGTCCAGCAGGATCTTGGTGAATCCCTCGAGGATGTGGATCCGGTCCTCGACCTTGGCGAGCCTGTGCTCCGAGCGCCGGGTCACGGTGTCGAGCCGGAAGCGGTTCCAGTCGCGCAGGACGTCCAGGAGCGACATCTGCCGGGGGCGCCCGCTCAGGTCGATCATGTTCATGTTGACCTTGACGCGGCTCTCCAGGCTGGTGACCCCGAACAGGTAAGCCGCCAGGTCTTCGGGCTTCTGGCGGCGCGAGCGGGGGTAGACCTCGAGGTGCACGGGGCCGGTGTCGTTGCCGGCGCCGTTGTTGATCTCGCTCACCCGGTCGAGCATGGCCTGCTTGGCCGCCCGCTGCTCCGCGGTGATCGCGGCCTTCTCCCCCTTCTTGCGGGCCTTGGGCTGCGGGTTCGAGAGCGCGTCGAGCTCGGTGAGCACCTGCTCGGGCGACACCCGCGGCGGGAGCTCCGTGAACACCAGGTGCCAGCCCCCGAGGTCCTGGCGCACCTCGTAGCGCGCGCGCACCGTGAGCATCCCCCGGCCCTCGGCGTAGAGGGCCTCGAGCTCGGCGCGCGAGTTGATGACCTGGCCGCCCCCTGCGAAGTCCGGCCCCTTGATGTGGCGGAGCAGCCCCGCCAGGGTCGTTCCCTGGGGGTTGCGGAACAGGGCGATCGACGCCTTGCACACCTCGGCGAGGTTGTGGGAGACCAGGTCGCACCCCATCCCCACCGCGATGCCGACCTGGTCGTTGAGCAGCACGGCGGGCACCCGCGCCGGCAGGCAAACGGGCTCGAGGTCGTTGCCGTCGTAGTTGGGGCGGAACTCCACCGTGCCCTGCCCGATCTCCTCCAGCAGCAGGCGCGCCAGGTCGGTCATCCGCGCCTCGGTGTACCGCATGGCCGCGGCCCGGTCCCCGTCGATGGAGCCCCAGTTGCCCTGCCCGTCGACCAGGGGATGGCGGAGGTGGAACCCCTGCGACATGAGGACCATGGCGTCGTACACGCTCTGGTCGCCGTGGGGGTGGTACTTGCCGATCACGTCGCCGACGATCCGCGCCGACTTCTTGTGGGCCGCCCGGCTGGAGAGCCCGAGCTGGTGCATGGCGTAGAGGATGCGGCGGTGGACGGGCTTGAGTCCGTCCCGCACGTCCGGCAGCGCCCGGTCGAGGATGGTCGACACGCTGTAGTCGAGGTAGGCCTTGGCGAGGTACCGGCCGAGCGGCAGGTAGTCGCGCCCGGGCTCGCCCTTCACCGCCTGCGAGAAGTCCTCGAGGGTCGTCCCCGTGC
Organism: uncultured Thermodesulfobacteriota bacterium; assembly: GCA_964548515.1. Classification (GTDB taxonomy): domain Bacteria; phylum Desulfobacterota; class Deferrisomatia; order Deferrisomatales; family JACRMM01; genus CAZGRT01. Next base: position 9,952 of record CAZJSF010000042.1, read on the forward strand.
GGTCCTCCATCAGACGTCCACCTCCGCGAGGTTGCCCTCTCGCTCGATCCACTCCCGGCGGGCGGCCACCTCCTTCTTCGCCAGACAGCGCTGGAAGATCTCCCGGGTCTCGCCCTCCCGGCCCGGCTCGACGAACAGGGGCAGCACGGTGCGCGTGTCCGGGGACATGGCCGTCTCCCAGAGCTGCTCCGGGTTCATCTCCCCCAGCCCCTTGAAGCGCTGGACCTTGACCTTGTCGGGGTCGGCGCCCTCGGCGAGGGCCTTCTCCCGGGCCGCCTCCAACTCCTCGTCGTCGAGGCAGTACACAACCCGCCGGGCCTTGTACTTGCCGTGGGGGGGCACGTCCATCCGGTACAGCGGCGCCTTGGCGACGAAGAGGTGCCCGCGGGCGACGAGCTTCGGGTAGAAGCGAACGAAGAAGCCCGCCAGCAGCGACGCGATGTGGCTGCCGTCGACGTCCGCGTCCGTCATGATGATGATCTTGCCGTACCGGAGCCCGGAGAGATCCACCCCGTCGTCGTCGCCGTGGGGGTCGACCCCCACGGCGACGCAGATGTTGTGGGTGGCTTCGCAGGCCAGCACGTCGTCCTTGGACGCCTCCCAGGCGTTGAGGATCTTCCCGCGCAGCGGCAGGATCGCCTGGGTGTCCCGGTCCCGCGCCTGTTTGGCCGAGCCCCCCGCCGAGTCCCCCTCCACGAGGAACAGTTCGGTCAGGCGCGGGTCCTCCTCCTTGCAGTCCGCGAGCTTGCCCGGGAGCGTGGCCAGCGCCCCCTGCTGGCGCTTCTCGACCTTCTTGCCCTTCTTCAGGCGCTCGGAGGCCGCCTTGACGGCCAACTCCGTGATGGCGCGTCCCTGCTCCACGTTCTCGGACAGCCACAGGTCGAAGCGGTCCTTGACCATGGTGTGGACGAGGCGCGCCGCCTCGCGGCTGTTCAGGCGGTCCTTGGTCTGCCCCTGGAAGGACGGCTCCTTGAGCCGGCACGAGAGCAGGAAGCACACCCTGGCCCACACGTCTTCCGGCGCGAGCTTGACGCCCCGCGGGAGCATGGCGTGGTGTTCCGCGAAGGCCCGTATGGACTCGCTCACGGCGGAGCGGAGCCCGTTGACGTGGGTCCCGCCCAGGGCCGTGGGGATGAGGTTGACGAAGCTCTCCCCCATCCCGGACCCCTCGCCGACCCAGGTGAGGGCCCACTCCGCTCCCTCTCCCTCGGAGAACTCCGCGCCGTTCGACTCGGGGTTGTAGAAGCGCCTCTCCACGTAGGGGGGGCACACGGTCTCGCGGTCGCCCACCAGGTCGAGCAGGTGGTCCTGGAGGCCGTTCTCGTAGCGCCACTCCCGCGTCTCCACGGGCGCCCCGCCGTCGCCCTCCACGGCCAGGACGACCCGGGTGCCCGGCAGCAGGACGGCCTTGGTGCGCAGCAGCCGCTCCAGCGCCCGTCGGTCGATCGACGGGGAGTCGAAGTAGCGGGGGTCGGGCCAGATGCGGATCGTCGTGCCGGTGGACCGCCGGGCCACCTTCACCGGGTCCTCGGTCAGCGGCTTCGAGAGCTCTCCGCGCTCGAAGGCGATGCTCCACTGCCTCCCGTCTCGCCGCACCGTGGCCTCGAGCCGCGTGGAGAGCGCGTTGGTGACCGACACGCCCACCCCGTGGAGGCCACCGCTGAACTTGTAGACCTCCCCGTCGAACTTGCCCCCCGCGTGCAGGGTCGTGAAGATCACCTCGATGGCGGGGCGGTTCTTCTGCTTGTGCAGATCGACCGGGATGCCCCGGCCGTCGTCCTCCACCGACACCGAGCCGTCGGCGTGGAGCGTCACGCGGATCTCGGTGCCGAAGCCCGAGAGGCACTCGTCGGCGGCGTTGTCGATGACCTCCTGGACGACGTGGTTCGGATTCGCGATGTGGGTGTACATGCCCGGACGCCGCCGGACGGGCTCGAGTCCCTCGAGCGCCTTGATGGCGTCCGCGTCGTAGGCGGCGCGTCTTCCGTTCATGGGTCTCCTGGGTGGGGTGAATCCTCCGGGAGGCAGGGGCCTCCCCCGACTCGCGGCGCGCATTGTACTCCACAGGGGGCGGCGCGCGCTCCCGCAACGTTTCGGTCGGGGTTGGACAAGCCGGTCCGCGGGGACGAGAATGACGCACACGCGGATCGGCAACCCACCCCGTCGCGGCATGCAAGTCCGGGAGGGATTCGCAAGATGGCGCTCCAGGCGCTGAAGATCTCCGTGCAGGACCGCATGTTCCCCCTCGCCCGGCGGGTGCCCCTCTCCCCCAACGCGATCACGGCCCTGGGGCTCGCCGCGATGGCAGCGGCGGGCATCCTCCTGGGCCAGCGCCGCCTCGGGGAGGCGGGGGCCCTGGTGATCGCCTCCGGCTTCCTGGACCTCCTCGACGGTGCCGTGGCCCGGGCCCAGCACCGGGAGACCCGGTTCGGGGCCCTGCTCGACCGCGTCGCCGACCGGGCCAGCGACCTGGCGGCGCTCGCCGGAGCTGCCGCCGGGGGCTACGCGGGCTCCGCCCTGGTTCTCTTCGCGGCCGGGGCCGTCCTCATCGCCTCCTACGTCAGCGCGTGCCTCGAGGCCATGACCCGGTCGCGCATCGGGGAAGCCCTCAGCCTGCGGGGTGTGCGGGTGACCATCCTGGCCCTGGCGTGCTTCTCGGGCCGCGTCCGGGAGGGGGTCGTCCTCATCGCCCTCCTGGGGGCCTGGGCGGTGGCGGCGCGGCTCCGGGAGGCCCACCGCCTCCTGGCACGGGGGGATTGAGACACCGCTCCACCACGGCGGCGAACTCCACCTCGGTCCGGCGCGGCCGATAACCCAGTTCCCGCTCCGCGGCAGACACGTCGTAGCGGCGCTCCCGGGCGAGGACCTGGAGGTACCGGCGTGTGAGCCGCGGGCGGGTCCCGGACACCGCGGCTACGCCCTCGGCCGCTGCGGCCACCCCGGCGATCACCGGCCGGAGCAGCGCGACGGGCAGGGGCAGCACGACCGCCCCGGTCTTCTCCGCGACGATGCGCGAGAGGACCGAGCGGGCCACGGGCCGGGCGTCGCACACCGCGTAGGCTCCCCGGGCACGGTCCCGGTCGCCGGCCAGCAGCAAGGCCTCCACCACGTTGTTCCTGCTCGCCAGGTGCAACGTGAGGTCCGGAACGAGCACGGGGCAGACCCGGACCCTCCGGGCCACACGCACCGCCCGGCGGAACGTCGCCCGGTCCTCGCAGTAGATCGGCCCCGGCCGGACGGTGACGAGGGACAGGCGCGCCGCGTAGCCGGACAGCGCCGCCTCGGCCCGGATCTTGGAGCGCCCGTACTCCGTGGTCCCGCCCCCGGGCTCGGCCGACACCGAGCTGCAGTGGACGAACCGCTCCACCCCCGCCCGGGCGGCGGCCTCGGCCACGTTCGCCGCTCCCCCCACGTTGACGCGGTCCAACTCCCCGGCCGACGCGTAGTGGTCCACGAGGGCGGCCAGGTGGTAGACCCGCCTCACGCCAGCCAGCGCGGGGGCGAGAGAGGCCGCGTCGGTCAAGTCCCCCCGAACGGCTTCCGCCGGGCCCCCGCCGTGGCCTCGCGTGAGGACCCGGACCCGGTCCCCCCGGGCCAGGAGCCGCTCCACCAGGGCCCTTCCGAGGAGCCCCGTCCCCCCGGTCACCAGGACCAATGTCCCCACCTCCCTCCCGTCACCGGCTCCTCCCCGCTCCCCGATCCCACCCCGCGGAGGGCCGAAAACAAGCGTCTCTCGTGCTGCAGTGCAACAAAATTCATTGACGTACCCACCCCCTCGGGTGCACATTGTATCCGTAATCCTGCATCCGTAACCCTTTGCGTGGGGTCGTGGACCGCACGAAGGCCGCCCGATGAGAGAGCCCGGAGACAAGACCAACCCCGCGGAAGCGCCGCACGAGGAGCCGCCGACCGCTCCCGAGGCGTGGTTCGGGGAGTTGGCCCGGGCGCTGGGGTGGAATCCGCTGGTGGGCGCCGACCTCTCTCCGATGCTGCGGAGCTGCGCCAGGACGGCGGACTCCTGGGCCACGGCGAACCGCATCGCCCTGGGGGCGGCCCTGGCGGTGGCCGAGTGTCAGTTCCGCGTCCTGCGCCAGGTGCTGGAGGACGGCGCCGCGGCGAACGCGAGCCTCCTCCGGAGCGCGGCCGCCCCCTCGGATGCCCTGCCGGACCAGGCGTGGCGGGCGGTGAGGGGCTTCGAGCGGCTCCTGGAGAACCTGCAGGACCTCACGGCCACGGTCGCCCGCTCCCAGGCGGAGATCGCCGACGCGATGAGCGCGAGGATGGCGGAAATGGCCGAGGAGGTGGAAGGATACGTGCTGCGACTGAAGCAGTGAGAGTGCCCCGGGCCGGCGGGCGCCCGCCCGGCGAAGAGCCAACGATCCTCGGCCGCTGCGGGCCGAGGGCCTAACCGACGAAGGAACATGCCATGCTGCAGATCAAGGATTCCGTGGCCGTCGTAACGGGCGCGGCCGGAGGGATAGGGAACGTCCTGGCCCGCTACTGGGTCGAGAACGGCGGGAAGGTCGTCCTGGCCGACGTGGACGATCTGCGCCTCGCGCAGATCGTGGCCGAGTTCCGCGACCAGGGCGGGGAGGCCGTGTTCACCAAGTGCAACGTGACCGACGAGGCGGACTGCGCCCGGCTGGCCGACCTCGCCATCGAGACGTTCGGGAAGATCAACCTGGTGGCCCCCTTCGCGGGGATCATCCGCGACGGGATGGTCGTGTCCCCCGACCGGGAGACCGGCAAGGTGACCGGGAAGCTCTCCCTGGACATGTTCCGCTCGGTGGTCGACATCAACCTGACCGGGGTCTTCCTCACGGTGCGCGAGTGCGTGGAGCGGATGATCAACCACGGCTGCCGCGGGCTCGTGTGCCTGATCTCCTCGACCGGCTCCCTGGGCACGGCGGGCCAGATCAACTACTCCTCTTCGAAGGCCGCCATGTCGGTCTTCCCCAAGGTCCTCACCGCCGAGTTCTTCCGCCGCGGCCTCGCCGACCGGATCCGCTGCGTCGCGGTGGCACCCGGCTACGTCAACACCCCGATGGTCGCGGGCATGAACCAGAAGGCCCTGTCGAAGATCCTCGAGCAGGTGCCGATCAGCCGCCTGGTGGAGCCCGAGGAGGTCGTCTCCCTCGTCGGCGAGCTGTTCCGCAACGAGGCGCTCGCCGGGGACACCTACTTCATCCACGGGGGCCTGCGGCTGGGGTCCAAGGGCTAGCGGGGACGCCCGCCCCGCGCCGAAGCGGAGGCCGAAACGACTCCGAGGGGTGCGTCGCGACGCACCCCTCGGTCTTTGGCGGGACGGGAAGCCGGAGACGGGGAACGAACCGACGCCGGGTCAGAACCCGGCCCGGGCCCAGTACATCCGCTCGGCGCCCGCGGTCTCCACCTCGTCCAGGCACCGCGGGCAGAGGACGTCGTCCGGCGGCACGCCCAGGAACTGGCGGCCGACCACCTCCATCTCGGGGGGTTCCTTGCCGCAGTGGTCCTCCACGTCGAGGACGAAGGAGGCGCTGCACAGGAAGCAGTCGAGCTTGAGGAAGGACGGCTCTTCCGTGCGGGCTTCGGCCCGGGGTGGCGCGGCCGCGGCCCGCTTCGTGGGCTTCCGGGGGGCGGCTTCCTGTCGGGGAGTCAGAACGGTCTGCACGAGTCTCGTGCCTCCTGTGGCTGTGGGGGAACACCTCGGACCCGGAGAAGAGAACTCCCCGGGAGCCCTCTATGTAACGCCGAGGGCCCTCATGGACAATCCCTCGCCCGGGTAAATCGGATACCCGATCGGGCCGGTGCGCGCCCCGTGTCCCCGTCCCCCCGAGTTGGGGTAAGGTCACCCCGGGGCCCGGCCCGCAGGAGGGACCGCCGGCCCACCCTGACTGCCGCCCGGCCGGGGCGGCGCCTCTCCGGGCGCCCCCTGCGGGAGGGGAGAGAGCATGATCACGCCCTCGGAGACCCTGGGGCTGAGCGGAGCCACCCTGGAGACGCGGACGCGCCAGGCCCTGGCCCACCTCAGCGACCCCGCGCTCGCCCGGATGGAGGCGCGGCTGCGGGAGGACACGCTCCGGCACGACCTCACCTACGAGCACGGCGGGGTCGCCGAGCCCATCCGCATCATGCTTCGCCCCCTGCTCGTGACTCCCGAGCAGCTCGCCTACGTCCATCGGGCGTGCGAACGACTCCTGGACGCCCTCAAGCGCCTGCCCGGCCTCTACCTGGCCGACCCCCGGGTGCGCCGGGCGATGCGGGTCCGGGAGGACGAGGAGGCGTGGCTGCGCGACGCCTGGAGCCCCGCGCTGGCGAACCTGAACCCGGTCTACGGACGGCTCGACGCGGTCTGCGACTTCCGGCGCGCGGACTGGCGGGAGTCGCTCCAGTTCCTGGAGCCCAACCTCTCCGGGGTCGGGGGGATCCACTTCACCCCCCTCGGCGAGCAGCTCGTCATGCGCGACGTGGTGCCTGCGATCGTGGCGCACGACCCGGGGCTCGCCATAGGGCTCCCGCCCGACCAGCGCGAACTGCTCCTGCAGCTCCTCCTCGACCACGCCCAGGCCATGGGCCGCCCCTCCCGCAACCTCTGCCTCGTGGACCCGAAGTACTCCTCCGACGGGCCCAACGAGCAGCCCGCGCTCACCCGCTACTGCCGGGAGCGGCACGGGGTCACGGTGGTTCACGCCGAGCCCCGCGAGCTCCGGGTGATGGGCGACGAGGTCTACGCCGGGGACGTGTGCATCGACGTGCTCTACCGCGACTACGACGTGCGCTCCCTCATCGCCCTGGGGCGCGAACTGGGCCACGAGCTGGAGGGGATGCGCCTGCTCTTCCGCCAGAACCGGGTCGTCTCCTCCATCGGCGGGGACTTCGACCACAAGGGCTGCTGGGAGGTGTTCACCGACGACGCCCTCGCCGCCGACCACTTCAGCCCGGAGGAGCGGCGGCTCTTCCACCGCCACATCCCCTGGACCCGGCTCGTGTCCGGACGCCGCACCTCCCTCCCGCGGGGCGAGGGCGACCTGCCGGAGTTCGTGCGCCGGCACCGGGAGCAGCTCGTGCTCAAGCCCAACCGCGCCTACGGCGGCACCGGGGTCCATCTCGGCGCCCACACCGGCGAGGGCGAGTGGGAGGCCCTGCTCGACCGGGCCCTGGTCCTGGCCGACGACCCGGAGCGGAGCTGGGTGGTGCAGGAGGCGGCGAGCCTCCCCGTGGCCGAGTTCCCGGTGGTGGACGCCGCAGGCCGGGTCCACGAGGAGCCCTTCTTCGTCGTGTACGGCTTCGCCCCCACCGACGAGGGGGTCGGGACGCTCTGCCGGGTGTCCCAGAAGGCCGTCGTCAACGTGGCCCAGCACGGCGGCCTGGCCGCGGTCCTCATCGGGCACCCGCCGCCGGAGCTGAGCGCCCCCCGGCGGCGGACGGGGCACCGGCGGGAGGCCGAGGCCCGCCTGCGAGCCCGGATCTCCGACCTGAGGGCCCTGGACGGCACGCTCGGACTGCTCGGCTGGGACGAGGAGACCTACCTCCCGGAGGGGGCCCGCGCCGACCGCGGGGCCCAGATGGCCACGGTGGAGAGCCTGCGGCACCGAATGCTCGTGGACGACGGGCTCGGCGACCTGGTGGAGCAGACGGCCGGGGAGGCACGGCCCGGAAGCCTCCTCGCCGCCGAGATCGACCACCTGCGGCGCCTGCGCCGCATCGCGCTGGCCCAGCCCGACGACCTGGTCCGCGCCTTCGCCCGCAGCCGTTCACGGGCCCTGGAGGCCTGGGAATCCGCCCGCGCCGCCCGCGACTTCGGGGGGTTCTCGTCCGCGCTCTCGGAACTCCTGGGGCTCGTGCGCGAACGGGCCGAGTGCCTCCGCTGCTCCGAAGACCTCTACGACGGGCTCCTCGACGAGCACGAACGGGGCATGCGGCGGGCGCGCCTCGAGCCCGTGCTCGCCGATCTGGCCGGGCGCCTGGCCCCCCTGTCCCGCGACCTCGCCGCACGGAGCGGGGGGGGCAGCGTCCTCCCCGGGAACTACCCCGGGGCGGAGCAGGAGGGCCTGTGCCGCCAGATCCTGAAGGACATGGGTTTCGACTTCCGCCGGGGCCGGCTCGACCGGTCGACCCACCCCTTCACCCTGCTCGCGGGCGACGCCGACGTCCGGCTCACCATCCGGCTGGACGAGGGCGATCCCCTCCGCGGGATCTTCGCCACCCTCCACGAGGGGGGGCACGCCCTGTACGACCAGGGCTTCGATCCGGAGCTCCGGGGAACCCTGCTGGCGGAGGGGGCGAGCCTGGGTCTCCACGAGGCCCAGTCGCGGCTGTGGGAGAACCACGTCGGCCGGACCCTGGCCTTCTGGGAGCACTATCTCCCGGCGCTGCGCCGAACCTTCCCGTCCCTGCCCGAGGGCGCCTCGCCGGAGGCGATCTACCGCCGGGTGAACGAGGTCCGGCCCGGCCCCATCCGCGTCACCGCGGACGAGGTCACCTACAACCTCCACGTGGTCCTGCGCTACCGGCTGGAACTGGCGCTGCTCGGCGGAGACCTGGCCGTGGAGGACCTGCCGGCCGCCTGGGCCGAGCAGAGTGTGCAGCTGCTCGGCGTCCGGCCCGCCGACGACCTGGAGGGGTGCCTCCAGGACGTGCACTGGGCCCTGGGGAGCTTCGGCTACTTCCCCTCCTACACCCTCGGCAACCTGCAGGCCGCCCAGCTCATGGAGGCCTTCCTCGCCGCCCGCCGGTCCTTCGACCGCGACCTTCGCTCCGGCGATCTCTCGCCCCTGCTGACCTGGCTGCGGCGTCACGTCCACCGCCACGGCCGCCGGCTCCCGGCCGACGACGTGCTCGAAGCCGCCACCGGCCGGCCGCTGGACCCGGAGGCCTTCTTCCGGCTGCTGCTCCGCAAGCACGTCTAGTG
>CAZJSF010000043.1:0-18343 GCA_964548515.1 uncultured Thermodesulfobacteriota bacterium
GACCCGGCGACCGGACGAAGGAGTCGGGGGCGGTGGCGTGCCGGCGGACCCGCAGAGGCTGGCCGCGGCCTCGCAGACCGTGCCTGCGTTCGGGACGGCGACCCCGAGGGCCCGCGCCCTGCGCGGTGCTCCCCGGGGAACCGGACGAACGGCCTCCTTGCGGGAGCCGCTGAGGCCCCGGGACGTTCCCCGGCACCCACCGGCGCGGGGTCCTTCGGAGTTCCGGTCTCACTCCCATCCGGCCCATTTCGCCTGCGGGTCGAGGCCCGGCAGGCGCCGGACCCGTGGGGATCGGACCAACCTGGCCCGCCGCGCGCCAGCCGCGGCCTGCAGCTTTTCGTTTGACAGCCGGCCCATCGAGGTCCATATTGACAGCGGATCAACCGATACGGTTGGGGGAGTTCGGAACCGCAACGCTCTTTGCCCCCCCCGGAGAGCAGCGCCGAGCTCCCCCTCTTGTTTTTCCCCCCCGGCATTCCCCCTGCTACAATTCTGTAGGATCTGTCCTCCCAGGAAACACGTTTGTAGCACCTGGCGGGGCCCTCCCAGAAAAAGATCAATAGTTTCAGCACCTTACGAGCTGGCACCGGGCTTGCTTTACGGCGGGCATCGCGTACCTTTTCGGGAGGCTGCCATGAACCGTATCTCTCGCCCCGCCCTGCTCGCCTTCACCCTCAACATCCTGGCCTCCTCTGCCGCGATGGCGGCGGAGGCGGAACTGAACGCCGGCGACACCGCCTGGGTGCTGGCCTCGGCCGCCCTGGTGCTCCTCATGCTGCCCGGTCTCGCTCTCTTCTACGCCGGCATGGTGCGCGGCAAGAACGTGCTCTCCACGATCATGATGAGCTTCATCGCCATGGGGATCCTCGGCGTCCAGTGGGTCGTCTTCGGGTACTCCTTCGCCTTCGGGGGTGAGGCCCACCCGCTCTTCGGCGGATTCGACCGGTTGTTCCTGTCGGGGGTCGACGCCGAGACCCTCACGGGCACCATCCCGACGTTCGCCTTCGTAATGTTCCAGGGGATGTTCGCCGTGATCACCCCGGCGCTGATCAGCGGGGCCCTGGTGGAACGGGTGCGGTTCGGAGCCTATTGCCTGTTCATATTCCTGTGGGGCACGCTGGTGTACGACCCGCTCGCGCACTGGGTTTGGGGAAGCGGGGGGTGGCTGCTCGAGTTGGGGGCCCTGGACTTCGCCGGTGGCACCGTGGTCCACATCTCCTCGGGCGTGTCGGCCCTGGCCGCCATCCTGGTCCTGGGGAAGCGCCGCGGGTACCCTGCCGAGAAGTTCGTGCCCCACAACCTGACGCTCACCCTGCTCGGCGCGGGCCTCCTGTGGTTCGGCTGGTTCGGGTTCAACGCCGGCAGCGCCCTGGGCGCCAACGGGACCGCGGCCCTGGCGTTCGCCTCCACCAACACCGCCTCGGCCGCCGGCCTTCTCGGGTGGTTGCTGGCGGAGAAGATGCGGTTCGGCAAGCCGAGCGCGCTGGGCGCCGCCTCGGGCTGCGTGGCCGGACTGGTCGCGATCACCCCGGGCGCGGGCTTCATCACCCCGGCCTGGGCCCTGCTGGTCGGCTTCGCCGCCGGCTTGATCTGCTTCTACGCGGTCTGCCTCAAGGCGAAGCTCGGCTACGACGACTCCCTCGACGTGCTCGGAGTCCACGGAGTCGGCGGAACCTGGGGGGCGCTGGCGACCGGCATCTTCGCGACCGTGGGAGCGGGAAGCCTGATCACCGGGGACGTGCGGCAGTTCGGTGTCCAAGCGGTGGGCGTCCTCGCCGCCGCGGCCTACGCGTTCGTCGTCACCTGGGTTCTGTGCAAACTCCTCCAGGCCACGGTCGGTCTGCGGGTGGAGCAGGCCGACGAACTGACCGGCCTCGACCAGACCGCCCACGGGGAGGTCGGTTACTCCCTGTGACCGGACCGACGGGACCCGCTCGCGAGGCGGACTGGAAGGTCCGCCTCGAAGGGTCGCGGCGCCGCCTGGCATCCGGGGGCGGCCCGGGGGAGTACGCCGGCGTCGTGGACGACCTGGTCCGGGACCTGGGACGGTCCGCGGGGTGGGACGCCGGTGGGAGGGCCCTGGTCGCGCTCGGGGGGTACGGGCGAAGGGAACTGGCTCCCCGGAGCGACGTGGATCTTCTGTTCCTGACGCGACGCGGCGGGGCCGGGGGCGATGTCGAACGCGTGCTCTACCCCTTGTGGGACCTCGGCTTCGACGTCGGCCACGCCGTGCGCACCCCCAGGGACTGCGGCACCCTCGCCGACGACCTGACCGTTGCGACGGCGCTCCTGGATGCCCGGACGCTGGTCGGGGACGAAGCCGTGCTGCACGAGGCGAAGAGCAAGGCGGGCATCGTGCCCGGGGGTTCGCGCCGCATGCGGCGATGGGCCGCCGAGGTGATCCAGGACGTCGAGGCCCGGCGCGCCCGGTTCGGCGAGTTGTCGCACCTGCTCGAACCCCACCTGAAGGAGGGCCGTGGGGGCCTTCGGGACTTCCACGCCTGCCGCTGGGTCCTGGCGTGTCTGGGGGAGGACCCGGCGGAGTGGCTCGGAAGGCATGCCGACCGGGAAGCGGTCGACCGGGGGGTGGCGTTCGTCTCCCGTGCCAGGAACGCCCTCCACGGGGCTGCCGGGCGGAAGACCGACCACCTCACCTTCGAGTACCACAGGGAGGTCTCCGACTGCATGGCACCGGGTCAGCCGGCGGACTTCTTCTTCCAGGAACTGCACAGGGCTGGCCATGCGATCTCGTCGCTGTGGGACGACTGCGAGAGGTACGCGACGGCCCGGCCGGCGAAAGGGCGTGGCTTCCCCTGGCGAAAGGGACCGCGCGGCGGCGGCATCGGCGAGCAGGTTCTGGCATGGGCGCGGGCGGGAGGCCGCATCCCGGGCGACCTCGAGAGCGCCCTGAGAGCCACGCCGAGCGCGGGCCTCGCGGTCGACCTCGTCGGCGCGTCGAAGGAAATCCTCCGCTCCCGCCTGCCCTGGGCACCGCTGCTGCGGGAACTCCACCGTCTCGGCCGGCTGGGAGCCGTGGCCCCCGAAGTGGAGTCGCTGACCCATCACGTCCAGTACGACGCTCGGCACGCCTTCACCACCGGCGTCCACTGCATCGAGGCGCTCTCGACCCTCGAGGACCTCTGGCTGGGAGTTCTCGAGCGGGACGAGCCCCACCTGACGCGGATCGCCGCCGGCATGCTGCGGCCCGCGGCCGCGAGGGTGGCCGCCCTCTGCCACGATCTCGGCAGGGCGGCTCCAGGGCAGGATCACGCGGACGCCGGCTTGGAGGCGGTCCGGAGCCTCGCTTCCCGGATGGACCTCTCGGCGGAGGAAGCGGAGGAGGCGGCACGTCTGGTGGGAGGCCACGGGAAGTTCCCGGCGCTGGTGTTCTCACGGGACCTCGAGGATCCGTCCTCGTGGGCAGACCTGCGGGCCCTGGCACCCGACCCGGGCACCCTCGACACGCTGGTCGCGTTGGTCTACGCCGACCTCCGGGCGACCAACCCCGGCACGTGGTCCGGGGTGTGGAGCGAGTGGAAGCGCGACCTTCTGCTCACGGCCCATTCCCGGGCGTCCGAGGGCGCGCCGGCCCGCCCCGACCGGGACGCGCGGACCCGGGACGCCTTCCGGGCGGAGGCCGCGAGGCTCGGGCTCGACGCCGCGGACGCCGTTTGGCCCCGCATCCCCCCGCGGGAAGCGGCGCAGGTACCGGCCGACCACCTCGCACGGCTGATATCGCTCTCCGGGCAACTGGGCGACGCGAGCGAGCGCTGGCACATCGCCACGGTGGGGCCCGGCGTGGAGGTGCTCGGCGCGGTCCGGGCCGCCCCGGGGCTCTATTCCCGACTGTTCGGGGCTCTGGCCTCGGCGGGCCTGGATGTCCTATCGTTCCAGGCCCACACGTGGTCCGACGGCGTGGTCCACCTGTGGGCACGGACTCGGGGAGAGGCCCCCCTGCCGAGCGTGCCGGAGCTGCTCGACAGGCTCGGGAACTGGGGGAGGGGCGGGCATCGGACCGGCGCATCGCGGCCGGCTCTCGCGAATCCGAGGCGTGAGGCGACTCCGGTGGCAGTCCGGGTGAGCCTCTCGGAAGAGGCGAACCCGTTCCACAGCGTCCTGGAGTTCCAGTGCCGGGACCGGCCGGGGTTGCTCGCGGAAGTCGTGCGCGCCCTGGAGGAACTCGGCATCACCCTCGAATACGCGCTGGTCACGACGGATGGCCCGGCCGCGCGGGACGTCTTCCACGTGAAGGACATCTTCGGGGGACGCATCGACCGGGAACAGAAGCGCCGGGCACTGCTCGGACGGATCACAGAGATCGCCGGGGGCCCCGCCGCGGGGGCCGGGCGGTCGTAACCACCGGAGGCGGCCCACGCGGCCGCAAGGGACAGGAGCGACCATGAAGAAGATCGAAGCCATCATCAAACCCTTTCGGCTCGACGACGTGAAGGACGCCCTGAAGGAAGTGGGCGTGCAGGGGATGACCGCCCTGGAGGTCAAGGGGTTCGGGAGGCAGAAGGGGCATACCGAGCACTACCGGGGCGCGGAGTACACCGTGGATTTCGTGCCCAAGGTGAAGGTCGAGGTCGTCGTATCCGACGAGATGGCGGCCCGCACCGTGGAGGCGATCGAGCGGGCCGCGAAGACGGGCAAGATCGGGGACGGGAAGATCTTCGTGCTCCCCGTGGAGGAGACCGTGCGCATCCGCACGGGCGAGCGAGGGGAGGGCGCCCTCTAGCCCTTCGGGAACCGCGCACCCCGGGCCCGCCCCATACCCGTGACACCCGGCCCCGGGTGGAGAGGCGAACCGCCCTCCGCCCGGGGTCTTGCGTCCGGCCCACCCGGCTCCGCGCCACCGCCATAGACAGCCGCGATACCCCTGAGCCCCCGGATCGGAAAAGCGGATTTGACCGGTCATGGTTCCCTTGCGTAAACGACCGGGAGAAGAGCCCCTTCCCGAGGAGGAGTCCCCACCCATGCGCACCCGTCTTCTCGCAGGCGTCACCCTTCTCGCCGTCGCGGCCGCCGCGCAGCCCGCGTGGCCGTCGAGCACCCGTTCCGGCTCCATCACCTTCGAGGTCGACCTCTCCGCGAACGCTCCCGGGCAGCCGGCCCGCCTCTGGCTCCCGTACCCCGTCTCGGACGAGCACCAGACGATCTCGGACGTCCGCGTCCAGGGCGACTTCGACGAGGCCGCCGTGTACACGGACAGGGCCCACGGCACACCGATGCTGCACGCCCGGTGGGATTCCGCCCGGACGAGCCGCAGGTTGACCTTCTCCTTCTCGGTGACCCGGAGCGAGGTGCTCCGGCGCGACATCCCGAAGGAGGAAGCGGCCTGGGACCCGAGGGACTACGCCCCGTTCCTGGCCGCCACCAGCCTCGGACCGACCGACGGCCCGGTGAAGGCGCTGGCGGACAAGATCGTGGCCGGCAAGAGCGGGGTGCTGGAGAAGGCCAAGGCGGTGTACGACTGGACCTGCGAGAACACCTACCGCAACCCCGACACGAGGGGCTGCGGCGACGGGGACGTATGCCGCCTTCTCGAGAACCCCGGCGGCAAGTGCGCCGACATCCACTCCGTATTCGTGGCCCTGGCGCGGGCCGCGGGCGTCCCCTCCCGGGAGGTCTTCGGCATCCGCCAGGGGAAGAAGGCCGAGGAGGACGTCACCACCTGGCAGCACTGCTGGGCGGAGTTCTACCTCCCCGGCTACGGGTGGGTGCCGGTGGACCCGGGCGACGTGCGGAAGGGGATGCTGACGGAGAAGCTGGAACTCTCCGACGGGCGCACGGCCGAACTCCGAGAGTACTTCTGGGGCGGCATCGACGCCTACCGGGTCAAGCTGGGCCAGGGACGCGACCTGATCCTGGGCCCACCCCAGGAGGGCAAACCGGTCAACTACCTCATGTACCCCTTCGCCCAGGTGGGCGGGGAGACGCTGGACTGGCTGGACCCCAAGACGTTTCGGTACACCATACGCTACCGGGAGATCTGAAGGCTCCCGTGGGAGGAGCCGGAGCGGGCCCGCCCGTATCGGGGGGCCCGTTCCCTTTTTCGGCCTCAGCCGCCTCGGCTCCCGCCGGCCCGCGGGGGAGGTCCCAACAGCTCCAAGCCGGCCCGGGCGATCTCCTCGGCCGGAATGGTCGCCAGACACCTCGTCGACGGGCACTCGATGGGCCCTCCGGCCGAACAAGGCGCGCAGGGCTCCCGACAGGCCACGGCACGGACCTTGCGTCCCAGGGGTCTCCACACCCGCGGGTCGGAGGGCCCGAACACGCTGACCGTGGGCAACCCCAGGGCCCCGGCGAGCTGGGCGGGCCCGGAGTCGTTGCCCAGGAACAGTGCGGTGCGCGCCAGGACCCGGAGCAGGTCGCCGAGGGTTTCCGAGCGCCCCCCCTCCACGGCCGCTGGTCCGCCGCACCGCTCGACCTCGGCGGGCCCCAGGAGAAACTCGACGGGCAGGCCCGTTTCCGCCCGCAGGATCTCGGCCACCCGGTGCCAGGTCCCGACGGGAAGATTCTTCCGGACGCTCCCGCTCCCCGGGTGGACGACGACCCGGGACGGGGTGCGATCCGGGAGCACCTCCCTCCTCCAGCGCTCGAGCCAGGGGCTCCGCGGGGGGGGAAGCCCTCGGCGGGCCAACTGGCGGGCCTGGTGCAGCGGAACCCACGCGGCGCCGCTCCCAGGGAAGGCCGACAGCCCGACGACCGCTTCCCCCAGGTGCTCCGCCCAAGCCGGCGGGACCGCTCCTCCGAAGGCCAGCACGGGGAAGGCGGTGCGCAGCCACTCCACCACCGCCGGCGGCGGCTCGGGGCCCCAGAGACCGTGCCCCCCCTCGAGGATCACCGCCGGGGCTCCACGAAAGCCGGGGAGCAGGCAAAGCCGCTCCGAAGGCCCCCAGTACCGCCACTCCGAGGCGGGGTACGCCTGCCTGGCGCGCTCGATGGCCGGCAGGGACAGCACGAAGTCCCCCAACCCTCCGGAGTGGTAGACGAGACCCTCGCCCGACGGACGGTGCCGCTCCATCGTGGCCCTCCGCTGCCCCCCGGCTGCCTTGACACGACTCGCACCGGGATAGTAGAGCCCTGCACGGGAGGGAAACCATGAAGAACCGTCGATCGCCCGCTCGGAGAGACGACCGGGAGGCTGCTCCGGAACCCGGGGCCAGTGTCCGCCCCGCGCCTTGGGCGGACGTGCCCGACGAGAAGTGGAACGACTGGCGCTGGCAGATGAGCCAGCGCCTGCGCACGGCGGACGACCTGCGGAGGGTCATCCGGCTCACGGCGGACGAGGAGAGGGGCCTGGTCGCGGAACACCACCTGCGCTGCGACCTGACCCCGTACTTCGCGTCCCTGCTCGGGCCGGAGGACGAGAACTGCCCGCTGCGCCGCCAGGTCGTCCCGACCGGCCACGAAACCGAGCACTTCGACGACACCACGGCCGACTCCCTGGCCGAGGAGGACCAGTCGCCGGTCCCGGGCCTGGTGCACCGCTACCCCGACCGCGTGCTGATGCTGGTGACCACCCAGTGCGCGAGCTACTGCCGGTACTGCACGCGGAGCCGGATCGTGGGCGACGGCGCGGCGCAGTTCGGCCCACGCCACTACGAGGCGCAGATCGAGTACGTGGCGCGCACCCCCGCCGTGCGCGACGTCCTCGTCTCGGGCGGCGACCCGCTCGTGCTGGCCCAGGGCTCCCTCGAGGGGATACTCCGCAGGCTGAGAGAGATCCCCCACGTGGAGGTGATCCGGATCGGGACCCGGGTGCCGGTCTTCCTCCCCCAGCGGATCGACGACAACCTCGTGGAGATGCTCTCCCGATACCATCCGCTCTGGATGAACGTGCACTTCAACCACCCCCGGGAGGTCACCCCCGAGGTCCGGCGGGCGTGCGCGCTGCTGGCCGGAGCCGGCATCCCCCTGGGATCCCAGACCGTGCTGCTCGCCGGGGTCAACGACTGCCCGAACGTGATGCGCGAGCTCGTGCACGAGCTCGTGAGGCTCCGGGTGCGGCCGTACTACCTGTACCAGTGCGACGAGGTGGAGGGCGCCGCCCACTTCCGCACGCCGATCGGGAAGGGTGTCGAGATCATCGAATCCCTGCGCGGCCACACGTCCGGCTTCGCGGTTCCGACCTTCGTCGTCGACGGGCCGGGCGGAGGCGGAAAGATCCCGGTCCAGCCCCACTACGAGATCAGCCACTCGGACCGGAAGGTCGTGCTCCGCAACTACGAAGGGTTCGTGACCACCTACGCGGAGCCCGACGGCTACGTCCCCCACGACCCGCGCTCCTGCTCCGCCTGCCGGGGTCACCGTCCCAGCCGGGCGGACGGCGCGGCGGGGCCCCTCGCCGGCGACCGGACGACGCTCGCCCCGGAAGGCTACCGCAGGACCCACCAACGCCTGACGAACGCACGGCTGGGGTCCCTCCGGCTCGTGCAGCCCGAACCGGAACCGGAGGACGGCGGCTGAAGCGCGCCGCCCCTCGCGAGGGATGCCGCCGCGAGGGTTCTTGACCGGAACCGGCCTTGACTCCGGCCTTCTGGTCTGGCATTTTACTTACCGGTAAGTAAGGAGGCGACGTGACCCGACCGCTGGACCGACGGGATCAGATCTTCGAGGCGGGGGCGAGGCTCTTCGCGGAGAAGGGCTACGGACGGACGAGCCTCCAGGAGGTCGCGGACGTGCTGGGGGTCACCAAGCCGGCCCTCTACTACTACTACCGCTCCAAGGAGGAACTCCTCTTCCAGATCACCTCCTTCGTCATGGACCGCGTGACGGCGGACCTCCGGGAGGTGTCGGCCAGGGAGGTCCCCCCCCTGGAGAAGCTGCGGGACCTGGTCAGGCGCTACGTCCTCTTCTTCGCCTCCCACCCCCACGAGCTCACGATCATGTCCACGGAGGTGGACTCCCTCGGTCCGGAGCGCCGAGAGGTCATCCTGGAGCGGCAGCGGGAGTACCTGCGGCTCGTCCGGGCCATCGTGAGGGACCTGCTGCTCGGGCACCCGGGAACGGACCTCGACGAGACGTCGGTGGCCTTCGCCCTCCTGGGCGGGATGAACTGGATCTTCAAGTGGTACGACCCCGCGGGGCCGGTCACGCCGGAGAAACTCGCCGGCGACTTCGCCCGGCTCTTTTCCTTCGGCCTCCAGGGCCCTCCCAAGGAGTGACCAGACCATGCCCCAGTTCGAGCTGACGTCCGAGCAGAAGGACATCCAGAAGGCCGCCAGGGAGTTCGCGCAGGGCGAGTTCCCCCAGCGGGCCCGGGAGGCGGACCAGCGGGAGGAGTGCCCCCGCGAACTCTACCGGATGGCCGCGGACCTCGGGTTCCAGGGGCTCTTCTTCCCGGAGGCCTACGGCGGGGCGGGCTTGGGGTACCTGGACTTCTCCCTGGTCATCGAGGAGTTCTGGCGGGCCGACCCGGGCCTCGGCCAGGCACTGGGGTCGGTCACGTTCGGCGCCGACCTCCTGCTCCTGTACGGCACCGAGGCCCAGAAGAAGAGGTACCTCCCCCCGCTGGCCGCGGGCGAGGCGATCATGGGCGCCGCCATCACGGAGCCGGACGCCGGGAGCGACATCTCGGCGGTCGCGACCACCGCGGTGCGCGACGGGGACGAGTGGGTGGTGAACGGCACGAAGATGTTCATCACGAACGGCACCGTCGCGGACTACCTGGTCGTCTTCTGCCTCACGGACCCGGACGCCCCCTCGCGTCACGGCCGCCACTCCTGCCTCCTCGTGGAGACCGACCGGCCCGGCTACACGGCCACGAAACTCAGCGGGAAGATGGGGATCCGCGCCTCGGACACCGCCGAGGTCGTCTTCGCGGACGTCCGCGTCCCCTCGTCCCACCTCCTGGGCAGCCATGGAGACGGATTCCGCCAGTTCATGGAATTCTTCAACCGCACCCGGCTCCACGTGGCCGCCCAGGGAATCGGCGTGGCGCAGGGCGCCCTGGACAGGGCGGTCCGCCACGTGAAGAACCGGGAGCAGTTCGGCCAGTCCCTGGCCTCTTTCCAGGGCGTCCAGTTCAAGATCGCCGAGATGGCCACCCGGGTGGAGGCGGCCCGCTCCCTGCTCTACCGGGCGGCCGCCCTCGTGGACGGCGGCACCGTGGACCACCGGCTCATCGCCATGGCCAAGTGGCTCGCCGGGGAGACGGGCGTGCGGGTGACGGACGAGGCCCTCCAACTCCACGGCGGCTACGGGTACCTGGCGGAAAACGACGTGGAGCGCTTCTACCGCGACGCCAAGATCGTGGAGATCTACGAGGGCACCAAGGAAGTGGAGAAGCAGATCGTGGCCCGGACGATCCTGGGGAAGGTGTGACTTGAGCGGTCAGCGGTCAGCAGTCAGCGGTCGGCGGTCAACTGATGCGAGAATCCCGTGGTTCCCGGCTCAACGCTGACAACTGAGAGCCGACCGCTTCTTCCGAACGGGTGACGAGTGACGAAGATCCGCGACATCGACGGCGTGACCCTGGCGGAGCGGTTCGAGCTCGCCGCGTGCCTCCAGTGCGGCCGGTGCACGGGCGGGTGCCCCATGAGCCTGCGCTCGCCGCTGAACTCCCGCCGGCTCCTCTACGAGAGCCTGATCCGGGAGGACGGCGAAGAACTGCTGGGACGGGAGGAGGTGTGGGACTGCACGGCGTGCCGGACGTGCGCGGACCGCTGCCCGCGGGGCCTGGAGCCGGTGGACGTGGTCCGCGCCATCCGCACCGCGAAGATCGAGGGCGGGCGCATCCCCGAGACCGCCATGGCCGCCCTGGAATCGAGCCTCAAGCACGGCAACCCCTGGGGCCGTTCCCGCCAGAAGCGCACCGCCTGGATCGAGGGCCTCCCGGTGCGCAGCATCGAGGAGGACCACGAGTCCGAGCGCCTCTGGTTCGTGGGGTGCACCCCCGCCTACGACCCCCGCTGCCAGGGCATGGCCCGGGCGCTGGCGCGAGTCCTGGAGGCCAGCGGCACGGATTACACGACCCTGGGCACCGAGGAGGTGTGCTGCGGCAGCGAGGTCCTGCGCTTGGGGGAGTTGGGCCTCTTCGAGGAGCTCGCCGAGACCAACAAGGAGAACTTCAAGGAGCTGGGGTTTCGGGAGGTGATCGCCACGTCTCCCCACTGCATGAACACCTTCCGGCAGGACTACGAGCTCGAGATCCCCGTGCTCCACTACAGCCAGCTGCTGGCCGACATGGCGGCTTCGGGAAAGGTCCCCTTCGCCCGGGAGGTCCCCCTCAAGGTCGCGTTCCACGACCCGTGCTACCTGGGCAAGCAGAACCGGATCTACGATGCGCCCCGCGAGGCGATCCGGGCAGTGCCCGGGGTGGAGTTGGCGGAGTTCGACCGCTCCCGGGAGCGGAGCCTGTGCTGCGAGGGGGGCGGCGGCCGGATGTGGATCGAGGGCCTGGGCGAGGGGGAGCGCAACGCCCAGGTCCGGGTGCGGGACGCCGCGGCCATGGGCGTCGACGCGGTCGTCACCGCCTGCCCCTTCTGCCTCCTCACCCTGGAGGACGCCCGGAAGACCGCGGGCCTGGAAGACCGGCTGGAGATCATCGACCTGGCGGAGCTTGTGGAGCGAGGACTGGAAGCGGGAGAACGGGAGACAGGATGGACGGGATGAGACCCTGTCGAGGGAAAGCCGACGGGGAGAGCGTCGGTCCCGCTGGTGCCTCATACGCCTCTCCGAAACCCTACGACCCGAAGAGCCCTATCCTGCCCATCCTGTCACCGTGTCAACGCGAATCTCCCCCATGCATTCGGAGGAGCCCATGAACCTGGCCGTATTCGTCAAACACGTCCCCGACACGGCCGAGGCCGACCTGCAGGTGGCGGCGGACGGCCGCTCCATCAAGAAGGCGGGGCTGCCGTTCCAGACCAACGAGTGGGACCGGTTCGCGCTGGAGGAAGCGGTGAAGCTCAAGGAGGCCACGGGCGGGAGCCTGACGGCCTTCCTGCTCGGGCCCGAGGAGTGCGAGGAGAGCCTGCGGCGCTGCCTGGCCGTGGGCGCGGACCGCGCGGTTCGGGTGTGGGACCCGGCGCTGGAAGGACAGGGCCCCGTCGCGGCAGCGCGCGTGCTGGCGGCAGCGGTGGGCGGAGAGAAGTACGACCTGTGCCTTTGCGGCGCCCAGGCCGACGACGACGGCTACGGGATCGTCGGGCCGACCCTGGCGGTGCTCCTCGGGCTGCCGAGCGCGGCCCTGGTCAACCGGCTCGAGGTGCGGGACCGGACCGCGGTGTGCTCCCGGGAACTGGAGGGGGGCTGGAGCGAGGTCGTGGAACTCGACCTGCCCGCCCTGGTCACCGTTCAGACCGGCATCAACGAGCCCCGGTACGTGTCGGTTCTCGGCATCCGCAAGGCCCGCTCCAAGCCGATCGACACCGTGGACCCGGCCGGCCTGGGACTGGCCCCGGATGTCGTGGGAGAGGCAGGGAGCCGCATCACGCTGGAAGCCCTGGCGCCCCCGCCCCCCGGCAGGTCGGCCGAGTTGTTCCAGGGCCCGCCCGAGGAGGTGGCCGGCCGTTTCGTGGCGGTGCTCCGGGAGAAGGGAGGTGTCCTGTGAGCGTCTGGGTCGTGGTGGAGCACCGGAACGGTGCCGTGCGCGAAGTGACCGGCGAACTCCTGGCCGCAGCCCGCTCCCTGGGCGCCGGGCCGGTGACGGCGTTGGTGCTGGCCGGGCCCGGGGAGGCGGCCCCTCTTTCGGCCGCAGCCAGGAACCGGGCGGAACAGGTGCTCCTGCTCGAGCACCCGTCCCTGGCGGGTTTCAACGGCGCCGCCGTGGCCGCGGCGCTGCGCAACCTGTCCCGCGCCCGAACTCCGTCGGTGGTGCTCGGCGCCCACTCGGCCGCCGGGGCGGACTGGGCGCCCACCCTGGCCGCCTCGCTCGACGCCCCGGTGGTCACGGACGCGGTCTCCCTCTCGTGGGAGGGCGGCAGCCTGGCCGCGGTTCGGGCCGTGTACGGCGGCAAGCTCCAGGCCCGGGTGCGGCTCGCGCCCGCTGCCACCGTGGTGGCCACCCTGCGCCCCGGCAGCGTGGAGCCCGCGGCTCCCGGCAGCGGGGAGGCGCCGACGGAAACGGTCGCCCCGTCCCTCCCCGACGCCCTGGGGCAGCGCTTCGTGGAGTGGGTGCAGGAGGCGGCGGGAGCCGTGGACATCACCCAGGCCGACGTCCTAGTGAGCGTCGGCCGCGGCATCGGCGACAAGGAGAACGTGGACGTGGGCCAGGGGCTGGCCACTGCCCTGGGGGCCACCCTGTCCTGCTCCCGCCCGGTGGTCGACTCCCACTGGCTGCCCAAGGAGCACCAGGTGGGGATCTCGGGCAAGACCGTCAAGCCCAAGGTCTACATCGCCCTGGGCATCTCCGGCGCCTTCCAGCACGTCACCGCCATGAAGAACTCGGGGGTCATCATCGCCGTGAACAAGGACCCCAAGGCCCCGATCTTCCGGGTGGCCCACTACGGCATCGTCGGCGACCTGTTCAAGGTCGTCCCCGCCCTGACCAAGGCGGTGAAGGCGGCGAGGGAGAAGGGTTGACGGGATAACGGGATGGGGAGAGTGGGAGATGGCGTTTCGGGAGTTTACGGAGGCCATTATCGGGTGTGCCTATCGAGTCCATAACACAATGGGACCCGGCTTCCTGGAATCCGTATACGGGAAGTGCCTGCTCGTGGAGTTCCGCAAGACAGGTCTCCGAGCGGAAGCCCAGAAGGCCATCGAGGTGCGGTATGACGGCGAGGTGGTCGGAGAGTTCGTGGCGGACCTCCTCGTCGAAGGAGAGGTCATCGTCGAACTGAAGGCCGTGCGACAGTTGGCTCCGGTTCACGAAGCACAGCTCGTGAACTATCTCGTCGCAACCGGCAAGCCGGTTGGATTGCTTCTGAACTTCGGTGAGCAACGCGTGGACGTGAAGCGAAAGGTCCGCGAACTCCTCCCGGGGGAATCCATCCTGTGAATCCCGTTATCCCGTCCGAACGTTCTCCCTCGGCCCTCGTCATCGGCGCGGGCATCGCGGGCATCCAGGCGGCGCTGGACCTGGCCGAGGCCGGGGTGCAGGTGACGCTCGTGGAGCGCGGCGACTCCATCGGCGGGCGCATGGCCCAGCTCGACAAGACCTTCCCCACCCTGGACTGTTCCTCCTGCACCCTGACCCCGCGCACGGCCGAGGCGGGAAACCATCCCCGCATCCGGCTCCTCACCCGCGCCGAGGTCGTGGGGCTCGAAGCCGGCGGCGAGGGGTTTCACGCCCGGATCCGGGTGCGGCCCCGGTACGTGGACCCCGCCCGGTGCGTCTCCTGCGGGAAGTGCACCGCGGCCTGCCGCCTGAAGGGGCGGGTCCCCCAGGACTTCGACCTGGGGCTCTCGCGGGGCAGCGCCGTCGGCGTGCCCTTTCCCCAGGCCGTGCCGGCCACCTACGCCGTGGACGCCGAGCGCTGCCTCCACCTCACCCGGGGCAGGTGCGGCGACGGGCCCAGGTGCGTGGAGGCGTGCGAAGTCGGGGCCATCCACCTCGACGAAGCCGAGCGGGTGGAGGAGGTGGGCGCGGGGGCGGTGGTGGTCGCCACGGGGTGGGCGCCCTACCGCCCCGACGATCCGGAGACCGGTCGGCCGGAACTGGGGTTCGGGCGCTACCCCGAGGTGCTCACCAACCTGCAGTTCGAGCGCCTCTGCTCCGCGTCGGGCCCCACGGGCGGGACCCTCCGGGCTCCTGGGACGGACGCAGACCCCAGGCGGGTGGTCTTCCTCCAGTGCGTGGGCTCCCGCGACCTGACGACCGGCGCCTCCTATTGCTCCCGGGTCTGCTGCATGGCGAGCCTCAAGCAGGCGGTCCTCGCCGTGGAGAAGATCCCCGGAGCCGAGGTCACGGTCCTGTACATGGACCTGCGGGCCTTCGGCAAGGGGTACGAGGAGTTCCTGGAGCGGGCGCAGCGCCTCGGCGTCGTGATGCGGCGGGGCAATCCCTCGGAGGTCTACCGGAAGGGCGACGCCCTCGCGGTGCGCTTCGAGGACACCCTGCTCGGAAGCACCCAGGAACTCCCCGCGGACCTGGTCGTCCTGGCGGCCGGCCTGCGCCCCTACACCGACCTCCCGGACCTCGCCGGGGTGCTCGGCATCCCCGTGGCCGGGGACGGCTTCCTCGCCTGCCCCGACCCCCTCGACCCGGTGCTCTCCCCGCGCCGGGGGGTCTTCCTGGCCGGCGCCTGCCGGGGCCCCCTCGACATCCCCGACGCCGTGGCCTCCGGTTCGGCGGCCGCTGCGGCGGCGCTGGGTCACTTGCTGGAGGCGGCCCGGCCCCGGGCCGCCGAGGCCGGTACATGAGCCTCGCCACCCGCCACCCGTCACCCGTCACCCCGAAGGGCGCCGCCGTCTACCTCTGCCACTGCGGCCAGAACATCGCCGCCACCGTGGACGTGGAGGCGCTGGGCCGACAGCTTCAGGGGCAGGCCGGGGTGTCGGTGGTCCGCCACTACCCCTACCTCTGCTCCCGCCCCGGCCAGGAGCTCATCCGCCGGGACCTGCGCGAAGGGCAGGCGAACCGGGTGGTGGTGGCGGCCTGTTCCCCTCGCATGCACGAGGCCACGTTCCGCAAGGTCTGTGCCGAGGAGGGGCTCAACCCCTACCTCTTCTGCCACGTGAACGTGCGGGAGCAGTGCTCCTGGGTCCACGGGGAGCGGGAGGAGGCCACGGCCAAGGCCGGCGACCTCGTGCGCATGGGGTTGGCCAGGGCCCGGCACCTCGAGCCCCTGTCGGGCCGGGAGGCGCCGGTGGTGCCCGCGGCCCTCGTGGTGGGGGGTGGGCCGGCGGGGCTCGCCGCAGCCGCCTCCCTGGCGCGGATGGGCCTCGGCGTCGTGCTCCTGGAGGCGGCCGAGCGCCTGGGGGGACGAGCCTCGACCGTCGGTCGCTCCTTCCCCGAGGGAGGAGAGGTCGGCCCGTGGCTCGCCGAGCGGGTGCGGGAGGTGGTGGAGAGCCCGCGCGTGGAAGTGCTCCTGGGAAGCCGCCTCCTCTCGCTGGAAGGGCCGCCCGGGAACTTCCGGGTGACGCTGGATACGCCGGCCGGGCCCCGGGAGCGGGCGGTGGGCGCCGTGGTGGTGGCGACGGGAAGCGACCTGTACCGGCCGGACGACCCCGGGTCGGGGCGGCCGGAACTGGGGTACGGCACCGATCCGCGGGTCATCACCCAGGAGGAACTGGAGGAGAACCTGCGGACGAGCGAGGGCCCGGTCGGCGTGGCTGGCCGGCCGGCCCGGTCGATCGCCTTTCTCCAGTGCATCGGCTCCCGGGACGCCAGCGTCGGCGCGGCCCACTGTTCCCGTGTGTGCTGCATGGTGAGCGTGCGGCAGGCCGAGGAGGTGCGGGCCCGGAACCCGGAAGCCTCGGTGCAGGTGATCTACATGGACCTGAGAGCCTACGCGCGTGGCGCGGAGGAGGCCTACGAGGCGGCGGCGCGCCGCGGCGTGGTCTTCCGGCGGGGGAGCGCGTCGGAGATCTACCCCAAGGGCGACGCGTTGGCGGTGCGCTTCGAGGACACCCTGCTCGGCGAAGGCAAGGAGTTGGAGGCGGACCTCGTGGTGCTCGCCTGCGGGGCCCGCCCGCGGGAGGACGCCGGGGCGTTGGGTCGCGCGCTGCGGGTCGCGAGCGGGGCCGACGGCTTCTTCCTCGAAGCCCATCCCAAGCTGCGGCCCGTGGAGACGGCATCGGCGGGCGTTTATCTGGCGGGCGCGTGCCAGGGCCCCAAGACCATCGACGAGGCGGTGGCTTCGGGCCGCGCCGCGGCGGCCCGGGTGGGAGCGCTCCTGCTCCGGGGCCGGATCGACGTCGACCCGGCGGTCGCGGAGATCGACCCCGACCGCTGCTCCGGCTGCGGTGTGTGCGCCGAAGTGTGCCCGTCCGACGCCCCGTCCTCCCTCCCGCACACCGGACGCATGGCCGTGGAGGCTACCCTTTGTCAGGGTTGCGGCGCCTGCGCGGCGGCGTGTCCCTCCAAGGCCGCGACCCTGAAGCACCACCGCCCCGACCAGATCCTGGCCGAGGTGGGGGAAGCGGTCGCCTGAACGGCGACGCCCCGGCCGGGGGGCCGGGGCGTCGGCAGGCGCCTCAGATCTTCAGGGAGAGGCCCACGTAGGGCCCGTGCTGCTTGAAGTCGAGAACGACGTCCTGTTCGTCCACGTCGATGGAGAAGTAGCGGTATCCCCCCACGATCTCCAGGAAGGGGAAGGGGGTCACGCCCACCTCCCCCATCGCCTCGATCAGGGAATTCCCCTGGTAGGTCATCCCCCCCGCCTTGCCCCTGGCCTCGACCCAGTCGGCCAGGATGCCCACGTGGGCGCCGACGCCGAGCATCGGGATGGGGAAGCGGAAGTCCTCCGACTCCTCGATCTGGAACCCGCTGACCGGCTCGCGCCCCTTCATCTTCACCTCGCCGTCCAGGTACTTCACCTGGAGGATCGGCCCGAGGGAGAAGCCTGCGAGGAAGTTCTCCAGGTCCACGAGGTCGTACTGGTATGCGAGATCGAGCATGACGTACTCGAGGGAACTCTCGGCGTGCACACCGGCCGGGAAGGTGGTCCCGCCGAAGACGATGGGGTCGGACAGCGTCTCGTCCCCGGAATAGTCCACCTTCATCCCCGACAGGGTGAGGTGGTGGTCCCCCACCCACAGCCAGGCCTCGCCGAAGAAGAAGTCCTCGTCGTCGACTCCCAGGTCGTCCTGCACGTCCACAAGGGAGCCCTGGGTGCCATTCGAGTCGAGCCGGAACTCCCCGGAAAACGTGGTGAACCAGTACGCGCCGCGGACTCCGACCTCGAAGGCCGAGGCCGCGGTGGCGCACAACAGCAAGGGGACCAGGACCAGGGCAGCCGTAAGACGTCGCATGGGGAGTCCTCCAGGCGAGGGAGCATTCGGAAGTCCCCTAGGGATCGGCCGCCGGCGTCTTCGACTTGAGGAATCCGTCGATCGCGGCTCCGGCAACGCGGCCCAGCGCTCTCTCCAGCCGGCTCGGCAACAATCGCTTCAGGGAGGGCAGAACCTCGTCCGTCTCCTGGACGAACGCTCCGAGCAGGGCGGTCGACTCGCCGACGTCCCGGCCCTCGCGCCGGTCTCCCTCGATCCGACCCAGCGAAGCCAGGATGCCGTACTGCCGTGCGCTGAGCCACGTGATCCGCCGGAGCAGGTACTCCCGGGACGCCACGCCCTTGCCCCAGACCAGGGCGCCCAGGTGCAGGAGCCGGCGCACCCAGCGCCCGCAGGACCGGGCCAGGCGCGAAGCCTCCCGCAGGACCGGGAGGTCCGGTGCGACCGGCCAGGAACTCCCCCGGACCGCTCCCCGGAGCAGCGCCGCCGCGCGGGAGAC
>CAZJSF010000044.1:0-18195 GCA_964548515.1 uncultured Thermodesulfobacteriota bacterium
GTTGCCGGGGCGGAATCGGACCCGTCAGGTGGCTCGTCGGTTCAGGTCTCGGTGAATTGACCCGGTACGAATCTCTGCTCGATTACGAGGCGTCCCTGCGCGGCGCCCTGGGGTTGCCCGACGACTGACCCCGCTGCCGTCCTCTCCCTGCCCTCCAGGATTCCGGGTCCCCCCTCTGGGGCCGAATACCCGAACGGTTCGCCAAATGGAACCGTTCGACCCCTTGTCCCCGCCCTCCCCTTGTGCAAACTGGGACATGAAGGGGCCGGGTTCCGTGACGAACGGTTCCCGGCGGTACCGTGACCCTGCGGGAGCCGGGCGCACCGGCGCGAGGGAAAGGAGGGAGGGACATGACGCGATGGGGCTGGGCGGCATTGCTGCTGGCCGGGTTGGCGGGAACCCTGGGGTACCCCCCCGGAGTCGCAGGGGGGGAGGCAGTGCGCAGGCTGTCCGCGGATCAACTGAGCAACGCTCCCCGGGTCGTGGTGGTGGATGTCCGCCAGGCGTTCCACTGGGAGTCCAGCGAGACCCAGATCGCCGGGGCCTTCCGGGAGGACCCGGGCGAGGTGAAGGCCTGGGCCGGGAAGTACGAGGCGGCGCAGCCGGTCGTCGTCTACTGCTCGTGACCCGGTGAGGCCACGAGTGCCCGTGTGGCACGCCAGTTGATCGAGTTCGGCTTTCGCGAGGTCTTCGTGCTGGAGGGAGGCTGGCCCGCGTGGCACAGCGCCGGCCTTCCCGTGGAGCCAAGGGGCATCTGAGGCGAGGACGGACCGGCCCGGGCCGGCCTCGGCGGGAGGCCCGGCCGCGCCCGGGCATTCTCCCGGAACGTCTGCCTCCCTTCCCCCGCCTTCCTGTACAATGCGCGCGCCTTCCGCCGACGACTCCCTCCCCCAGGAGTGGCCCGCATGTTCCGCATCCGGCGCGTCTACGATCCCACACTGCCCTCCGACCAGGATGCCGTCTCCCAGGTCCAGCGCATCCTCCAGACCCAGTTCTCCCTCGTGGACGAGGCCGACGTCCGCAAGATCCCCTCGCAAATGCTCGACCCCCTCAAGTACCGGTTCCGCGCGGTTCTCTTCGTGGCCGAGGACGGCCGCCAGGTGAAGGGCTTCGCCCTGCTGCTGCACGCCCCGGACCTCCGGTTCGCCTACCTCGACTTCATCAGCGCGGCCCAGACCCGCACCGGACGCGGAATCGGCAGCGCGCTCTACGAGAGGGTGCGCGAGGAGGCCCTCGGGCTCGGGTGCGAAGGCCTCTTCTTCGAGTGCCTTCCCGACGACCCGGCCCTGTGCCGGGACCCTGCCACGCTCAAGCAGAACGCCGCCCGCCTCCGTTTCTACGAGCGCTACGGGGCGAGGCCCGTCGCCGGGACGAAGTACGAGACCCCCCTGAAGCCCGGGGACGACTGCCCCCCCTACCTGGTCTTCGACGACCTGGGGCGGGGCGCTCGGCTGTCCCGAGACCGGGCCCGGGACGTCGTGAAGGCGATCCTCGACCGGAAGTACAAGGGGGTGTGCCCCCCCGAGTACAACCGGATGGTGCTCGACTCCTTCGTCGACGATCCGGTCCGCCTGCGCGATCCCATCTACCCCCACGGGGAGGCGTCCATCCCGGTGCGGCGCGTACCGTCCATGGACCGCAGGGTCGCCCTGGTCGTGAACGACCGCCACGAGATCCACCACGTCCGAGAGCGCGGGTACGTGGAGGCGCCCGTGCGCATCAGCTCCATCCTGCGGGAAATCGAGAAGACGGGGCTCTTCGAGCGCCGGGAGCCCTCCCACTACTCCGAGAAGCACATCCGGGCCGTCCACGACGGGGACTTCGTGGACTACCTGCGCAAGGTATGCGCGCACGTGGCACCGGGCACGTCGGTCTACCCCTACGTCTTCCCCCTGCGCAACGCGGCGCGCCAGCCGACCGAACTGCCGGTGCGGGCGGGCTACTACTGCATCGACACCTTCACGCCCCTCAACCAGAAGGCCTATGAAGCCGCGAAGCGCGCCGTGGACTGCACCCTTACGGCCGCCGATGCCCTGCTCCGGGGCCACCGGCTCGCCTACGCCCTCGTGCGCCCCCCGGGGCACCACGCGGAGCGGCGGGCCTTCGGGGGGTTCTGCTACTTCAACTCGGCGGCGGTGGCCGCCCACTACCTGGCCCGGCTGGGGAAGGTGGCGGTGCTCGACGTGGACTACCACCACGGGAACGGAACCCAGAGCATCTTCTACGAGCGGGCCGACGTGTTCACCGTGTCGCTCCACGGCCACCCCCGCTTCGCGTACCCGTATTTCACCGGCTTCGCCGATGAGAAGGGCTCGGGCCCCGGCCTCGGGTACAACCTGAACATCCCCCTGCCGGAGCAACTCACCCCGGAGGCCTATCGGGAGGCCCTCGCCACAGCGCTGAAGCGAATCGCCCGCTTCTCGCCCAAGATCTTCATCCTCGCCCTCGGCCTCGACACCGCGAAGGGCGATCCCACCGGCACCTGGAACCACTCGGCCAAGGACTTCGCCGCCATCGGCCGGATGGTCGGCGCTCTGCGGCTCCCCACCCTGGTGGTCCAGGAGGGGGGCTACCGCATCCGCTCGCTGGGCGTGAACGCCCGGAACTTCTTCGACGGGCTCTGGGAGGGGGCTTTCGGGCCCGTGCGCTCCGGAAGCCCGGGGACGGGGGCCAGGGAGAAAAACACCCCGCCGCGCCTCGACAAATCCTCCTCCCCCCCCTAGGCTGGTGGAGAGCCCGGGCGGAAAGGAGGTGAAGCATGGGTTTCTTCAACAAGCTCTTTGGAGGGAAGACGGACTACCCTGAACTGCAGGCCGGCAACCCGGCCGCCCGACGCCTGGAGGGGAGCAAGGATGCGTTGGCATCCCTGGCGGACAAGGTGCACGACTCCCTCGAGGTCGTGCCGACCGCGGAGAAGACCTTCGTGTTCATCGGAAAGCCGCCGAAGGAGTTCGGCCTGGCATGGATCGAAGGCCAGGAGGTGAAGAACCTCAAGAGCCTCGTGAAGGACGAGGGCTTGGACGCCTCCCAGATGACCCGACTGGTCGAGAAGCTTCGCGCCGCGTACCGGCACCACGAGGAGGAGCAGCGGTTCAAGGCGGACCTCGCGGGCCACGAGTTCGTCGTGACCCCCTCCGAGGCCCTGGGGCGAGAGGTGAAGGAGATCGTCGAGAGCGCAACCCACTGAATCCTGCCGGCGGGAGCCCGCCCGGGAACCGCACCCGTCCGGCCACGCCGGGGCGCAGCCTGCGCCCGGCGGCATGAGGCCCGGCCCCCGGGGGGAGCCGGGCCCCTCTTTGTTCGTCCCCCCGCGATCCGACCGGGCACACGATCCCCACGCGCCTCCCGCGAAGATCGCCTGGGGGGAGGGATCAGCGCCTCCCGGCGCCCCCCCGGTGCACACGGAAACCGACCCACACGACGGCGCCCGCCACGGTAAGGCCGGGCCCGACGAGACGTTCGAGCACCGGGAGGCCGAAGCGCTGTCCCGCCGCCGCGGCCAGGATCCCGAGGAGGGCCAGCGACAGGGAACCTGTCGCCCAGCGCACGGTGCGAGCGTTCCGCCGGGCCGGGGACGCGTCGCCCGTCCCGGTCACGGTCCCCTTCCGTTCCAGGCCGGCCGCCTCACCAGTTCTCCCCGAGAAGCTCGAAGTGCGCCCGTGGGTGGACACAGGCCGCGCACGTGGCCGGCGCGTCCGGCCCCTCGTGGAGGTAGCCGCAGTTGCGGCACCGCCACACCACGGGTTCGGCGCGGGAGAACACGCGGCCGGCCTCGATGTTGTCCGCGAGTTCCCGGTAGCGCTTCTCGTGCTGCCTCTCCGCCACGGAGATCCGCTCCCACGCGTCCGCGATGGCCTCGAAGCCCTCCTCCCGAGCCACGGCGGCGAAGCCCGGATACATCTCGCTGTACTCGTGGTGCTCCCCCGCGGCGGCCGCCCGCAGGTTCTCCAGGGTGCCGCCGATCACGCCCGCCGGGAACGACCACCGGACCTCCGCCTCTCCCCCCTCGAGGAACTTGAAGAACCGCTTGGCGTGCTCCTTCTCCTGCGAGGCCGTCTCCTCGAAGACGTCGGCGATCTGCACGAAGCCCTCCTTCCTCGCGGCCCCTGCGAAGTACGTGTAGCGGTTTCGGGCCTGCGACTCTCCGGCAAACGAGGTCAACAGGTTCTTCTCGGTTCGGGTCCCCTTGAGCCGACTCATGAGGTGGCGTCCTCCTCTCAGCGATGGGAAATGCCCGTTCGGGGCTGGGTTTGGACCGGCGAAACTACCCCAGCCGGACGAGGATGGGAAGGGTCCCCGTCTCCGCCGAAGTTCGGCCGCCCCCCCGCGGTGGCGGCGCCCCGACGGAGAGCGGGAGTTGCGTGCGAGTTCGAGGCCGGTATGGTTGGGGCGCCCTCCCCCGCCCGGACCGTCAACCCCGTCCCACAAGGAGTCGCGCCATGGACCTCTTCGATGCCATCCGCACCCGCCGCAGCGTCCAGGAGTACACCCCGGGGCGCCGCATTCCCCGGGAGGACTGGGAGAAACTCTTCGCCCTCACGCTGCAGGCGCCTTCCTCCTGGAACCTTCAGCCGTGGAAGTTCCTGGTGATCGAGGACGAGGCCCGCCGCACGGCCTTGCGGGAACTCGCGTGGGGGCAGCCGAAGGTGACCGACGCCTCCGCGCTCGTCTGCGTGCTGGGCAACACGGATCCCCACGCGAACAAGGAGGAGGTCTTCGCTCAGTGGAGAGCGAACGGCATCATCGACGACGCCACCCACCGCCGGTGGATGGAAGCCGTGGGGATGGTCTACCCGACCGAGTACGAGAAGCACGAGTTCGCGATCCGCAACTCCACGTTCGCGGCCATGACGCTCATGCTCGCCGCCTGGGGGATGGGCTACGGGACGAGCCCGATGATCGGCTTCGACAAGAAGGCAGTGAGCCAACGGATCGGCGTCAAGCCCCCGTGGATCCTGTCCTTCCTCCTGTGCGTCGGCACCCCGGCGCCCTCCTGGCCCTCGTTCCCGCGCCAGCAGCGGTACGGCATGGACCGGGTGGTGGCGTTCGAGACGCTCTGAAGGGGTCTGGGGCGAGGGAGTTGCGGACCGGTGTGGCGGAGCGGCAGGCCCGGTCGGGCACTCAGCCCACCGCGGCCCGGGCGGGCTGCGCCGCGTGCTGTGTGGGAACCTCGCGGGGCTCCGGATTCCCGCACGCCTCGCGGATTTCCGAGAAGCGCGCCTCCTCCCGGAGGAACGCGTCCACCACGGCCGGGTCGAAGTGCTTCGCCCGCTCCGAGACAATGATGCGCCGCGCCTCCTCGTGGGGCAGGGCGTCCTTGTAGGTCCGCTTCGTGGTGAGGGCGTCGTAGACGTCCGCCAGGGCGACGACGCGGGCGGAAAGCGGGATCTCGTCGCCCCGCAGGCCGACCGGGTACCCGCTGCCGTCCCACCGCTCGTGGTGGCTCAGCGCGATCTGCTCGGCCATCTCCAGGTAGGTGCGGTGCCCGATCTGCCGCCGGATCTCGGCGATGGCGGCCCTGCCGTTCTCGGGGTGCAACTGGATGACGGCGAACTCCTCGGGCGTCAGGCGTCCCGGCTTGAGGAGGATGGCGTCGGGCACCGCCACCTTACCGATGTCGTGCAGCACGCAGGAAAGCAGCAGGTCGCGGATCCGTGCCTCGTGGAGGTAGCCCCGGTGCGGCCCCCGCGCCAGGGAGCGGGCGAGAACCTCCGTGTAGCCCCGGATCCGCAGGAGGTGGTTGCCGGTGTCCTCGTCGCGGTACTCCGCGAGCTTGGAGAGGCCCACCACCGTGGCCACGCGCTCCCTCTCCTCCAGCGCCGCGTTCCTCTCCGTCTGCTTGCCCACCACGTAGCCGGCCAGCACGAGGAATCCGCCCCAGGCCATGATGTGGAAGCTCAGTTCCTGCCCGGTCTCGGGAGCGGTGAAGAGATCCGGGGCCGCGATGGCGTACATCGACACCAGGAGCACGCAGAGGAACGCGCCCGTGACGGAGGTCCGGACCCCGGCCAGATAGCCGGCGACGATCACCGGGAGGAAGTAGAAGTTGATGAACGCGATCTTCTGGGGGGCGACGTAGTTGATGAGAACCACCGACGCCAGGCTGATGAGCACGAAGCCCTGGTCGAGGTGTCTCCGCAGGTAGCCGGCGAGTTCCGGCACGCCCCGCCTCCCCGGCGCATCGGCGGCCGATGCGGCTGCGCCGGGTACGGAGGACGGTTCTTCCGGCGGGGGGGATTTCATCCCGAGGTCTCCCTGGAGGCTCCGAAGGAACGGCCGCGGCGAGCTAACGGCACCCTTGGGGAAGGTCGATGCCTCCCTCGACCGGCGAATCGAAGGCGACGGCGAACCCCCACTCCTCGCACCGCACCACGGCGCCACCCTCGGCCAGCCGCATACCGACTCCGGACAGGTCCACGCGGACCCGGACGCGGGCTCCGGCCACCACGAACTCCTGGGAGACGACGTACACGCCCCCCGCGCTGACGTCGCGCGTGCTTCCGGCCACGACGGCCCTTCCGGCCGGGGACTGTCCCAGAACTTCCACGACGGCCGGGACGCTGATCCGGAAACGCGGCCACCGGCGCTCCACGGCATAGGCCATGCTCGCCCTCGCTTCTCGTGCGCTCTCCTTGGCGGTGTAGGCTCTCATCGTCCCACTGCGGCGGCGTCTTGAGCCGGGGTCCGCCGCCCGGCCCCCGCTGAGGCACCCCCCGCAACGAGAACGGGGAGCCCCCGAACCATCGAGGACTCCCCGCCCGTTCGGACCCGCTCCGAACACCGCCCTCGGCGCTCCCCCGCGCCGCCCCCCCTTGCCCCGGGCTACCTCAAGAGCCGGCGCACCTCCTCGGTGCGCGCCAGTTCCAGGGCCGTGGCCCCGTCGTCTCCCCGGGCTCCCCTCTCGGCCCCCCTCTCGAGGAGCAGGCGGACCACCCCGGGATGCCCTGCCTGGCCGGCCCGCATCAGGGCGGTCCGTCCCCGGTCGTCCAATGCGTTGACGTCGCTGTGCTCCACGAGCAGTTCCACCAACTCGACGTTCCCCGCCGCGCTGGCCCGCATCAGCAGCGTACGGCCCCCGAAATCCCTCGCGTCGGCGTCGGCCCCGCGCTCCAGGACCCACGCGACCGCCTCCCGCACCCGCACTCGCTGCTCGGGACGCACACTCTCGAAGACGGGCGACGCGCTCCACAGGACGGAGGAAAGGTCCGCCCCCCGCTCCCACAACCTGCCGGCCAGGGAGAAGTGACCGTTCAGCAGGGCGGCGGCCAGCGCCTCCTCCAACCCCTCGCCCGCGCGTTCATCGAGCAGCCCGAAGACCCGCGCTTCTTCGCCGCGGGCAGCAGCCAGGAACAGCGGATCGGGGGCGAGGTCTACTCCGGGGCATCCCACCGCCGTTGCATCGACCACCTCCCTGGCCCGCGCCGTACCTCCGTCCTCCCCCACCGACGGGATCGCCAAACCGAGAAGCAGCGCCGCGCCGAGAAGGCTCGCACCGTACCCTCGCATACCGCACCTCCCTGGACTGGCCCCGCCTCCTGTGGCCGGCGGGGTTGGCCGGAAGACCGCCCGTCCGTGGGCAGGCCCTGCTCCCGTCCTAGCAACGGGCGTGCCCGCCTCGCCGGCGGCTGCCAAGAAGCCGGAAAGGCGCCGGGTCGCTCGAATGCTGGGGGATTCCCTCCCGAAGGGCGCCCCGGCGATGGGTAACCGATGCCACCGTGTGTGTCATTCTCTTCCCCATGGGCAATGCGCTACCCACCCTCCGGAAACCCCACTCCCTTCGATCACGGCGTGGTCCCGTGGACCCGACTCCCTCCTCCAGAGCCCAGTCCCGCATTGCGCCGCACCTCGCGCCGGTGTGCCCGGATGTGCAGTTCGTCGATGCGCAGTGCTCGGCACAGATCGAGGGGACCCGCCACGGGGTGGTGGCAGACCGCACGCTGCAGCTCGGCCGGCGTCGCCTCCCGCACGTGCGCCTCGACCCGGCCCAGCCGTTCGGCCCACTCCGCGACGAGCCGGTCCGGGGGGATGTCTCCCGCAGGCTCCATGTCCCGAGCGACGACCGGGACACGCACGTTCGATCGCAGCACGAGGATCACCACCGCGTACAGGAGGCGGTCCTTGAGCGTGCAGCGACGCCCGACCCCGCCCCCGGGATCGAAAAGCCCCGCGAGGACCGACCGCTCCGCCAGGACCACGTGCTCCAGGACCTGCAGCGTGGACCACCTACCCGCACCGGGGCTCCGGGAGAACCACTCCCCGCCGCCCTCGGAAATCGCGAGAAGGAAGTCCTCACGCGCACGGCGAACGGATTCGAGTCGCCCCAGCACCCGTTCCGAGGTCCTGGACTCAGGCATCGCTCAGCTTCCGGAACTTCCCCGACTCCCCCATCCGGTCCAGCGCGAACTTGAAGGCCACCGGGCCGACGAGCTCGTTGAGCGTGATGCACGCCACCAGGAAGGCGGCCGCGGAGCCCCCCCACTCCGGGAAGCGGCGCGCGACCTCCTGGGCGAGTCCCAGGCTCACCCCCGCCTGGGTGTAGAAGGCGAAGCCGGCCAGGCGCCGGAAGGCGACGCCCTCCCCTGCCAGTCTTCCGCCGAGGTGCCCGGCAGCGCTCGCGGCCCCCATCCGTGCCCCGGCGAACGCCAGGGCAGCCGCCCACGCCGCCGCCAGGGCGCCCAGGTCCAGCACCACACCCGCCACCGCGAAGAAGACGACGAAGATGGGCAGGGAGATCGCGTGGAGGGCCCGGTTCAGCCGGTCGCCCTCTCCCGTGAAGTTCTGCACCGTGAACCCGGCCGCGATCGCGATGAGGAGTGGTTCCAGGTGAAACGCCACGCCGAGGTTCGCGTCCAGAGCATGGGCCAACCAGCGGGAGGCTTCCGCCAGGAAGAACGCCAGCACGACCAGCAAGACGGAGAGGTCCCGCTCGAGGCGGCGGATGTAGAACGCCACCGCCTTCCCCACCAGGGCCCCGAGGAGCACCGACGCGGCGACCTGGCCCGCCACCGTGGCGACGAACCCCAGGTCCACCGAACCGGTAGCCCCCACCGCCGCCTCTCCGAACGCGACGGCCACGGCGAACAGGAGGATGACCAGAGAGTCCATGGCGACGGTCACGCCGAAGACCGTGTCGGTGAAGGGGCCGGCGGCGCGACAGTCGTTGATCACCGCGATGGCCGAGGTCGGGGACCGTGCGAGCGCGATGACGGCGACCAGCGCGCCGGCCACCAGCGTCTCGGTCGCCCCGAGTTCCCGGGCGAAGGGAAGCCACGGCCGGGCGAGCACGAAGACCGCCCCGATCACCAGGGGCACTGCGACGAGCAGGCACGTGCCGACGCTCAGGATGCTGCGCTTCCGCCTCACGAGAGCGGCCAGCCGCAGCTCGGCTCCCGCCGTCAGCGCGATGAACGTCAGCGCGAGGTCGTCGATGAACCGCATCCGCAGGGCCAGTTCGGCGTCCACCAGGCCCAGCACCCACGGCCCGCACACGGCCCCCGCCACCAGGTAGCCGCTGATCCGGGGGAGGCGCACCCGCGCGAAGAGCGCCCCGACCAACTGGGCTTCCATCAGGAGGAACCCGAAGGCCAGCGACAGGCGAGCCGGCTCCGCCAGGTCCCACCCCTGCGGGAGGCGACCGAGCAGGACCATGACGCCGGGCAGCAGGAGCGCGAGGAGCAGCGTCAGCACGGATCACGCCCTCCGGGCCTGCCGGGTGAAGTACGCGGAGGCCAGCAGACCGTTGAGCAGGACCGCCACGAACACCGCGGAGACGGCGAGGTGGGTGGCCGGATCGGAACGCAGGGCGAGCAGGCCGACCATCAGGGCCACGGCCATCTCGCTCTGGGCCACGAGTCCGAAGCCGTAGCCCCCGAAGCGCCGGTCCGACCCGAGGACGACGGGCAGGGAAATCCGGCCGCCCGCCCACTTGCCGGCGAGCCGCACCCCCACGTAGAGGAGCGCCAGCCCCGCGGACGCGGCGGGGGGCGCCGCCCACAGGGCTCCGGCCAGCACCACCATCAGGACGTAGAGGGGCTTCTCCACGGTGAGCAACCGCTCGTGGTAGCCGGCCCCCCGGCGGCTCAGGTTGGCGAAGAGCACCCCGCCGAGCAGGTTGGTCAGCACCGGAGAGAGCCTCAGGTGCGCCGCCAGGCCGCCGCTGAACAGCACGGCCCCGACGAGGAACAGGAGGACCTCCCTCTCGCTCAGGCGAAGCGAGGCCACCGCAAGGAGAAGGCCGCCGGAGAGCGCGCCGACGGCGAGGGATGCGAGCACCCACAGAAGCCAGGCACTTCCTCCACCGGCCGGGGCCGCGGCTCCCCGGAGCCAGCAGATCGCCACACCGAAGAGGAGGACCCCGACCAGGTCCTCGAACACGGCGCAGAACCGCAGGAAGGGAAACACCCGGGATCGCGTGGGCCGGAAGTGCCGCTCCAGCACGAAGAGAAAGGAGGTGGACGTCCCCGTGGCGGCGGCGGCCATGGCGAGCGCCAGGGGCCCCGGAGAGGCCCCGAGGAAACCGCTGCGCGAGAGCGTGAACCAGAGGACCGGGACGAGCATGGCCACGCCGACCAGGGCCTGGGCGGCCGCCGCGACGAAGTAGCTCCCGGGCACGTCGCCCAGGGCCCGCCTCTCGAACTGCATGCCGAACACGAACCCCACGTAACCGAGGCCGAGCCCCAGGAAGGGATCGAGCAGGGCGATCGTCTCCGCGTCGATGACCCCGGTGGCACGGGGGCCCAGGAGGGCCCCGAGGAGCAGGAACTCGGCACCGGCGAGGTGCAGGAAGAACGCCCTGCCACCGCCCCGTGCCCGGCCCAGGATCGGCCGCGAAGCGAAGAGACCGATGAGCAACAGCAGCGCGAAGCCGAGCAGGGCCTTCACGGCCATGCCCCCTGCGCCGGCGGGGCGCCAGCCCGGTCACCCCGCATCGAGCACGTGCCTGTCGAGGACGAAGGCGGAGAGGGTCCCTTCCAGGACAGGCCTCCCGTCCACGGTCACGGCGACGGAGACCAGGCGCTTCCGGCCCTTCGTCTCGGTGACGCGGGCTTCGGCCACCATGCGCTGCCCCACCCGGACCGGCGCCAGGAACCGCACCTCCGCCCCTCCGAGGACGACGTTGGGATCGTTCACGGCCACCATGGCCGCATAGTCGGCGAGGCCGAAGGTGAAGCCTCCGTGGATCAGCCCCCTGTCGTCCGCCGCCATGTCCGGGCGCCCGGCCAGGGAAACCCGACTCTCCCCCGGCCCCAGTTCCTCCACGACGCCCACGAGGCCCCCGTCGATGCCGAGGTGCGTCCTCTGCTCCATCGCCGCCTCCCTTCCTTTTCCCTTTTGCCTGCCCCCCCAGCGTTGTATAGTCCGCGCCCCGAGAGCCCAGACCACGCACAACCCGCCCGCGGAGACCATGCCCGACCCCAGCCTGCTCGTGCACCTGGTAGACCGCAGCGCCCTGGAGGGCCGCTGGGAGAGGGTGCTGAGGCTCCTGGATCGACTCGAACCGCTTCTGGCCTCCCGGGATCCGGAAGCGCTCCCCTTCGCACTGTACCAGCGCGGCTGCGCCTTCCTCGGTCTCGACCGCCACGAAGAGGCCGCCTCGACCCTGGAACGGCTCGTTCACCTGCCGGGATCGAGCGTCGGAGAACGGCTCCTGCTCGCCGACGCCCTGATCCGCTGCGAGCGCTGGGACGAGGCGATCCGGCACCTGGAGCTCGGCCTCGCGGAAGTCCCGGGCCACCCCGGCTGTCTGTGCGCCCTGGGCTGGACCCTGTACCAGATGGGGGACCGGGAGGAAGGCCGCCGCCTGCTCGAACAGGCGGCCCGGGAAAACCCCCAGTACCCCCCCGCGCACCTGGACCTCGGCCTGATCCACGCCGCCGAGGGCCGCTGGGAGTCCAGCGAGGCCCACCTGAGCCGGGCGGTCTCCACCGCGCCCCACGACCCGGAGATCGGGGAGTTGCTGGAGGCGGTCCGGGAGAACCGGGCGCGAGCGGCCTGGGAGAGGCGCAAGGTCCGCAGTTCGCTCCGCCGCGTCCGGGAGCAGCGCCGGGGCCTTCTCCCGGGAGACGTACGCCTCCTGCGCCGGTTGCGGCGCTCCCTGCAGGCGCTGGGAGCCGGGCACCTGGAGGTCGTGCTGGCCGAGAACCTCTGGGCCGACCTGGCGGCGGTGCTGCCCTCTCGGCGCCCCCTGACTCCCTCCTGGGGCGCGGCGGCCACCCTGGCCGCGCTTCGCCTCAACGGTCGGAGCACGCCCCGAAGCGAGGTGGCCCGGACCTGGGACGTGAGCCTGTCGGCGCTGGACCGCCGACACCGCCGCCTGCGGGCCCTCCTGGACCTGGGCAGGCCCGACCCCCGCTACTGCGCCAAGGTCGAACGACTATCCCCTCCCCGTGCGGGCGCTTCCCGCGCTGCGCCGGCCGCTTCGGCGGGGAGCCTCATCCCGGTGGACTTCCTCGCCCGGCGCCGACTGTCCGACTCCGACGCGTGCCCCTGTGGGAGCGGGGTCACGGCCTCGCGCTGCGAGCACCCCGCACCCCGCAGGACCTGAGCCGCCGGGGCCCGGCTCAGCCGCCTCTCAGCAACCGCGAGCCCCCCGCCAGCAGGTCGAGGATCCGCTCGGCCAGTTCCGGATCCAGGCTCCCCATGCCGCAGGCCGGGGTGACCAGGCATTGGCGGCGCAGGGTCCCCTCGTCCAGCCCCTGGGCGGCGAAGCGCCGGATCCCCTCCTCCACCCTTCCGGCCACCGTCCCCTCGGTCTCGGCGCGGGCCTCCGGCGACGTCGGGACCGCGCCCCAGGCCAGGATCCCGCCCCCGGACAGGTACGCTTCGGCCTCCCGGGGGTACAGAAGCATCCGGTCCAGGTACCCGCACGCATCGAAGTTCACGATGTCGGCGCCCGAGCGGAAGAGAAGCGCCCAATCCGTGTTGCCGCAGCAGTGGATCCCCACCAGCGCGCCCTCGTCGTGGAGCGCCTCGAGACTCGGCCGCCACAGGCCCGACACCACCTCCTCGTCCAGGGTGGAGTATGCGGACCCGAACACCTCCATGACCGGCTCGTCCAGGAAGACGATCACCGGGGCCCCGAACCGGCGAAGGCGCCGGACCTGCCACACGGCCTTCCGTGCCACGAACGCCCCGACCACCTCCCGCAGGGTGTCGTCGTGGAGCACCTCCCGGCCCTGGGCGTCCCGCAGGGACGAGGCCAGGGTCACCGGGCCGGTCACGTGGCCCTTGACCGCGGTGAGCGCCGGGGGGGCGCCCTGTTCCAGGGCCCCCTCGAACACGTAGAACCCGGCGGCCCTCTCCGGCGAGAGAGAGAACGACTCCAGCGCCCCGGAGAGGACCCGCTCGTAGAACTCCGCCACCTCCTCC
This sequence comes from uncultured Thermodesulfobacteriota bacterium, assembly GCA_964548515.1. GTDB lineage: Bacteria > Desulfobacterota > Deferrisomatia > Deferrisomatales > JACRMM01 > CAZGRT01. The sequence continues at coordinate 13,369 of CAZJSF010000044.1, forward strand.
ATCGCCTCCCCGCCTGTGCGGGCGGTTGGCTCGGCGCCCGCCTTGCCCCCGGCCAGGGCCGGAAAGCCCTCGAGGTACTGGAGGGTCATCCCCTCCAGCGGCGACCGACGGGGCAGTTGCGGCCAGAAGGGGATCTCCGGCAGGCGGGCGAGCACGGCACCCACGGCGTCACCCGGATCCCGGTGGGGGAGGCTCCCGATGCCGGTGGCCAGGCCTCCGGGGACGAATCGGCCGGACACGACGGCGTCGGGACTTCCGGAAGGGGCGCACACGGCGTCGGGACTCCTCTCTGCCCGCGTTCGCGGCGGTGGAGGGGGAGGGAGGGTCCGGGGAGTGTAGAGGCCGGCGAGCGGCACCGCAAGCGCGGCGGGCCCGTCGCCGCGGTTCACCGCCTGGGGGGCCTGGCGCAGGAGTTCCGACGGCGCAGGGCGCCTTCCCACCGCCGCCGGTCCTCGTCGCTCTCGAGGGCCAGCGAGGGGATCGCCGTCGGCCTTCCGTGGTCGTCCAGGGCCACGAAGGTGAGGTACGCGGAAGCGGTGTGCCGCACGACGCCGGAACGCAGGTCCTCCGCCTCGACGCGCACCCCCACCTCCATGCTCGTCCGGCCGACGTAGTTCAGGGAGGCCTTGAGGACCACAAGGTTGCCGACGTAGACCGGGGCGTGGAACTCGAGCCGGTCGATGCTCGCGGTCACCACGTTGCTGCGCGCGTGCCGGATGGCCACGACGCCCGCGGCGTCGTCGATCATCTTCATGATGACCCCGCCGTGCACGTTGCCGGCGGGGTTCGCGTGGTGGGGCTGCATCATCTCCGCAGCCTCCACGCGGGTCTCCGAGACGCGCCTAATCCGGCCCGATTCCATCGTTCTCCTCCCTCCCGGCCGCCGGCTCCGGCGGCGGCCCCTCTGCGGGCTCCGCGCCCTCCTCCGGCCAGAACCGCCTCTCCAGGGCGTCGAGGAGGGGACCGAAGGTCGCCGGGTCGCGGGCCGAAACGGCGATCCCGCCCCGGGTGGCGGCCAGGGCCGCGGCCTCTCCCGGCGGCAGCAGGTCGATCTTGTTGAAGACCCGCAGTACGGCCTTCGTGCCCAGCCCCAGCTCGTCGAGCAGCTTCTCCACCGCTTCGATCTGCTCCTCGAAGGCGGGGTTCGACGCATCGACGAGGTGGAGGAGCAGGTCGGCGTCCTGGAGTTCCTCGAGGGTCGCCCGGAAGGCCCCGACGAGCCCGGCGGGGAGGTCCCGCAGGAACCCCACCGTGTCGGTGACGATGGCCTCGCGCTCCCGGGGGAAGCGCAGGCGCCGGCTCGACGTGTCGAGCGTGGCGAAGAGAAGGTCCTCGGTGAAAACCTCCGAACGGGTGAGCGCGTTGAGCAGGGTGGACTTGCCGGCGTTCGTGTAGCCCACGATGCTGACGATGGGGAGTCCGGCCCGCACCCGCCTCGAGCGCCGCTGGGAGCGCCCCTTGGCCATCTCACCCAGGCGGCGCTCCAGGTTCGCCACCCGGTCTCGGATGCGCCTGCGGTCCATCTCGAGCTTGGTCTCGCCCGGCCCCCGGCCGCCGACGCCGCCCATCAGGCGGCTCATGGCCGTGCCCTTTCCAACCAGCCGCGGCATCAGGTACTTGAGCTGCGCGAGTTCCACCCGGACCTTGCCGTCCTGCGTGTGGGCCCGCCGGGCGAAGATGTCGAGGATCAGCTGGGTGCGGTCCACCACCCGTACGTCGGTCACCGAGGAGATGCCCCGCACCTGCCCGGGCGAGAGTTCCTGGTCGAAGATCAGGAGGTCGACGCCCTTCTGCAGGGCCGAGGCGATCACCTCGCGGATCTTCCCCTCCCCCATGAGGTACTTGGGGTTGAGCTGCCGCGGCCTCTGCACCACCACGTCGACGACCTCGACGCCGGCGGTGCGCGCCAGCTCCCGGAGCTCCGCGAGCCTGTCCTCGAGTTCGTGGCGCGGCGCCCGGCTCACGCTCACCAGGATGGCACGGTCCCGGCCGCTCCGCACCGCCAGCGCGCGGCCCTGCTTGGAGGCGATCTCGTCCTCCAGCGACTCCACGAAGGACAGGAAGGGGAAGCGGAACGCGTAGAAGTCCGACGGCGGCAGGACGCGGTACGCGGTCCCCTCGGGGTTGGGCGGCAGCAGGTGGGCGACGTGGACCCGGCCGGGCCGCCCCTCGGGCGTCACGCCGAGGGCAACCATCGCGTCGAGCCGCAGCAGCGACAGGTCCGCGAGATCGTCTTCCGACAGGGGCTCCTGGCGAAGGTGCGTGTGCACGCACCGCAGGCCCCGGAGCTTGCCGCGGCCGAGCCCGTAACCCGAGAGGTCCGGGATCAGAATCTCCGTGTCGTCCCCGACGATCACGTGGACCACCTGGCCCTTGCGGTCCAGGACCAGTCCGATCTGCCGGCCCGCCTCCCGGCTGAGCCCCGCCACGTAGGCGGCGAGCTCCGCGGTCACCAGATCCTCGGGCGGCACCTTCCTGCGGTAGATGCGCTCGAGGCTCCGGATCTGGCTGCTCTTGAGACCCGTGAGGTTGCCCTGCACGTCGGCGATGGCGTCACACCTCCGGCCGGGGCGGCGACGCCTCGGAGCGCCGGCCGGCCACCCGCGCCTCCAGGTACCCGAGCCAGCCGTCCAGGCCCTCCCCCGTCCGGGAGGAGACCCGAAACGGCTTCAGGTCCGGGTTGACCGAGCGCGCGTTGCGCTCGAGGGCCTCCACGTCCAGGTCGAGGTGGGGCAGCAGGTCCACCTTGGTCACCAGCAGAACCGACGCCGCGTGGAAGAGCGCCGGGTACTTGAGGGGCTTGTCCTCGCCCTCGGTCACGCTCACCAGCGCGACCTTCTCGTCCTCCCCCAGGTCGTAGGCGGAAGGGCACACGAGGTTGCCCACGTTCTCGATCACGAGCAGGTCCAGCTCCCCGCCGGTCCTCTGCGTCAGGGAGCGGAAGGCCCGGCGAACCATGGCCGCGTCCAGGTGGCACGCCCCCCCGGTGACCACGGCCTCCACGGGCGTGCCGGTCCGCGCGATGCGCACCGCGTCGTTCTCGGTCTGGACGTCCCCCTCCACCACGCCCACCCGCATCCGCCCGGCGAGGCGGGACAGGGTCGCCTCGAGCAGGGCCGTCTTTCCCGTGCCCGGACTCGAGATCAGGTTCACCGCGTACGCCCCCGCCTCGCGGAACAGCGCGCGGTTGGCCTCGGCCAGGCCGTCGTTTCGCGCGAGGATCCTGCGCTCGATGGCGATCTCCCTCACTCAGGCACCTCGATCTCCGCCAGGCGCAGCTCGTCGCCGGCAACCAGGTCGGCCTCCAACCCCCCGCACTGCGGGCACGGGTCCGTGCGCGCCCGCCCTTCGTAGCCGTGGCCGCAGGAACGACACGCGAACCGCGGCTCCACCGACTCGATCTCCACGCGGCACCCCCGGCAGGGGCCCTCCTCCGTCAGGACCTCCAGGGCGAAGCGCAGGCACTCGACCTCCACCCCGGACCAGCGGCCCACCCGCACGCGCACGGCGGCCACCCGCTCCGCCCCGGCCGACGCCGCCTCCTGGGCCGCGATGCGCACCACCTCCGCGGCGATCCCCATCTCGTGCACGCCTTCCCTCCCAGGCCGCCCTTATAGGCTCGGGCCGGAGAGGGTGTCAACGAGTCGGCCGGGAGCGGGGACCGGGCCTGCGGCGTGCCTTTTCCGGGCGCCGGGGCCTGTGGTATAGGGCGGTCTCGCGCGTCGACCTGCCGGCGCCGCGCACTCCTGCCGATCCCGAGGGAGCGAGCCCATGGCCGACCTGAAGCAGATGTACCGCACCGTGATGGACGACCACTTCCCCGAGCGCCTGACCGTCTCCTTCGGGGACCAGACGCTGGTGTACCGGAAGCGCTCCTGGAAGCTCCCCGACCAGGGCGGCCTCGTGGAGAAGGGCCTCCGGTACGGGGAGAACCCCGGGCAGGAGGCGGCGGTCTACGAGCTGGTGAACGGCAACCTGGTGCTGGGCCAGTGCCGGTTCATCGAACCGGGGCTGGGCCTCGTCTCGGCCCTCACCGAGGAGCACATGCTGCAGGCCGGGAAGCATCCGGGGAAGACCAACCTCACGGACGTCGACAACGGCCTCAACATCCTGAAGTTCCTGATGGACCGGCCCACGGCCGTCATCCTCAAGCACAACAACCCCTGCGGCGCAGCCCAGTCCGGGAGCCTGGAGCAGGCCTATTCCCGGGCCAACCGCGCCGACCGCATCGCGGCCTTCGGGGGCGCCCTGGTCGTGAACCGGCCCCTCGACCGCGCCACCGCCGAGGCGGTGGTCTCGAACTACCTGGAGGTCGTGGCCGCCCCCTCCTACGAGGAGGGCGTCCTCGACATCCTCGGGCGCCGCAAGGACCTGCGCATCCTGGTCGTTCCCCGCCTCGACCGCCTGGCCGAGTACCGGTCGCGGCGCTTCGTGGACTTCAAGAGCCTCACGGACGGCGGGCTGATCGTCCAGCAGTCTCCCCTGAACGCCGTCACCCGGGTGGAGGACTTCCAGTCCGCCGTGGCCCGGCGCGACGGCGTCGAGGTGCGGGTGGCCCGGCCCCCCACGCCGGCGGAGCTCGACGACCTCCTCTTCGGGTGGTGCGTGGAGCAGGGCGTCACCTCCAACTCGGTGCTCTACGTGAAGGACCGGTGCACGGTGGGCATCGGCACCGGCGAGCAGGATCGCGTGGGCGTCGCCGAGATCGCGGTGTTCAAGGCCTACACGAAGCACGCCGACGCCCTGTGCTTCGACCGCCACGCGGTTCCGATGAAGGACCCGGAGTTGCGCGTGGCCCGCGGCGAGGCCGAATGCGGCCTGCTGGAG
>CAZJSF010000045.1:0-18083 GCA_964548515.1 uncultured Thermodesulfobacteriota bacterium
GTCGTCTGCGACCCCGACGCCTACCGAGAGCTTTCCGGGGAGGGGGAAGCCGGGAGCCCACCCCCCGAACCCGAGGTCCGGGGTCCGGCCGGGGGGGAGGAGGCGGTGGTCTCGGGAGCGGCAGCCCCTGCGGCCCCGGAACCGCGGGGTCGACGCGGAGTGGAGGTGCGGGCCGCCGAGCCCCCCCGGGCCGGCGCCCGGGATGAGGTGCCCCTGCCCGGCGCCCACCCGCTCGCCGAGCGGGGCGGGAGGCACTCACCGCGCCCGGAACCCCCCGCGAAGCCGCAGGCGCCGCCCGAAACCGCGCGCGGCGTCGCACCGACCGGGTTGAAGGCGAGTCCCCGCGCGCGAAGGCTCGCCAGGGAGAAGGGGGTGGATCTGGCCGGCCTCCGGGGGAGCGGTCCCGAGGGGCGCATCACCACGGCCGACGTGGAGGCGGCGCCTGCCGCTTCCGTCTCCCGTGGCGCGCCGGCTCGGGTGGAGCGGGCCGACGAGGAACTGGCGCCCGTGACCTTTGCCGAGGGAGAGGCCGAGGTCGAGGAAGTCACGTTCTACCAGAAGGCGGCCGTGCGCCGGGTGGTGGCGAGCAAGCACGTGATTCCCCATTTCTACGTTGCCAGGACGGTCCGGGCCGACGCGCTCCGCGAGCGCAAGGAGGAGGCGGGCGAGGGCGTGACGCTGACCCACCTGGTCCTTCGAGCTTGCGCTCTGGCGCTGGAGGCCTTCCCGGAGGCGAACCGCAGCTACGACCGCGGCCGCTGGATCCGGTGGAAGGTGACGAACCTAGGGCTCGCCATCCAGACGGACGCCGGGCTCGTCGTGGGAGTGCTGCGCGGTGCACAGGGGAGGGATCTGGCCTGGATCGCGGAAGGGGCCCGGGGGCTCGTGGAACGGGCGAGGCAGGGCCAGTTGAAGCCCGAGGAACGGGCGAACGCCACGTTCACCCTCTCCAGCCTGGGGGGCTTCGGCGTGGAGAACTTCAGCGCCATCATAAACCCGCCGTCGGCCATGACGCTGGCCGTGGGGGCGGTGAGACCCGCCCCCGTCGTGGAGGAAGGGAGAGTCGTGCCCGCGGACGTCCTGAGCCTCACGCTCTCCTGCGACCATCGGGTCGTGGACGGAGTCCTCGCCGCCCGGTTCCTGGGAGAGGTCGCGGGGCTCCTGGAGGACCCGGCGCGACTCTGAGTGGGGTGCTGGAGACGATACGAGGCGGCCCCAGGGCCGCCTCGTCCTCGAACGGAATCGTCCGTTTCGCCTAGGGCGCGTAGTTCTTCGCCAGATGGTCGATGATGACCTTGGCCTCGTCGTCCGTGATCGGGCACCCGTTGGCGTTCTTCATGCGCATCACCGTCTTCTCCCACCCCGCGCGGTCCTTCTTCTTGGCCTTGGGTCGGTCCAGGCTGTGGCAGGTCCCGCACTTCGTCTCGAAGAGGGCCTTGCCGGGATCCTCCTGCGCCTTCGAGGGGAGGGCCGAGAACGCGGCAGCGAGGGACAGGGCCAGGGACACCACGAGCAGCTTCCTCATCTCTCTCTTCCTTTCAGGCTCCCCCTTCTCGGGTGCCGTACAGAGGAGTCGGTCAACGGCGGGAAACCTACCGGGCATGCGTTCGCTGTCAAGTCCGGACGGGCAGGGGTGCCCCGGGAATCAGTGGCTGTGCGCTTCCCGCTTCTGTAAAGCCTTCCTCCACCCCTCCTCGTAGAACCGCTTCTCCCGCTCCACCGCCCAGGTCTTCAGAGCCTCGAAGTGAGCCCGGGGATCGCTGCCCGCGCGCTTCGCGATCTCCTCCCTCTCCTTCGCCCTCTGGGCGTTGTCCTCGGGGCTGAACCCCACCCAGGTCACGTATTCCCCGTCGAAGACCTTCTCGGCCGTAACGGAACCGGGGCTCATCTCCATGCGGGGAGCGAATACCTCCAACACCTCCGGATCCAGTTCCAGGATCCACCCGTTGTCCTCCACCATGCTCCGGGAGTCCACGTCCACCGTGGCGCTGCACTGGGGGCAGTAAACCTGGCGCACCGCAGCCTCGTCCAACACCATCTTCCCGAAGAATATCTCCGAAGTCTTCTGCCCGCAGGTACAAGCTTTACGGTAACTCTGGCACATGGTTTCGCCTCCTTCTTCGCTGTGCCCGTATTATAACCGAAATTCTCTTCAATTCAAGGCGGGGAACCCCCTTGTCTGCCGGTCCACCCCCGGGCGGACCGGCCTGCCGCTGCCGCCGCCCGGAGAAAGCGGGTCGGGATGGAGGGCCCTGCCAACCGCGTCGCGAAGCGCATCCGGGCCCCCGGGGCGCGGGGCGCTCGGGTGCGTCGAGGCCGGATCGCGTCCCATGGCGCAAGCGCGGGCAGGCCGTTCCTCGATCCGGGGAAACCGCGCCTCCGCAGGTTGTGACGACCCAGGGGCGTCGCAGGGGAGGCGGAGTGGTCCGTGGGGAGAGTCGCAACATGGCCACGCGCATCTCGGTGGAGCGACCCCGTGTGCCTTCCGCACCCGGTGGCTCCGCCTCGCCGTGGCCTCCGTCATTCCTCGTAGTGGATCGCCTCCACCGGGCAGGCCTCGGCCGCTTCGACGACCTTGTCGTCCAGGGAGAGGTCCGCATTCGGGAGCACGACGGCGAGGTCCCCCTCCATCTCGAAGACCTCGGGGCACAGATCCACGCAGGTTCCACACGCGATGCACTCGTCGTCTACCCAGACCTTCTTCATGGCGATTCCTCCTGTGGGGCGATGGGAGCGGCCGGGAAGGGCTTCACCCCCGCAAGGGAGGCTAGAAACGACCCCGCCTTCGCACGCACCGACAGGTCGGCACGCGGCGTCAGGGAAGTGGGCTCCGGGTTCACCTCCACGATGGCGGCGTTTCGTGCGAGGTCCGGAAACCCGGCAACCGGGTATACCACGGCCGAAGTCCCGAGCACCATGACCAGATCGGCCTCGCGGAGGGTCTGAGCCGAGCGTTCGAGGTCCTCCGGATCGAGTGCTTCCCCGAACCAGACCACCGCAGGTCTCTCGAGCCCTCCGCACCGATCGCAGTGCGGGAGAAGCGGAATGGGCACGCGGCGATCGACGCGTTCCCCGCGGCATGCCGTGCACCGAGTGCGCCAGAGGTTCCCGTGGATCTCCACCAGCTTCGTGCTTCCCGCTGCGGCGTGAAGTCCGTCCACGTTCTGCGTGATCAGGAGGAAGGCGGGCTTGCGGTTCTCGTACTCCGCGAGCCAGCGGTGGGCGGGATTGGGGGAGGCCTGCGCCACGAGAGACCGCCGCCAGTCGTACCACGCCCAGACGAGAGACGGATTCTCCCGGAAGGCCTCGGGGGTCGCCAGTTGCTCGGGCCGGTGGTCGCGCCACAGGCCGCCGGCGCCGCGGAAGGTCGGGACCCCGCTCTCGGCCGACACGCCCGCACCGGTGATGGCTACGGGCCTCTCCGATCGGGCCGCCAGTTCGGCGAAGGCGAGGCGCGAATCATCCACGCTCGACCGTGCCTGGCCGTGGGACCTCTCGCCTCGGGTTGGGGCCGCCCAGGGCCATCTCCCACGCGAGCCTCTCCTGGAATGCCTCGACCTCGGCACGGACCGTCTGCTCGCCCCACCCGAGTTCCTGCCCCATGATCTGCGCCACGGGCTCCGCGGCCGAGCGGCCGAGGTCGAGGCTCAGGGACATCCGGAGCCTGCGCAGGATCACGTCGTCCAGGTGGTGGGCGTCCTCCTCGCGCACGGCGTAGGCCACCTGCGCCCTGAGGTCCGTGTAGCCCTCCTGGATCGGCTCCCGCCAGTATGTCTTCTGGATCCCGATGTCGATCACGTCGCAGCAGCGCTTCCCGTACATGGTCACCAGGTGCTCCACCGTCTCCCGGGGGAGATCGGGCAGGCGCTGTGTGCACTCGCACAGGTTCTCCCGGAAGATGACCCGGTCCTTCAGGCCTCCTCCGAACAGGGGTACCCGGTCCGTCGTGCAGCTGCGCTGCAGCCCCAGCGCGCGGCAGGCCGCATCCACGACGTCTTCCGCCATCTTCCGGAAAGTCGTGTACTTGCCGCCCACGATCGTGAGGAAGCGCCCGCCGGGTCCCTCCTTGTGTACCACGTGGCGGCGCGTGAGGGTGGAGGGGGCTCCCTTGCGTTCGGTGAGGGCGAGGGGGCGGAGCCCCGCGTAGCCCCACAGGATGTCGGACCTCTCGAAGTTCCGCCCGGGCATGAGCTTGCGAAGCCCTTCCAGCAGATACTCGCAGTCGGCCTCGTCCGGTGCGACGTCTTCGGACGTGCCCTCCCAGAAGGTGTCGGTCGTGCCTACGAGCGTGAGGCCCTCCAGCGGAGTCGTGAAGAAGAGGCGCTGATCCTTCGGAGAGGCGGTGAACACCGCGTGGCCCAGATCGGCGTCCACCACGATGTGGGCGCCCTTGGTCGGTCGCACCTTCCGCCGCAGGTCCTTCCGGTACAGGTCGCACACGTGGTCGGCCCACGGCCCCGCCGCGTTCACGACGGTGCGGGCGGTGAAGACATGGGGGGAGCCGCTGAGGTTGTCGTGCACCTTGAGGAGGAAGCCGTCCGCATGCTCGGAGACGCTCTGCAGTTCGTGATAGTTGAGGCAGTAGGCGCCGTGTTCCCGGGCCGAGAAGATGTTCTCCAACACCAGTCGCTCGGGGAACGGGATCTGGTAGTCGTAGAACAGGCCGGCACCGAGCAGGCCTGCCTCCTTCAGGGAGGGTGCCTTGCGCAGAGCGGTGCGGCGATCGAGGACCCCGTAGTGCGGGGTCCCTTTCCCCATGCTGAGGAGGTCGTAGAGCAGCAGCCCCAGGCGGATCTTCCACAGCGAGCGCCGATCCCCCTCGTAGGTGGGCAGGAGGATGGGGATCGGGTGGACGAGGTGGGGCGCCATGCGGAGCAGCAGTTCGCGCTCGCGGAGGGACTCGGCGACGAGGTGGAGGTCGCCGGTCTCGAGGTAGCGGAGCCCGCCGTGGACGAGGCGCGTGGTCCGCGAGGACGTCCCGGCGGCGAAGTCGCCCTTCTCGAGGAGGAGGCAGGACAGCCCCCGCAGGGCCGCGTCGCGTGCCACGCCGGCGCCCGTGATGCCGCCCCCGATCACGGCAACGTCAAAGGTGGTCAGCGTCGGTTCAAGGGACAAGATCGCCTCGGCGTGAAGACAGTCGCCGAAGAGCCGCGACGGCCGTGCTGGGGCAGTCGGAGAACACCCCGTGGATGCCCAGTCGGGCGAAGTCTATCACCCGCTCCGGGGCGTTGACCACCCACAGCAGCAGATCGAGGCGCTGGCTTCGGCAGAACGAAAGGGCCGCCTCGTCGAACCCCTGCACCGAGAGGCTCACGGCCGTCCATCCCTCGCCCCGCGCCAGCGCCCGCGCCCGGGCGTCCAGGTTCTCCAGGACCGCACCGACCGGGATTCCGGGGCGTTCAGCGCGAAGGGCCCGCAGCTCCGAGGGGTCGGAGCACGTCACCAGCACCCCGTCGCTACGGGGCCCGAGGCGGCGCGCCAGGGCGGCCCCGACTCCCCGTGCCTTGATCTCGAGGTTCAGGCGGACGCGCCCGGAGGCGAGTTCGAGCAGTTCCTCCAGTTGCGGCACGGCGCAGCGACGTCCCACGCGCAGGGCACCGATTTCCTCCGAGGTGAGGTCCGCCACGCGCCTCGGGTCGCCGGCCACGCGCAGGAAGTCCTCATCGTGCACGAGGACGATCGTTCCATCGCGTGCGAGCCGCAGATCGGTCTCGATGGCGTCGGCCCCGTCGGCGACCGCGGCCCCGAAAGCCTCCAGGGTGTTCTCCGGCCACGCTACGCAAGCCCCGCGGTGGGCGTAGACGTCCATGGGTCGGCCTCCTCTCGGCCGGGAAGGAGCGGTTCGGGGCCGCCCGTCCCCCCCATCGTTTCGGAGGGGCGCGCTCCCCCGGTGCCGGGATTGTCGCCGCGGGAAGGGCGCGCCGCAAGGTGCGGAGTGTGGGCTGCTTGACAGGGGGGGGGACGGCCGTAGCCTTGGGTCCCGTCCCCTCACCTGCGAGACCGTCGGCCTAGGAGGACGCGATGAACCTATCCGAGAGACTGCACCGCCTGGCCAGGCTGCCCGCCGCGAGCACCCCCTTCCTGAGCCTCTACCTGAACACCCGTTGGGACAGTGAGAAAGAGCGAGAGAGGGTTCGGATCTTCGTCAAGACCCGCCTCAAGGAGAGCCTTGCCCGGGCGGAGGGCCTCGCGGTCGATTCGCAGAGGGCGCTGGGGGAGGACGTGGAGAAGGTGGAGCAGTACGTCCGGGGGCTGGTGAACCGGGAGTGGGACGAGGCGTGCGACGGGGTCGCGGTGTTCTCCTGCTCCGGGCTCGGGGTGTACGAGATCGTGCGGAGCCAGATCCCCTTCGAGGATCTGCTGGCATGTTCCGACCGTCCGGTGCTCAGGCCTGCGGTCGAGCAGGCCCACACGGGAGAGCCTTCCGTCTTTGCCCTGGTGAACGGCAACGGGGGGCGGCTCGTGGAGTTCGAACTCGGTGGCCTGAGCCGGGAGTTCTCCTTCCAGGACCAGGAATTCCCCGGCCGCCACGACCAGGGCGGCTGGAGCCAGGCACGCTACCAGCGCCACGTGGACGAGCACCTCACCCGAAACCTTCGGAGGCTCTGCGAGCACCTCATCCGCTGGATCGACGAGCGCCGCATCGGCCGAGTGGCCCTCTCGGGGCCCTCCCAGCTCTTGGCCCCGTTCGAGGCCTGCCTGCCGAAGAGGGCGCAGGAGTGCGTGTGCGCACGCCTCAACGTCGATCCGAACCTCCCTGCCGAGGCGCTTCACTCCGAAGCGTTGAGGGCCCTGGACAGTGCCAGGGTGGAGGAGGACCGGAGGGACGCCGATGAGCTCCTCGGCAAGATCCTGGGGACCGGGAGGGCGGTGGTCGGCCCCGAGGCGGTCGCGCAGGCGGTCCGAGGGGGTCGGGTCCGCACCCTCTACATCGAGAAAGGACTCCGGGAGAAGGGGTGGAAGTGCCCGGGGTGCGGGGCCATGGGCGGCCGCACGCCCCAGGCGTGTCCGGACTGCTCCGGTGTCGTGGAGGCCGTGGAACTCGGGGAGGAGTTGGTCCGAGGCGTACCGGCGGCCGACGGCAAGGCGGTGACGGTGGTGGACCACGACGGCATACGGTCCGTCGGAGGTGCGGCCGCGCGCCTGCGCTATTCGTGACGGTGGCCGTCGGCTCGGTCGACGGCTGCGATGCGGCGGGCCAGTTCCTCGTAGCAGGAGTCGGGCACGCGCAGGCCGCCGAATCCGGTTCCCATCTCGGGGCCTCCCTCTCCCGGCCGATGGAAGTCGCTCCCCCCGGTGACCAGGAGCCCGCTCTGTCGGGCCAGGGAGACGTACCGTGCGGTCTCCTCCGGCGAGTGGCCGCTGTAGTGGGCTTCGAGCCCGGCCAGCCCCAACCCCGTGAGGTGGGTGACGAGTTCGGGCAGGAAGCCCGGGCGCTCCGAGTCGATCAGGCCGGGATGGGCCAGGACCGCGATTCCTCCCGCCTCTCCGATGAGCTCCGCGGCGGCAGACGGGGAGAGTCTCTCCTTGTGCACGTAGGCGGCGGCTCCGCGTTTCAGGTAGCGGTCGAACGCCTCCTGGAACGTCGAGACGAGACCCTTTCGGAGGAGCACCCGGGCGAAGTGGGGGCGCCCGATCAGGGAACCGTTCGCCTCCCGGACCACGTCGTCGAGGGTGACGTCGAACCCCAGCCCTTGGAGCTTCTCCACCATCCGGGGGGTTCTCTGGCGGCGGCTCTCCTCCAGGAACGCGAACGTGCTCCGCACCCGTTCGGGGCGGCGACGCATGCCGTAACCGAGCAGGTGGAAGGTGGTCCCCCCCCAGTGGGTCGAGATCTCCACCCCGGGTAAGACATCCACCCCGCAGCGGCGCCCGGCCTCGATCGCGTCGGCGTTTCCGTCCACCGTATCGTGATCCGTGATGACGACGGCCCGGAGTTTCCGCGCGGCGGCTCGCTCCACCACCTCGACCGGAGACAGGGAGCCGTCGGAACACGAGGTGTGGATGTGCAGATCGACCATGGGGGGCCTGCGCCTGGCCGCCGGCCTCCCGGCTCGACGACGCCTGTGGGGAAATTCGAACGTTTCACGCTAGCATGGATGAACGAATTCCCTAAAACAATCCTTGACTTTCGTCATTTCGACCCCTAGCATCCACCCGGCGCAAGCCGGGCCCCCGTAGCTCAGGTGGATAGAGCACAGGATTCCTAATCCTGGTGCCGCAGGTTCGAGTCCTGCCGGGGGCACCACCGGGTTTTGCGGGACCACCAGCGGGTCGGAGGCCTCGATGAACAAGTCACAGCTGATCAACCGGTTGGCGGACAGCGGCGGGTTGTCCATGAAGGCGGCGAAGGAGGCGGTCAACACCTTCTTCGACTCCTTCGTGGACGCCATCCTGCGCGACGAACGGATCGAGATCCGCGGGTTCGGGAGTTTCGTGAACAAGCGCTACGACGCCTACGTCGGGAGGAACCCGAAGACCGGCGAGAAGATCCACGTGCCGGAGAAGAAACTCCCCTTCTTCAAGGTCGGCAAGGAGTTGAAGTTCCGCGTGGATTCCTGACGGGCCGCCGTTCCACGGGTGGCCGTTGCCGGACGGTTTCTCTCCCCGCTCGCGGCTCCCGCGGTCCCCTTACCCCCAGGACAGTCCCATGTGCGTGGCGATTCCGGGTGAGATCCTCTCCCTTGAGCCGAACGGGACGGCCGTCGTGGACTTCGGCGGCACCCGCCGAACGGTGTGCGTCTCCCTGCTGGATCGGGGCGAGGTCGGCGATTTCGTAATCGTGCATGCGGGATTCGCGCTTCACCGCGTGGACCCGGAAGAAGCCCGTCAGACCATCGAACTGTTCCGCAGCACGCTGGATGACGACACCCTCTGATGCGGCCCGGGATGCCCGGGTGTCCGCGCGGCTTCTCTCCCGCCTCCAGAGCTACAGAGGCCCGCCCGTCTCCGTCATGGAGGTGTGCGGGACCCACACCGTGGCGGTTGCGCGGATGGGGCTCAGGGGAATGCTCCCGGACGGGGTGCGGCTGCTCTCGGGCCCGGGGTGCCCCGTGTGCGTCACGCCGACAGGGGTGTTCGACGAAGCCCTGGCCCTGGTCACGGAACACGGGGTCACCCTAGCCACCTACGGCGACGCCGTGCGGGTTCCCGGGTCGGCATCCACGCTGGCGGAGGCCCGCACCGCCGGGGCCGACGTGCGCGTGGTGTACTCGGCCCTCGACGCGCTCGACCTGGCCCGACGGGAGCCGGCACGCCAGGTGGTGCTCCTGGGGCTGGGGTTCGAGACGACCGCCCCCACGGTCGCCTGGGCGGTGCAGACGGCGCGGGCCGAAGGGGTGGGCAACTTCTCGGTGCTCTCCGCCCACAAGGCGCTCCTCCCCGCCATGCGGGCCCTCCTCGACGACCCCCAGGTGCGGGTGGGGGCGTTCCTGTGCCCGGGACACGCGAGCATGGTGCTCGGGGCTCAAGCGTACCGTGCTGTGGCCGAAGAGTACGGGGTCCCCTGCGTCGTGGCCGGATTCGAGCCGAACGACGTCCTGGAAGGACTGCTGCGCCTTCTTGCCCAGACCGAGGAGGGTGCGGCTCGGGTGGAGAACGTCTACCCGCGGGCCGTCAGCGACGAGGGCAACGTCAAGGCGATGGGGGCGTTGGGCGAGGTCTTCGTCCTGCGCGACACGGCATGGCGGGGCCTGGGGCTCCTGCCGGGCAGCGGCTACGAGATCGCGGCGCGGTTCGCCGCCCACGACGCGCGCCGCCGATTCCTGCGCGGCCGGGACTTCCAGGGGCGGGAGCCGCCCGGTTGCCTTTGCGCCGGGGTGCTCCGGGGGGTCGTCGAACCCGAGCAGTGCGGGCTCTTCGGGTCCCGGTGCACACCGGAGTCGCCGGTGGGTGCCTGTATGGTAAGCTCCGAGGGCGCGTGCGGGGCGCACCATCGGTTCCGGCGGGTGTGACGTGGGAGCGGTGATCCTTCGGGCCCACGGCGGCGGAGGGGAGGAGACCCGGCACCTCATCCGTGAGTTGTTCCTCTCCCGCCTGGGGAACCCGGCGCTGGCCCGGCTGGACGACGCGGCGGTGCTACCCTTCCCCGGGGGCAGGGTAGCGGTCACCACGGACTCCTTCGTGGTGGATCCATGGGAGTTTCCTGGAGGAAACTTGGGGGACCTGGCGGTCTGCGGCACGGTGAACGATCTCGCGATGGTGGGGGCGGTTCCCCTGTACCTGACGGCGGGCTTCATCCTCCCGGAGGGGTTCGCGGTGGACGACGTGGCCCGGATCGCCGACGCGATGGCCAGGAGGGCGCGGGAGGCCGGCATCCAGGTGGTGGCTGGAGACACGAAGGTCGTGGACCGGGGCAGCGGTCCCTTCGTCAACACGGCGGGTTTCGGGACGGTTCCCGCCGGCGTGGAGGTGTCGGGGGCCGGGGCGCAGCCCGGGGATGCGGTCCTCCTCACGGGGGACCTGGGCCGGCACGGGGTGGCGGTGCTGTCGCGGCGAGAGGGCATCGGGTTCGCGACCGAGGTCGTCAGCGACGTGGCTCCCCTGGGAGGACTCGTGGCGGCGCTCGTGGCCGAGGTGCCGGGGGTGCGGGTGCTGCGGGACCCCACCCGAGGGGGGCTGGCGGGCGCGCTGAACGAGATCGCGGAGCAGTCGGGCGTCGAGATCGAGGTCGAGGAGGCGTCCATTCCCGTGGAGCCCGCGGTGCGGAGCGCCTGTGACCTCTTGGGTCTCGACCCGCTGCACGTGGCCAACGAAGGTTGCGCGGTCGCGATCGTGGCCCACGGAGACGAGGATCGCGCCCTCGGGGCGCGTCGAGGGCACCCGCTGGGGCGGGGTGCTCGACGGGTCGGAACGGTGAACGGGGGGGGGCCGCGCGTGGTGGCCCGAACCGCGCTGGGGGGCAGACGGCGGGTGGATCCACCCGCCGGGGAACTGCTGCCCCGGATCTGCTGAGAGGGACGAGCGATTTCATGGCGGAGACGCCGACCATCCTGGTGGTGGACGACGACCCGGGGATCCGGGAGTACCTGGACAGCCTCCTGTCGCTGGAGGGCTACCGGGTCGAGGCCTCTCCCGGAGGGGTGGAGGCGCTGGCGCGCCTCGAGAACGGACTCCATCCCGACGCCGTGATCCTCGACATCATGATGCCCGGCATGGACGGCATCGAGACCCTCACCCACCTGCGGGAGCGCAGCCCCGAGATCCCGGTCATCATGCTCTCGGGCGCAGGGCAGACCGCTACCGTGGTGCGGGCCATGAAGGCCGGCGCCTACGACTACATCGACAAGTCCTTCGAGGCGGACGAACTCCAGATGGCCATCGAGAAGGCCCTGGAGCGCCGCAAGCTGGTCGACGAGATCCAGAGCCTCCGGGCCCGGCTCCGGGCGCAAGACGAGGTGGACCCCATCGTCGGGGTGAGCCGCCCGATCCAGGAGATGAAGTCGCTCCTCGACAACATCGCGGACACCGACGTAACGGTGCTCGTGGACGGCGAGAGCGGCGTCGGCAAGGAACTCGTCGCCCGCCGGCTCCACCGCAATTCCTCCCGGCGGGAGAAGCGCTGGGTGAAGGTCAACTGCGCGGCCCTCCCCCCGGATCTCCTGGAGAGCGAGCTCTTCGGCTACGAGAAGGGGGCGTTCACCGGGGCGCTGAAGCGCAAGGAGGGTAAGTTCGAGCACGCCGACGGCGGGACCATCTTCCTGGACGAGATCGGGGAGATGAGCCTCCCCCTGCAGGCCAAGATCCTGCAGGTCCTCCAGGACCGGGAGTTCGCCCGCCTGGGCGGCAACGAGATCGTCCGGGTCGACGTGCGGGTGGTGTGCGCCACGAACCGCGACCTGCGGAAAGCGGTGGAGGCGCGGCAGTTCCGCGAGGACCTGTACTACCGCCTCAACGTCGTCAACATCCGCGTCCCCGCGCTGCGGGAAAGACGCGAGGACATCCCGCTGGTGACCCGTTACTTCCTGCACAAGTACTCGGAGAAGTACGGGCGCGCCCGGGTCGAGGTCTCGGACCAGTTGATGGCGTACTTCCTCGCCTACGACTGGCCCGGTAACGTGAGGGAGTTGGAGAACCTGGTGAAGCGGCTCGTCATCCTGGACGACGAGCGCTTCATCTTCAGCGAGTTCCGGAGCCGGAACGTCTCCCCGGCGACGCCGGCGCCCGTGGTCTCCGGCGACGCCGAAGACCCCCTCGAGGGGTTCGACCTCGACGCCGGTCCCATCTCCCTCAAGGACATCGCGAAGCAGGCCTCGGTCGACGCGGAGCGCCGCATGATCGCCGCCGTGCTCGAACAGACGAACTGGAACCGCCGCAAGGCCGCCCGAATCCTCGACGTGAGCTACAAGACCCTTCTGTACAAGATCCGCGAGTGCGGGCTGGAGCGCTGACTCCCCTCAGGGGCGAACGCCCCGGTACAGCGTCGCCACGCCCATCGTCAGGTCCTCGTACGCGACCCCGGAGAAGCCCGCCGCCTCCATGAGTGCCGCGAAGTCCGGCCGTGAGGGGAATCCCTCCACGCTGCGGGGCAGGTAGCGGTACGCGTCGAAGTTGCCCGAGAGCACGCCGCCCACGAAGGGCAACACCCGATGGAAGTAGAACCCGTACGCCTTCCGCACCAGGGCGTTGGGCGGGAGGGAGAAGTCGAGGATGAGGGCCACGCCTCCCGGCCGCAGCACCCGGCGCATCTCTCCCAGGGCCCGCTCTCGCCGGATGACGTTGCGGATGCCGAAGGCGATGGTGACGGCGTGGAACGATTCGTCGCGGTAGGGCAGGTCTTCGGCGGAGGCGTTCTGCAGCAGGATTCGTTCCGACAGGCCCGCCCGGGCCAGTTTGGGTGCGGCCCCCCGGAGCATGGGCAGGCTGAAGTCAGCGCCCCAGATGAGGGACTGCCCCCGGGCGGCTGCCGCCGCGAGCGAGACGTCCCCGGTCCCGCAGGCCAGATCGAGGATGCGGATGGGCCCGTGCGGGAGCCGCCGGACGAGCCTCCGGCGCCAGGAGCCGTCGACGCCGAAGCTCAGGAGGCGGTTGAGCCGGTCGTAGGTCGGCGCGATGGCCGAGAACATGGCGCGGACCGCCCGCGCCCTTTCGGCGGGCCCGTCGACCCCTGCGGCCGGATGCTTCATCCTCCCCCCACGAACCGCACGATCTCGAGGCGGTCGTCCGGCGCCAGGAGCCGATCCTCGTGCTGCCGGCGCTCCACCACGACGCCGTTGCACTCCACCACGACCCGGGCGCCTTCCAGGCCGAGGAGGCGCAGGAGCTCCGCCAGGGTCGCGCCGTCGGGCACATCGCGCTGTGTGCCGTTCACCGCTACGCGCATGGGTCTCCCGCTTCCTCCTCCCGCGTGTCGCCCGGCTTCCGGGGCGTGAACGCGGCGTCCCAGTCCTTCCAGACCGGCTCCAGGCCGGCCCGGAGGAGACGGGCCGCCACCTCCGGGGCCGGACGCCGGTCCTCGACGGAGAACTGCCCTGCGGCTTCGTCCGGCCTCGTGTAGCCCCCGGGTTCGGTGCGGGAACCCGCGCTCATGTGCGTGATGCAGATGGGGGCGATCCCGTCGCGGAATGCCGCGGATTCCCGTGTGGAGAGGAAGAGACCTGCATCCGGGAGGAGCAGCCTCAAGGCGCACGCGAGTTGAAGCAGTTCGGCGTCGGAAACCGGCTGGGGTGGCTCGAACCCGCCCGCCGCCCGCCGCAGGCGGGGAAAGGAGAGACACACCTGGGTGCGCCAATGCTCCCGCTGCATCCACAGGGCGTGAAGCCCCAAGGCCACGGCCTCCCGGCGCCACGGGCCGAGTCCGAGCAGGGCCCCGATCCCCACCCGCCGCATCCCCGCGGCCGCCCCCCGTTCCGCAGCCCCCAGACGCCAGTCGTAGTCGGCCTTCCGCCCCGCGGGGTGGACACGCCCATAAAGGGTGCGGTCGTAGGTCTCCTGATAGACCGTGAGGCCGTCCACGCCCGCTGCGACCAGGCGGCGATACCCGGACTCGTCCAGCGGGTAGATCTCCACCGACAGGCTCGGGAAGAGGCCGTGGAGTTCCCGCGCCAGCCGCTCCCACCCCTCCACGGGCACCACGGAGGGGGCCTCCCCGGACACGAGGAGCAGGTTGCGGAACCCCTGTTCCCACAGCACTCGCGCCTCGGCGACCACCTCCTCCGTCGTCAGGGTGATCCGGCGGATGGGGTTCGCCCGGTTGAAACCGCAGTAGAGGCAAGCGTTCGTGCACTCGTTGGAGACGTAGAGGGGGGCGTAGAGTTGGACCACGCGCCCGAAGCGCTCCCGGGTGAGGGACTGCGCCCGGCGGGCGAGCGCTTCCAGACGGGATGCGGCCCGGGGGGAGAGCAGGGCCAGGAAGTCGGCGAAGTCCGGGCGGGCCGCTCGGATCGCGCGCTCCACCTCCTCCTGCGTGGCGTTCTCCGCGCGGTGGAGGTGGCGTTCGAGGGGCTCGGCGGCGAGAGAGGAGGCGAAACTCACGATTCCCAGAGAAAGCCGGTGAGCGGGCTCGAGGCATGGGCCTCGGCCGACGGGGCCGGTCGCCCCGCGAGGAAACCCTCCCGGCCGGCCTCGACGGCCTTCCGGAAGGCTGCCGCCATGCCGGCGGGATCGCCGGCGATCGCGATGGCGGTGTTGACGAGCACGGCGTCGGCCCCGAGTTCCATGGCCTCCGCGGCGTGGGACGGGGCGCCGAGCCCGGCGTCGACCACCACGGGCACCCGGGCCTGCTCGACGATGATCGCCAGGGCGTCCCGGGTGCGGAGCCCCCGGTTCGAGCCGATGGGAGACCCGAGGGGCATCACCGTGGCCGTCCCCGCTTCCTGGAGCCTTGCCGCCAGCACCGGGTCCGGCCCGATGTAGGGGAGGACGGTGAACCCCTCGCGCACCAGGATCTCCGCCGCCCGAAGCGTTTCCACCGGGTCCGGGAGCAGGTAGCGCGGCTCGGGGGTGACCTCCAATTTCACCCAGGCCGGCAGGCCCGCCGCGCGGGCCAGGTGGGCGAGTCGCACCGCCTCGTCGGCGTCCCTCGCCCCGGAGGTGTTGGGGAGGATGAGGACCTTCTCCGGATCGAGATGGGCCAGGATGTCCTCCTCCGGGCGGGTTAGATCGACGCGGCGCAGGGCCACGGTGACGATCTCCGTCCCCGAGGCCTCCACCGCGTCGCGCATGGCGGAGGGGCCTGAGAACTTCCCCGTTCCCACCAGGAGGCGGGAGCGGAAGGTCCGGCCCGCTATGACGAGCGGGTCGGGCCGCGTCTGCACAGGTTTCATCGAGAATCCTTAGGGAGAAGAGGGACTTCGCCGTCTCTCGGCGGCAGTATCCCAGACCGGGGCCGCCCAGCGCAACTCGCCTCGCCGTTCGCTGGGCTGCCCGGCAATCTTGTGGCCGACAGGTTCGGTGAGTTAATCTTAAAAATATTCTAAACCTCCATGCCGGGCAATGGTGGATGAGAATGATGATTCGATGGGTCGCGGGAGCCCTGTGTCTGCTCCTCGCGAGCGGCGTCCTTCCGGCCCACGCGTTCAAGCGCACGGAAGTGGGGGAGACCCTCAAGGACTTCACGCTCGAAGCAGGGGATGGCAGCCGGTTCCACCTCGCAGGGGCTCGGGGAGCCGGCGCGACGCTCGTCGTCTTCTGGGCGACCTGGAGTTCCCGGAGCGCGGATGCCCTGGCCGGATTCCAGCGACTCTACGCCGAACATGGGGGGCACGGCCTGCAGGTGGTGGCCGTGAACGTGGAGCACCAGGAGTCCGACCCGGCGGACCGGCCCCGGTTGGAGGCGTTCGCCCGGGACCTCGGCGTCTCCTTTCCCGTGGTGTTCGACCAGGGCCTCGCCGTGTTCAACGAGTATGGCGTCATCGCGGTCCCCTCCACGGTGCTCGCCGACGGGCAGGGCAAGATCGTCGAACTCCTCGAGGGCTACGCCTATACCACCCGCGACGAGTTTCGAGACCGCGTTCTCGAGGTTCTCGGCGTCCTCGCGCCGAAGCCCGAGGTGGCCGGGCCAACCGGTTACGTAGCCAAGGGCAAGGCGGCCCGCTACGTCCAGATGGGCGAAGTGCTGATGGAGCGGGGGATGCCCGGCCGGGCGGAGGGGGTGTTCCGCCAGGCGGCGGCTCAGGACCCCGACTACGCCGCTCCTCTGCGCGGCCTGGCCGCCGCCCTGCGCGCCCAGGGGAAGGAAGGGGACGCGGAGGAAGCGGAGCGAGCCGCGGCGGCGATCGAAGGGAGGGACCCCTCGCAGAGGGACACCGGCGAGGCCCATCCCGCGGCTGCGGGCGGGGCAGGCGCCACCGGCGATCTCGCGGCCGCAGGCCGCTACCTGCGGATGGGCAGACTCCTGCTCGGGCAGAACCAGGCTCCCGCGGCCGAATCCGCTTTCCGGAAGGCGGTGGAGGCCGCTCCCGAGTCTGCCGATCCCCACCTCGCACTGGCGGATGCACTCGAGGCCCAGGGGCGGCCCGACGAGGCGGCGCAGGAGCGCGCCCGGGCCGCTGCGCTGGGGTCGACCGGCAAGCCCTGAAGGGACGGAGGAGGCGAAGATGAGGATCGGCCACGTGGACGAACTCCCCGCCGAGGCGGTGGAGCAGGCCGGCGCCGAGGGGGTCCGGATGCGCGTGGTGATCGGACCCGACCAGGGGGCGCCGAATTTCGTGATGCGCGTCTTCGACGTCGAGCCCGGGGGGCACAGCCCGCACCACGCCCACGAGTTCGAGCATGAGGTCCTGGTGCTCGCGGGTCGGGGAACCCACGTGGAAGAGGGCCGCGAAGCCTCGCTGGAGGCCGGCGACGTCGTCTACGTGCGTCCCGGCGTCCTGCATCAGTTCCGAGCGGCGGAGGACGAGGGGCTCCGGTTCCTCTGCGTCGTGCCCCGCGTTTGAAACTCCGGCGGCCCTCTTCGCATCCAACGTGCGTACCCGAAACCTGCATGGGAGAGGTGGCCTGGTGAGTCGGATCGTACGAGAATCGTGGGTGTTGACGTGGGTTCTGGTCCTGTGCGCGACGCTGGGACTCTGGGGTCGGGCGGACGCGGCGACGCAGCCTCCGTTGTCCACCGCGCAACTGCAGGCGATGTTGTCCCAGGACGGGAAGTCGGTGTTCCTCCTCGACGTCCGCACCTCCGGAGAGTGGGCGCGGGGTCGGATCCCGGGTTCCGTGCACATCCCGATGGACGAGATCCCGAGGCGGCTCCAGGAGATCCCGCGGGACAAGAAGATCGTGGCGGTCTGCGCGTCGGGCGCGCGGAGCGAGGCGGTGGCCCGGTACCTCGACCAGCAGGGGTTTCCGTGGGTGGCGAACTACCGTGACGGGGTGTTCGGCTGGAGCCGCGGCGGGCTGGAGTTGGAGCGCTGACGTCCACCCCAAGGGGCGGAGGATACCGCGGTCGGAGCGGGACACCTCCCGAGGAGATGAAGGTGATGGAGAAGGTGACGGCTCGGTCGGTGGCCGTGCTGGTGGTCGCGTCGCTGTTGGGTTGCGCCGCGCCCCCGACCAAAGAGGACACGGGGACGGTGCTGGGGGGGATCGCCGGCGGCGTGGTGGGGGCGGAGATCGGCGGCGGCAAGGGGAGGACGGCGGCCATCATCGCCGGCACTCTCATCGGCGCCATCATCGGGCGGGAGATCGGCCGCTCCATCGACCGCACCGACGAGATGAAGGCGCAGCAGGTGCTCGAGACCCAGCGCACGGGTCAGTCGTCGACCTGGGTGAACCCGGACACCGGTGGGGAGGTCAGCGTCACCCCGACCCGCACCTACCAGGAGCAGAGCGGGCAGTACTGTCGCGAGTACCAGACCGAGGTGGTGATCGGCGGGCAGAAGGAAAGGGCCTACGGCACGGCCTGCCGTCAGCCCGACGGGTCCTGGAAGGTCGTGAACTGAGCCAGACGGGGTCGGGGCAACGCTGGAAGCGTCGGGCTCCCGCGCAGGGGTCGTGGGGGCGCCCGCCTCTGTTTCTCCACAGCCGTCCTGTCGCGCGCTCCGCGACTACCGCGAGGGCGCCCCGCCTCTCTCAACACTCCTTTCGACCGGCACGGCGCGGGTAGAGCTCTGCCGCGCACTCGGGACAGATCCCGTGGGTGAACTCCGCGT
>CAZJSF010000046.1:0-18025 GCA_964548515.1 uncultured Thermodesulfobacteriota bacterium
GGTCCTTCCCGGAGATCTACCGGAACATGGTCCGTTCGGGCGAGGCGAGCGGCACGCTGCCCCTGGTGCTCGCCCGGCTCGCCGACTTCCTGGAGGGGTCGGTCGCCTTCCGCCAGAAGCTCCAGGCCGCCCTCGTGTACCCCATCCTGATGGGGCTGCTCGGCACCGGCATCCTGTGGTTCCTGCTCACGAGCGTGGTGCCCCGCGTCACCCAGATCTTCGAGGACATGAAGAAGGCCCTGCCGGCGCCCACCCGGGTGCTGCTCACGACGAGCGCGCTGCTGCGCGAGTACGGGTGGGTCGCCGTGCCCATCCTGTTGATCGGGTTCGTGGGGCTTCGGCGCTACGCGCGCACCGCCCGGGGTCGGCTGGTCATCGACGGATTGCTGCTGCGGGTGCCGGCGGTGGGGCGGTTCCTGCAGACCGTGGCCGTGAGCCGCTTCTGCAAGACCCTGGGGACCCTGCTCTCCGGGGGCGTGCCCCTGCTGACGGCCCTGGACATCTCCCGGGCGGTTCTCGGCAACGCGGTGCTCGACCGGGCGGTGGAGGCGGTGCGCGAGGAGGTCAAGGAGGGGCGCAGCTTCCGGGACTCCCTGCGGGCCACCGGCCGCTTCCCCTCGGTCATGTGCCAGATGGTGGGCGTCGGGGAGGAGAGCGGCTCCCTGAGCGACATGCTGCTCAAGGTCGCCGACGCCTTCGAGTCTCAGGTGGAGGCGGCCGTGGCTACCTTGACTTCCCTACTGGAACCTCTTATGATCCTGGCCATGGGACTGGCCGTGGGTTTCGTTGTTTTGGCCATCCTTCTTCCCATATTCGAGATGAGTCAACTCGTCGGCTGACTGATACTTCCTGTGAACAAACATTACCGAAGACTCGGCGACGCCGGCTTCACCCTCATCGAGCTCCTCGTGGTTCTCGCGATTCTCGGTCTCCTGGCCGGGCTTGTGATGCCGCGGCTGTTCGGGAGGGGCGAGGAGGCCAAGATCACGGCCGCGAGGGTCCAGATCCGCGTTCTCGAGGATGCCCTCCATCAGTTCGAGGTGGACAACGGCTTCTACCCGGACACGGAGCAGGGTCTCGACTCCCTGGTCCGCGCGCCCAGCGTGAACCGGTCGGCCCCGAACTGGAGGGACGGGGGGTACCTGGAGAAGTCCGCGGTTCCCAAGGACCCTTGGGGCAACGACTACGTGTACATCTGCTGCCCGGGCAACCACGGCGACTTCGACCTGCTCTCCTACGGCTCCGACGGGGAGCCCGGCGGGGAGGGGAAGTTCGCCGACATCGTGAACTGGGAACTCGAGTGACCCGCTCCCGGCGAGGCTTCAGCCTGCTGGAACTCACGGTCGTCCTCTTCATCCTCTCCATCGCGCTGGCGGTACTGCTCCCCCGCCTCCCGGGTCTCAGCGAGAGCCGCAAGAACGCCGCCCTCCGCCGCCTGGCGGGGATGGCCCAGGCCCTCCACGAGGAAGCCGCCTTCAAAAAAAAAGTCTGGCTCTGATCTACCGGTTCGAAGACAACTCCTACCGGGCGGGGCAGTGGGACGAGGAGGAGCAGGACTACCTCGACGCACCCGGGCTCCCGGGTGGGCCCTCGCGCCTGCCGGAAGGCTTGCGCTTCCGCGACGTGGAGACCTCGCTCGAGGGCGTGGTGAGCCAGGAACGGGCCCTCACCCACTTCCTGCCCCAGGGGTACGCGACCCCGACCTGGGTCCACCTGGAGGACGAGGACGGGGGAGAATACACGGTTCGGGTGCCGGCGTTTCCCGGACCCGTGGAGATCCTGGATGGCCGGGTGGAGCCTGACTGATCCTCCCCGGCCCGGGGTTCGCGGGTGCACGGGAGGGTTCACCTTCCTGGAGCTCATCATCGCCCTGGCGATGCTCGGCGCGGCGTTCACCGTGCTGCTGTCGGCCCACGGAGCGGCGCTCCGGACCGAGGCCCAGGCGCAGCGCCTGATGAAGGCCACGCTCCTGGGACGACAGGTCCTCACGGAGACCGAGTCCCAGGGGTTCCCGGAACTGGGTGGTGACGAGGGGGACTTCGGGGAGGACTTTCCCGGGTACTCCTGGGAGCGCCGGGTGGAGACCACCGAGTTCGACCGGGTGCGCCTGATCCGGATCGTGGTCTCCTGGCCGGAGCGAGGGGCGACGGGCTCCAGCGAGTTCTCGTACTACGCCGTGAGCGAGACGCCGTGAAGAGGGGGTTCACGCTCCTCGAGGTGCTCCTGGCGCTGGGCCTCCTGGCGCTCGTCCTCGCCCTGGTCCAGGGATCCTATTCCGGGGCCTCCCGGAGTCGCCAACTCTCGGGAACCCGGACCCGGGAGATCCACGCGGCCGCCTTCGTCCTCGACCGCATCGCCGGCGAACTGTCGTCGGCGTTCCTCTCCACGGTCACGCCCGAACGCGCCCTGGCGAGCCGCTTCGTCGCGGGCGTCGACTCGGACGGCTGGTCCTCGGTGGCCTTCGCGACGAGGCTGCCCGCCCTTCCCGGCGTCCTGCCCGGCGGGGAAGCGGAACTCGGGTACTTCGTCGAGAGGGACGAGGACGGCGTGCCGTGGCTCCGGCGCAGGGAGTCCCGTGACCTGGACGGCGACCCGGAAGGCGGGGTCCCGTACGCGGTGCTCGGGCGCGTGATGCGGTTCGAGGTGAGCTGCTACGACGGGGCGGAATGGCTGGAGTCCTGGGACAGCCGGGAGCGGGAGGATGAGCCCCGGCTTCCCCTGGCCGTATCCGTGCGCATCGGCTGGGGTGACGAGGAGGCCGGGGAGGAGACGGGGGAGACCGTGCTCACGACCTCCACCCCCCTCTACCTCGCGAGGCCGGCTCCGTGAGGCGCGACGGCGGGGCCGCCCTGCTCCTGGTGGTGCTGCTCATCGCGCTGCTGGCCGTGCTCGTGGTGGAGTTCCAGCGCGAGGCGCGCCTGGAGTTCCGCGCCGCGGCCAACATGCGTGACGCCCTCCAGGCCCACGCGCTCGTCCGATCCGGCGTGGCCGTGGCTTCCGCCCTGCTCCTGGCCGACGCCGAGGACAGCGAGGTGGACGACCGCACGGAACTCTGGGCCGGTGACGTTCCCCCCGTGCCGCTGGGGGAGGGCATCCTCGGTGTGACGATCGAAGACCTGGACGGCCGCTTCCCGCTCGGGGCCCTGCTCGACAACAAGGGCAAGGTGGTGCCCTCCTGGGCTGCCAACTACATGCGCCTGCTGGAGAGCCTGGACTTGGAGGAGGGAGATCCCGCGGATCTGACGGACGCGCTGGTGGACTGGATCGACAAGGACTCCGACGGACCCTACGAGAGCAACCCCGAGTACACGGTGCCCAACGTGCCGGTGGAACACCTGGACAGCCTGGGAAGGGTGGAGGGGTATGGCCCCGCCGTGCTCCGGAAGCTGTTGCCCTACCTCGACACGCGCTCCGACAAGGCCATCAACGTGAACACGGCGCCTGCGCCGGTCATCGCCTGCCTGCACGAAACCCTGGAGCTCGGGGCCGCGGAGGAGCTCTACCGCGACCTGGGGGAAGACCCGGTCGCCAAGGTGGAAGCCCTGCGGAGCCACCCCGCGCTTCGCGATGTGCAGGCGTTCTCGGCGATCGCGCAGAACCTCAAGGTCGACAGCGGGCGGTTCCGGCTCCGGCTGGCCGCCGATGTCCGTGGGGTGAACCGGAGGGCGGAGGCGGTTCTCGAGCGGGATCGCAAGGAGAAGAAGGTGCGGGTGGCGGATTGGCTGGAGGAGTAGGCGCGTCGCCGACTCCTGGGGAGGTTTCGATGGCCGACTGGAGACGACTGAGGGGCAAGGATGTGCGGGTCCTCGCGGCGGGGGTCGAGTACCGAGGCACCGTGGTGGAACTGGGGATCGAGTCCCTCATCCTGAAGAGCGCCGCCGGGTTCCGGGAGATCGCCTGGGATCGGATCAGCCGTGTGGTGGAGGAGCCGCCCTCGACGGCCGTCGGGACGACCCGCTAGGAAGCCGGCTTCAGGGCGACTCCGGCAGGCCGAGGAACCGAAGCACCCCTTCCGCGGTCCGGTTGACGATCTGTTCGGGGCGGATGCCGGCGGCGGTCGCGAGCTGCAGCGCCTCCGCGACCTCGCCCACCTGGGTGGCGACGTGGGCGTCCGAGGCGAGGCTGACGAGTCCCCCCTCCGCCGCCACGCGGGTCGCGAACACGCGGCAGGTCTCCCCGCTGCCCCGCCGCGAGTGGGTGAACGACGCGTTGTTGAGCTCGATGGCGACCCCCAGGTCCCGCGCCGCCTGGGTGACCGCCGCCACGTCCACCGGGAAGGCGGGGTTGCCCGGATGGGTCACCACGCGGACCTTGCGGTGGCGCATGGCTTCGATGAGGGTGCGGGTGTTCTTGGCCTCGCGGCCCGCCTTGAGGCCGCAGCCCTCGTGGAACCCCACCATGACGTAGTCGAGGCGCTCCGCGACGTCCGGGGGCAGGTCGATGGCCCCGCGGGCGTCCACGAGGTTGGCTTCGACACCCCGGAGGATCCGGACCCCGTGGAGGGTCGGGGGCAGGAACCGCAGGGCCAGGAAGTGGAAGAGGTGGGGCCCGCCGGGCAGGGCCGGCCCGTGGTCGGCAATCCCGACGGCGCGGATGCCGCGAAGCGCGGCGGCCCGGGCGATCTCCTCCACGGTGGAGAACGCGTGGCCGCTCGCGATCGTGTGCACGTGGAGGTCGGCCCGGATGCGCATGGCGGCATTCTAGACGGGCGAGGACGGGGCAACAAGCGATGGTCGACGAACTCGAAGCCTTCTTCGCGGCGGGCGGGCCGCTGGCCTCCTGCCTGGAGGGCTACGAACTCCGGGAAGGGCAGCTCCGACTGGCCCGCGCCGTGGAGGGGACCCTGAGAGGGGGAGGCGTGCTCCTCGCCGAGGCGGGCACGGGCACGGGCAAGACCCTGGCGTACCTGGTGCCGGCCCTGCTCTCGGGGAAGAAGGTCGTGGTGAGCACCGCGACCAAGACACTCCAGGCCCAGATCCTGGATCACGACGTCCCGCTGCTGGCCGCGTCGACCGGGCGCCCGGTGCCGGTGGCGCTGCTCAAGGGGCGGGAGAACTACCTGTGCCTGCGGCGGTTCGCCCGGTTCCGCTCCCGGCCGCTCTTCCGCTTCGCAGCAGAGGCCGAGGGGTACGCCCGGCTCGAGCACTGGGCCGGGGGCACCGGGACCGGCGACCGTGCGGAGATGCCCGGACTCCCGGACGACTATGGCCCGTGGAGGGACATCTGCAGCACCTCGGACAGCTGCATGGGGGGGCGTTGCGACCGGGAGGCCGACTGCCACTTCGTGCGCCAGCGCCGCGCGGCCCAGCGCGCCCAGGTGGTCGTCGTGAACCACCACCTGTTCTTCGCCGACCTCGCCGTGCGCTCCGCGTCGCCCGGCGAGGTGCTTCCGCGGCACGACGCGGTGGTCTTCGACGAGGCCCAGCACCTGGAAGCCACGGCGACCCAGTACTTCGGCGTTCGGGTGAGCGCCCGCCGCGTGGGGGAACTGCTGCGCGAGGCGGTGGCCGCCCTCGGCAAGGAGGCGAAGGGAGAGGGCGTCCTGGCCGCCGCCCTGACGAGCCTGCGGGAGGCCTCCGACCGTTTCTGGGAGGCGCTTCCGCCGGCCGAGCCCGCCGTGCGGCTCAGAGAAGCGTTCGGCGGCGAGGCGGCCCGCGGCCTCGGGGCGCTCCTCGAAGCGCTCGGGCACTGGTGCGACCGCCTGGCGCCGCGGCAGGGGCGGAGCCAGGAGGAGGAGACGCTCTTCCGGCGCGGTGAGGACCTGAGGGTGGACCTCGGGCGGTTCGCCCTTCCCCCGGAAGCCGGGGAAGTGCGCTGGCTCGAGGGCCGGGGACGAAACCCCTCCCTCCACTCGGCCCCGGTGGGGATCGGCACGTGCCTGGCCGAGGCGGTGTTCTCGAACCGGGCGGCGGTGCTGACCTCCGCCACGCTCCAGGTGGGGGGGGACTTCTCCTACCTTCGCTCCCGGCTCGCGGTGCCGCAGGAGGCGGAGGAGATCTCCGTTCCGAGTCCCTTCGACCACCGCTCGCGGGGGCTCCTGTACGTGCCCCGCGACATCCCGGACCCGAACGACCCTTCGTTCCCGCCGCGGGCGGTCGAGGAGGTGGAGGCCCTGGTCGGCGCCTCCCGGGGGAGGGCGTTCTGCCTGTTCACCTCCCACCGCGCGCTCAACGCCGCGGCGGAAGCGCTCCGCGGGCGGGTGGGCTTCCCGCTGTTCGTGCAGGGAGAGGCCCCTCGGGAGGTGCTCCTGCGCTCCTTCCGCGAGGCGGGCAACGCGGTGCTGCTGGGCGCCCAATCCTTCTGGGAGGGGGTCGACGTGCCCGGGGAGGCCCTGTCCCTCGTGGTCATCGACCGAGTCCCCTTTGCCAGCCCTGGCGAGCCCCTGGTGGAGGCGAGGATCGAGGAGGCCCGGGCGCGGGGGGAGTCGCCCTTCCGCTCGTTCCAGCTTCCCGCCGCCGCGATGAGCCTCCGGCAGGGCGTGGGGCGGTTGCTCCGCCGCGCCGGCGACCGGGGGGTCGTGGCCATTCTGGACCGTCGGGTCGCCGAGCGCTCCTACGGAAGGACCCTGCTCTCCAGCCTTCCTCCCTTCCCGATGACCCGCGAGAGGGAGGCCGTGGAGGCCTTCTTCTCCCAGGCCCCGGGCCCCTCTTCCTGACCGGTGCCGGGCCGCCCCGCTCGCTTGACCGGGTTTCGGGCGGTGACTATGATCCGAGCCGGTCCGGCCCCGGGCAGAGGCGCGCGAGTGCTGCCGGCGTCCCGTGCCCCGGCCCGCCACGGGGTGCGCCCGGACGCGGGTGCGGCACCACCGAGACGCAGCCGAGGCCGGTTCTCCCAAGGTCGCGGAGGGCCGCCGACGGCACCGGCGGATCCCCATCGAACGAAGGTGCGACATGTCGGAGCGAGACGACATCCTGAGGCCCGCCCCCGAGGAGGAGGGTTCGGCTCCCCCCCTGGAGATCCCGGAAGAGCTTCCCATGCTCCCCGTGCGGGACGTGGTGGTGTTCCCCTACATGATCCTGCCCCTCTTCGTGGGGCGCGAGAAGTCGGTCGCCGCGGTGGAGGAGGCGCTCCAGGGAGACCGCATCCTGTTCCTCGCCACCCAGAAGGAGGTGGCGACCGAGGAGCCGTCGCCCGAGGAACTCTACGAAACGGGCACGGTCGCCATGATCATGCGCATGCTCAAGCTCCCCGACGGCCGGGTGAAGGTCCTCGTCCAGGGCCTGAGCCGGGCGCGCCGGCTGGCCGTCGTCGCGGAGAAGCCGTGCGTCCGGGTTCGCCTGGAGGTGCTCGGGGAGGGGCCCTCCGCCAAGGGGGACTTCGAGTCCGAGGCCCTCATGCGGGCGGTCCGCGAGAAGCTCGACGAGATCGTCAACATGGGCAAGGGGATCTCCACCGAGATCATGATGATCCTCGAGAACGTGGAGGACGCCGGCCGGCTCGCCGACATCGTCGCCGCGAACGTCAACTTCAAGGTCCCGGACGCCATGCAGGTGCTCGAGGCCGTGGAACCCAAGGACCGGATCGCGCGGGTGCACGCCCTGCTCGAGCGGGAACTCCAGGTCCTCATGGTCCAGGCCAAGATCAAGTCCGCGGCCAAGGAGGAGATGAGCAAGAGCCAGCGCGAGTACTTCCTGCGGCAGCAGATGAAGGCCATCCAGGAGGAGCTGGGGATCTCCGACGAGCGGGGGGAGGAGGTCGCCTCCCTCCGGGCCAAGGTGGAGAAGGCCCGCATGCCCAAGGAGGCGCGGGAGGAGGCGGAGCGGGAACTCAACCGGTTCAAGGACATGCAGCCCTCCTCGGCGGAGGCCGCGGTGATCCGCACCTACATCGACTGGCTCACCGACCTGCCGTGGCGACGGATGACGAAGGACAACATCGACATCCCCCGCGCCAAGGTCATCCTGGACGAGGACCACTACGACCTGGAGAAGGTCAAGGACCGGATCCTGGAACACCTCGCCGTCAAGAAGCTCAAGCCCAGCGCCAAGGGGCCCATCCTCTGCTTCGTGGGGCCACCCGGGGTCGGCAAGACGAGCCTGGGGCAGTCGATCGCCCGGGCCATGGGGCGCAAGTTCATCCGCATGAGCCTGGGGGGCGTCAAGGACGAGGCGGAGATCCGGGGCCACCGGCGCACCTACGTGGGCGCCATGCCGGGGAGGGTGATCCAGGGGTTGAAGAAGTCGGGGGCGCGCAACCCCGTCTTCATGCTCGACGAGATCGACAAGATCGGGCAGGACTTCCGGGGCGACCCGGCCTCCGCCCTCCTGGAGGTTCTGGACCCGGCCCAGAACTCCACCTTCGAGGACCACTACCTCAATGTCCCCTTCGACCTCTCGAACGTGATGTTCATCTGCACCGCCAACTTCATCGACCCCATCCCGCCGGCCCTGCTCGACCGCATGGAGGTGATCCACCTCTCGGGCTACACGAGGGAGGAGAAGCTGAAGATCTCCCGCCGCTATCTCATCCCGCGCCAGATGGAGGAGCAGGGGATCGGGGCCGAGCACATCGACCTCTCCGACGACGCGGTCAAGCTGCTCATCGACCAGTACACGAGGGAGGCCGGGTTGCGGAACCTCGAGCGGGAGGTGGCGAACCTGTGCCGGAAGGTGGCCCGCAAGGTGGCGGAGGGCCGGGTTCGCCGGTACCGGATCACCCGGCGCAACCTGCACCGGTTCCTCGGCCCGCCGCGCTTCCTCCCCGAGGCCGAGGTGGAGGAGGACCTGGTGGGGGTGGCGACCGGGCTGGCCTGGACCCAGGCGGGCGGCGAGATCCTCCACGTGGAAGTCACCACGATGAAGGGCGCCTCCAAGCTCATCCTCACGGGGCAGCTCGGCGACGTGATGAAAGAGTCGGCCCAGGCGGCGCTTTCCTACGCGCGGTCGCGGGCTGCCGCCCTGGGCGTGCCCGAGGACTTCTTCGACCAGCGGGAGATCCACATCCACGTGCCGGCGGGTGCGATCCCGAAGGACGGCCCGTCGGCGGGCACGACCATGGCCACGGCCCTCCTCAGCGTCATGACCGGCCGGCCGGTGGACCACGGGGTGGGCATGACCGGGGAGATCACGCTGCGGGGCCGCGTCCTGCCCATCGGGGGCGTCAAGGAGAAGTGCCTCGCCGCCATACGGGCCGGCCTCACGGCGGTGGTCCTTCCGGAGCGGAACCGCAAGGATCTGGAGGAACTCCCGCCCAAGCTGCGCAAGGCCCTGCGCTTCCACCTGGTGCAGACCATGGACGAGGTCACGGCCGTCGCCCTCCTGCCTGCCGGCGCCGCCGGGTCCGCCGCGGAGATTTCGGCGGCTTGACCCTCAAGGACGTCGGGGAGTTCGGTCTCCTGCGCCGCCTGGGGCTGTACGACCGGGCCTTACCGGGCGGGTGGGTCGGCCCCGGGGACGACGCGGCTTGCATGCCCCCGCCGGGGTCCTCCCTCCTGCTCACCTCGGACCTCCTCGTCGAGGGCGTCCACTTCCGCCCCTCCACCACGTCGGCGCGCGACCTCGGCTACAAGGCCCTGGCGGTGAACGTGAGCGACGTGGCCGCGATGGGGGGGCGCCCCCTGGCCTTCCTGGTCGCCCTCGCCGCTCCCTCCGACACCCCGGTGGCGTGGGTGGAGGCGTTGTACGGAGGGATGGCGGAGGCCGAGGAGGCGTTCGGGTGCCGCCTCGTGGGGGGGGACACGTCGGGCGGCCCGACGCGGGTCCTCTCCCTGACGGTGTTGGGGGAGGCGTGCGACGGGGGGCCGGTGACCCGAGGCGGGGCCCGGCCGGGCGACGATGTGTACGTCAGCGGAACCCTGGGGGACAGTGCCCTGGGTCTGCGCCTCCTGGAGGCCGGTGGGGCCGCGCGCACCGGGCCCGAGAGGTTCCTCGTTTCGCGGCACCTCCGCCCCTCCCCCCGGCTGGCCCTGGGCGCCGCCCTCGGGGCGAGCGGCATCGCCCGGGCGATGATCGACGTCTCCGACGGCCTGCTCCAGGATCTGGGGCACGTGGCCCGGGCGAGCGGGTGCGGCGCCGAGGTCTGGGCGGAGCGGCTCCCCCTCTCGCCGGAACTCGTCGCCGCAGCGGGGGCCGCCGGGGAGAGCTCCCCCGTGGAACTGGCCCTTGCGGGCGGGGAGGACTACGAACTGCTCTTCACCGCCGACCCCCCCCGGCGTAGCGAGGTCTTCCGCGTCGCCGAAGGAGCGGGTACGCGGGTGCGGCGGATCGGGAAAATCGTCGGAGGGGTCGGGGTGCAGGTGCTTGCCCGGGGCCGGCCGGTCGCGTTGCAGGACCTCCCGGGGTTCGACCACTTCGCCCGGCGCCGGTGAACGATGCCCGCGGCCGATCGAGCCCGGCGGCTCATCCATGCCCTCACCGGCGTCGATCCGTCCGCGTACAAGGAGAACGTGCTCCTGCGCAAGCTGAGGGCGAGGGCGCGTGAGGCCGGCTTCGCGGACGCCATGGCCTACCTGGACGCCCTGGAGGCGCGAGGACCCGAGGCGCAGGCCGACGCCCTCCGGCTGGTCCGGGGGCTCAGCGCGCCCGTGTCCGGCTTCTTCCGGGACCCGGCGGTCTTCGAGGTGCTCGAGAAGAGGGTCTTCCCCCTGCTCTTCCAGGAGGCCGGTCCGGCCGGCTCCGTCCGGGCGTGGAGCGCCGGGTGTTCCCGGGGGCAGGAGGCATACAGCCTTGCGGCGTCCCTGTGGAGGACGGCCCGGCGTCGCCGCTGGCCGGGGGAGATCGAGGTGGTGGGGACCGACCTGGACCCCGAGGCCCTGGCCGAGGCCGGGCGCGGCGTCTACGGCCCACGGTCCCTGGAAGGGCTTTCTCCCTCGGTGCGCGACGAGGTCTTCGAGGAGTTGGGCCCCGGAACGTGGCGGGTGCGCGACGGGATCCGCGGCCGGGTCCGGTTCCGCTGCGCCGATCTCCTCGATGCCGCGTCCCACCTGCCGGGGATGGACCTCATCTGCTGCCGCAACCTGCTCATCTACCTGCGCCGCACCGTGCAGGAGGATCTCATCCTGGCCCTGCGGGCGGCGTTGCGGCCCGGGGGGTTCCTGGTGCTCGGAGCCAGCGAGACGGTCCTCGGCCGTCCCTGGAAGGCGCTGGAACACGTGGACCCGTCCCGCCGGATCTACCGGCGGCCGGCGTCGGGGTGATCTCCGGACGCACCGCAGGGCAAAAGTACAGGCCCCTCCCCGGATGCGGGGAGGGGCCTCGGTTCGGAACCGGCCCCGACGGGCGCGCTCGACAACCCCCGGAGATGTGCGCAGGGATGACGATACGATTCCTCGGGGTTTCCCCGCATCCCCCGAAGGAGTGATTTTCAGGAAGGAATGGCCTGCGCGGAGATGGCCTCTCCCCTAGTACTCCAGTTCTCGGGGTTTCGCGCGGAAGGCATCTCCGCCGGGGAGGGTTTCGGAGGCCCGGAACACGAACTCGACGCGCCGGTTCCGGCTCCTGCCCTCGGGGGTCTCCTGGGTGTCCACCGGCCTGCTGTCGGCGAAGCCCACGGCGACGAGCCGCCGGGGATCCACCCCCCGCTCCACGAGGTAGCGCAGCGCCGCGGCCGCGCGGGCCGCGCTGAGCTCCCAGTTGCTCGGGAACCGGGCGGTCTCGATCGGGAGCGAATCGGTGTGCCCGAGGATGTGCACGTCGAAGGTGTAGGCCCGCATCAACTCCAGGACCCGATCCAGCACGGCTTCTGCCCCGGGCTTCACCTCGGCGGACCCCGAGGAGAAGAGGAGCCGGCCGTCCACACGCAGGGTCACCGTGTCTCCTTCCGCGACGGGCTCCCCGAGGGCCTCCATGTCTTCGAACGCGCGGCGGATGACGTCGGGTGCGCGCTCCATCGGGAGCACCGCCGGGACGATGCGGTCGCCCGGCGCCGCCGCCCCGTCCCACACCGGGGGGACCGCGGCGGTTCCGTAGCCGGAGGCCGTGGCCGCGGGCGCCCGCCGGACCTGCTCCTCCACGCCGAAGGCGTCCCGCACGCTGCCGAGCATTTCCCGGAACTTCCGGACGTCCATGTTCGCGAAGGAGAGCAGGACCACGAAGAAGGTGAGGAGCAGGATGGAGAGGTCTGCGAAGGTCGCCATCCACGCGGGCACGCCCTCGTGGGACTCGTCGTGGGAGTGCGGTCGGGTGAGGAGTTCTTCGATGCGCACGGGTCAGGCCGCCTCGCCGACGGAAGGGCCGCGGGGCGCGAGGCCCGGCCGCGCTCCGCCGCGCAGGTTGGGGGGCACGAAGGCCTCCAGCTTGTCCTTCAGGACCTTCGGGTTCGCCCCCTGCATGATGGAGATGATCCCCTCCGTGATGACCTGCTTCGCCAGGGCCTCCTCGCGGCTTCGGAACTCGAGCTTGTTCGCGATGGGCAGGCAGACCAGGTTCGCGATCAGGGCCCCGTAGAAGGTGGTCAGCAGGGCCACCGCCATGGCCGGGCCGATGGAGGCGGGATCGTCCAGGGTCCGGAGCATCTTCACGAGCCCGACGAGGGTTCCGATCATGCCGAAGGCGGGTCCCATGTAGCCCATCTGGCGGAAGACCTTCTGCCCGATGGCGTGCCGCTCCTTGGTGAACCCGAGGTCCGTGGCCATGATGAAGCGGATCAGTTCCTCCTCGTTGCCGTCCACCGCCAGTTGGATCCCCTTGCGCAGGAAGGGGTTGCGGATGTTCTTCTCCGCGTCCTCCAGGGCGAGGATGCCGTTGGTCCGGGCGAGGCGCGAGAGGGAGACCATCTGGTCGATGATGGCGTCGAGGTTCCAGGTGTCGTCCCGGAACGCCTTGATGGCCACGCGGATCGACCCGATGACGGTCCGCATGGGGAACATGATGAGGGTCGTGGCCATCACCCCTCCTGCGACCAGGAGCAGGGCGGGCAGGTCCACGAAGGCAAAGAGATTGCCCCCGAGCAGGATCGCCGCGACGACGAGGGACGCCCCTGCTCCGAGGCCGAGGATTGTGGCGAGGTCCATGGAGTCCCCTCCTGGGACGGTCCTTTCCCCCTTTGATCGGCCGGGCGGCCGCCGACTTGAGGGAGATTCCCCCTTTGCCCCGGCGTCCGAAGCGTGCTCTAGTGCCCCGGTACCCTTCCCCGGCGGGGAGGATCGTCCACTGCAGCGAGAGGAGTAGACGATGGAGTCGGATCACGGCCCGGCCGCCAAGGGCAGTTTGACCTTCTTCGCCGCGTGGCTGCTGCTCCACGAGAAGGCCGACGACTGGATCCGGGACGCGCTGCGGCGGGCCCGCGAGACGCCCGATGACCTGCGGGGCGAATACCAGCGGCTCTTGCTCGCCGTGGAGCAGGAGAAGGAGGCCCTGAAGGGGATTCTCGCCGAGGCGTTCGCCAACGAGGTGCGGCAGATGGGCTTCCTCCACCGGGACGACTCCGCCGCACTCCGGGCCGAGGTGGAGGACCTGAGACACCGGTTGCGTGGGCTGGAGCAGAAGTTCGAACGGCTCCGGGGGGGAAATCCGGAGGGGTGACCCTGGTGCATCGGCCTTCGGACCCGCCCGGCGGGGGGAGCCCTTGACCGGCGCGCGGCGACTCGCCCGCGTCGCCCGGCTGTCGCGCATCGCCGCCGTGCTGGCCGGCCGCCTCGCCGGAGGGGCCGCGAAGGCCGCGCGGAGGCGTTCCCCGGTGCCGCTGGCGGAAGCGGCGTGCGGCGCCTTCGAGTCGCTGGGGCCCGCCTTCGTGAAGTTCGGCCAGTTCCTGTCGGTGCGGCCCGACCTCCTGGGCCCGGCGGCCCTGGGGGTTTTCGAACGGCTGCAGGACCGGGCCGCCCCGGTTCCCTTCGAGGCGGTGCGCCGGGAGGTGGAGGCGGAGTTGGGAGCCCCTCTCGGGAACCTGTTCCCGGACTTCGAGGAGCAACCCCTCGCTTCGGCGTCCCTCAGCCAGGTCCACCGCGCCCGCCTTCCCGGGGGGACACCGGTGGCGGTCAAGGTGCGGCGCCCGGGCGTGGCAGGGGTCCTGCGCGAGGACCTGCGCATCGTCGGGGGCCTTCTCCGGGTTGTCGTCCTCCTGTCGCCGCTCCGGGGACGGATCGACGCGGCCTCCCTGTGGGGAGAGGTGTGCCGGGCCGCCGAGGAGGAACTGGACTTCCGGCGGGAGGCCGAGGTCGCCGAGGCCATGGCCCGCAACTTCCGTGGCGTCCCCGGGGTGCGCGTGCCCCGGGTCCACTGGGGATGGACCACGCGAAGGGTGCTCACCGCCGACTTCGTGGAGGGTGCCAAGATCTCCGACCCCGCCGTGCGTGCCCGCCCGGACTACGCGGGGCTGGCCGAGCGGGGGGCGCGGGCCTTCCTGCAGCAGGTTCTCGACGACGGGTTGTTCCACGCCGACCTGCACCCGGCCAACATCCTGGTCTCCCCCGAGGGTGAAGTCGCCTACGTGGACTTCGGGATCGCCGGGCGGCTCTCCCCCGGGGAGCGTGAGTCCATCCTCGGGGCCCTCGTGGGGCTCCTGTGCCGGGACGCGCCCCTGGCCCTGCGGCACCTCGACCGCCTGGGGGTCCAGGTCGAAGCTCTCGCGGTGGACGCCTTCGCGATGGAGGTGGGCAGGGTCCTGGACGAGGCCCTGGCTCCGACCCTCGTCGACACGGACCTGCAGCGCATCGGCAGGGGAATCCTGGCGGCGGTGCACCGGCATAGGGTCCGCTTTCCGCGCAAGTACGCGCTGCTCCTCAAGGCGCTGCTCACGGTGGAGGGGTCGGCTCGCATGCTGCACCCGCGGTTTTCGTTCGAGCTGGTGGCGCGCCAGTACCTCGCCGAGCGCTACCGCCGGACGGCGACGTTGTCCGGGGCCCTGGAGGCCCTGTGGAGGGGGGTGGCCCTGGCGGGCCTGGCCGGCGTAGTGACCGCCGAAGAGACCACGAAGGCAGCCGACTGCTGCTGAACCCGACGCGGCCTGCGGGCCGGAGGAGGATTCCCGTGGAGGCGAAGCCCACCTACCAGCGAAAGGTCCGGTTCTCGGACAGCGACTGCCAGGGTCATGTCTTCAACGCCAACTACTTCGTGTACGTGGACGACGCGGTCACGGACTACCTGGAGGATCTCGGCCTGCCCTACGCCGAGATCGTGCGTCGGGGGCACGACATGGTCCTGGCCCGGGCCGAGTGCGACTTCCGGTCGCCGGGCTGCTTCGGCGAGACCCTGTCGGTGGCGGTCCGCACGGAGCGACTGGGGAACACGTCGGTCACCTTCGGGTTCGTGATCCGGGAGACCGGGAGCGGGCGGACGGTGTGCGAGGGGCGGGAGGTCTACGTGATCCTGGACCACCAGAACGGCCGGCCCGCGCCCGTGCCCGATCACCTGCGGCAGGCCATCGCGGCGCGAGAGGGGGGTGGTCCGGGCTAGTACCCCGAGCGCATCAGGAAGGCGTTGTCCGCCCCGTGGGGTTCGTGGCAAGCGAGGCAGTCGTTCTGCACCTCGCGGGCCTTGGGGCGGAAGCGCTGCGGGACGTGCTCCAGGGCGACGTCGTGGCACAGGGCGCACAGGGCCTTGCCCCGCGCCCGGAGGAACCTGTCCTCCTTGCTCTGCGCGTGCTCGTGGCGGAGCTCGTGGCAAGCGGTGCAGTTGTTGGCGCCCACCGGGCCGTGGAGGTAGCGGAAGGGCTTGCGGTCCGGCGACCGGAGCACTTCGGGGTGGCAGGACCTGCACAGCACCTCGCGGTCCTCCACGAGGAGCTTCTCGGTGTTGGTCCCGTGGGGGTTGTGGCAGGGGGTGCAGCGTCCCTCCCCCAGCGCCCCGTGCAGCCGGCGCCGGGTCTCCGCGTCCTCCGGCACGGCCCCCTGGTGGCAGCGGCCGCACAACTCCCTCTCGGGCCTCTTCAACAGGGGCCGGAAGTCGCTGATGTGGGGGACGTGGCAGGTGTAGCAGCTCCCGTCTTCCCGCAGGACCGCGTGGATGTTGTCTACCCCCCGCAGCAGGATTCCGTGGCACCAGCCGCACAGGACCTCGGGTTCCTCCAGGAGGAAGCCGTCGCGCACCCCCAGGTGGGGGTTGTGGCAGGCGATGCAGTCCACCTGGTACACGGGCTTGTGGACCTTGTCGGTCTCCACGATGGTCGATGTCCCCGTGATCTGCCCGTGGCATCGCATGCAGTTGCGGCTGCCCTCGTACTTGAGGCCGACCTTGGGCCCCTCCTGGGCGTGACAGGCGTTGCAGCCGCCGTTCCGCAGCGGGTAGTGCTCCACGCCCCGCAGGAGCGCCGGGTAGTCGGAGCGGTGGGGCTCGTGGCAGAAGGTGCACTCGCGGACCTGCCCCATGGCCAGGCCCCCGTGGGCCGCTCCGAAGGCCTTTTCCCGCAGGCCGTGGCAGCGGCCGCACACCCGGTCGCTCTCCACGAGCGCCCTGGGTCTGTGGGGGTTGTGGCACGCCATGCACCCCTCCTCGGTGGCGGGGTGGCGGCTCGCGCCCTCGGGGAATTCCCCGTGGCACTCGAGGCACGCCTTCGAGACCCCGTCGCGCAGAAGGCCGCGCCGGTCCGAAAGATGGCTCGCGTGGCATAGCCCGCAGTTCTCCAACTCACCTTGGTGCGGCCCGTCGGCATCCTCCGTGTGGCACTTGCGGCAGAGCCCCGGGACGGCGGCGGTGAGGAGGGCGGGGGCCTCCCCCGGGTGGGGGCGGTGACAGTCGAAGCAACGTCCCTGCTCGACGGGCCGGTGATAGGAGCGCGGGTATCGCTTCGGATCGGCGAGGCCCTGGTGGCACGAGCGGCACTGGGAGAGGGCGTCGGCCTTGAGCATCCTGGGGAGCGCCGAGGCGTGGGCGTCGTGGCAGGCGACGCAGGGCTCGGCGGCCGCCCGGGAGTGGCCGGAATCGCCCGCTTTGTCCTCGTGGCACGGCAGGCAGACGCTGCCGCCGGTCCGGAGCAGGTGCGGCTCGAAGGAGACGTGGGGATCGTGGCAGCGCAGGCAGTCCGGGGTCACCTGGCGGGTGTGGTGGTTGTCGCGGATGACAGCGCGAAGGGACTCGGTTCCCAGTTCGTGGCACTCGAGGCAGAGACCGGGGGGGCTCGCCTTGCGGGTGAGTTCCCCCCGGGCGAAGCCGTGGCAGGGGGTGCAGGACTCGATCCCTCCCCCGTGGGGGCGGGGCCGCCGGAACTCCTCTTCGCGGTCCCCCTCGAAGCCCGGCCGGTACAGCACCGGCACGACCTCGTCTGCGATCACCAGGTTGGTCCTGCCCGGCGCCAGTTCCACGGCTCCCGAGAAGATCTTCCCCTTGTACAGGAACAGCTTCTCCCGGCGCGGTTCGGCGGCGGCCTCCGAACCCACGATCTTGACTTCGATGGAATCCGCGGGCGGGCCGAGGACGTATCCCAGCAGGGTCAGGGGCGACTCGGTCACCAGGGAATTGGGTGGGGGATAGATCCAAAGGATCTCGGCAGCCCGGACGCCGGTGCCCGCGCTCAGGAGAAGCGCCGCCGCGAGGAGGACGAGCAGGCAGGGACGCCGGGAACGGGGCATCGGTCTCCGTTCGTCATGCGTGAGCGCGGTGCCGGTACGCCGACGGTCCACCGGTTCGCCGTTGCCGCTGCTGCACGCGCCGACCTCCCCCGTCGGGTCGCTTGTCGGTGCTTCCCTGGGCGCCCGGCCCGCCCGCCGGTCCTGGGCCGGGCCGGCCGTCTACAGGCCGAGAGCCCCGAGGAAGCAGATCTTGTCCAGGCCGTAGTCGGTCCCGATGCCCCGGGTGCTGTCCTTCCGGTCCTCGACGTCGCTCGAGGAGATGCCCTCCCGAAGAAGATCCAGGGACACCTCCGGGGTCGGGGTCGGCGCGGCCGCGGCCACCTCAGGCCCCGCCACCTTCACGGGCGGATCACTCTGGTTCCCGGAACGGTCGTACGCGATCAACTCCACGTCGTAGGCCCCGGCGGGCAGTTCCCGGACCTCCGCTGCCTGGAGCGGGTGGAGCACCGCCCGGGCCTGGGAGAATGCGGCGCCTTGCGTAGCGCTGTCCGTCACCCGCACCACGTAGCCCGCCAGGTCCGTCTCGCCGAGGGGTGCCCGCCAGGCCACGTTCACACGCACCTGCCGTGTCGGCGGTGCCGTCAG